>CAXSHS010000089.1:0-13662 GCA_964237325.1 uncultured Acidobacteriaceae bacterium | reverse complement strand
AGAGCGCATCCGCCGCCTGACCGACGCCGTTCGGCTGGACCCGAACTACGGCCCGGCCTGGCTGGCGCTGGGCGATGCCGACTTCGGGGCGCAAAATTACGATCAGGCCGCCATAGCTTATGGGCACCTGAACCGTAACGACCCGAACGCGCTCCAGGCGGATTTTCATCGAGGCCTCGCGTTCTTCTACACCGGCAAGTACCTGCCTGCGGAGGACGCATTTGCCTTCGTGAGTACCCGCTTGCCGCTGCCGGAAGTGGTGAATAACCAGGGTGTGGCTGCCGCAAGGCGCGGCAAGGATGGTGCGCCGCTGTTTCAGCAGGCCATAACCGGTGACCCTAAAGAACCGGATTACCACTTCAACCTGGCTCTAGCCTACGCACGGCGGAGCAATGCCGCGGGCGCGCAAAAAGAAGCCGACGAAGCGCTCAAGCTGCTCCCCGGCGACTCAGAGCTGCAAAGCTTCGCGGCCAACCTGCGCAATCCGACATATCTGCAGCCGCCTACGGCATCCACCGTTACCGCGACCGCCGCACAGGCTACGCAGCAGCTGCCGGTGGAACGGGTAAAGCGCTCCTACGATGAAGCAGCATTTCGCCAGGCTGCCTTTGAGCTGGAGCAGTTGGAAGTGCTGCGGGCCGCTACTGACCCGCCCGCTAAGCGCATGACCGCCCTGCTGACCGAGGCAAACCGCTACCTGAACGAGGGCCTGATTGCCGAAAGTGAGCGCGAGTACAACCGCGCCCTGGCGCTTGACCCGGCTGCTGATGCCGGCTCCGCCGAGGCATATGCCGGGCTGGCACGCATCCGCGAGCGCACCGCCGACCGTGACGCTGCGCGGTCGATGGCAAACCGCTCATTGGGGCAGCGCGACAATGCCCAGGCGCACTTGGTGCTGGCACGGCTGGCGCTATTGAACAATCAGCTGCCTGAAGCAGCAGATGAGGTAGCGGCAGCCCTGCGGCTTGACGCGAACAACACCGAGGCACGAGGGCTGCGCCAGGCTGTGACCTCGCGCGGCGGGCAAGTGCCGTAAGCCAAATACATAAAGTAACTTTTTGAGCGTCATCCTTCGACTTCGCTTCGCCAAGGATGACCCGAATTGTGTAGCAAGCATTGCAGGCAACTGCACCCGCTCCATGCTGCCAGGCAAAAACATCTGCCCGCGCTATGCAAACCACTGTACCGGCGAGTGTCCATAATCGGACACCTGTGCCCACTTCCGGACAGTTTGGGTTATCGAGCCACAGCTAAGCTGTTGATTCTAAATGAGCCTCCTACAAGCCACTTTGGCCACTGTCGTGCAACTACATCCGGCGTATGGATATTTCACGCCCCGACCTGAAACGCAAAAAGAACCGCCGCCGCTGGGTGCTGGCCGCTGTGGCTCTCGCCGTTCTCTCTACAGGCGGCATCGCTGTCTCCCGCCTCAAGCCCGCTTCGCCTTCGGTCGAGCGCAGCACGGTGTGGACCGATACCGTGAAGCGCGGCCCCATGGTGCGCCAGGTGCGCGGCATCGGCACGCTTGTTCCGCGCGAGGATCGTATCCGCCTCATCCCGGCTGAAACTGAGGCCACCGTGGTACGCCTGCGCGTGCTGCCCGGCGCCCATGTGGAGCCGGACACCATCGTGATGGACCTGACCGACCCGCAGCTCCAGCAGGAGCTGCTTGGAGCCCAGCTGGACGTAAAAGCTGCCAAGGTCGAGTACCTGAACCTGCAGGCCAAACTCCAAAGCGACCTGATGACCCAGCGCGCGGGCGCGGCCACGGTGACCGCCGACCATAGCCAGGCGCAGAAGCAGGCGCAGACAGACGAAGCACTCTACAAACTCGGCGTCATCAGCGGGCTGACGTATAGCGCCTCGCAAGGCAAGGCCGACGAGATGAAGACCCGTGACGGCATAGAAGGCGAGCGCCTGACGGTAAACCAAAAGGCCATTGCCACACAGCTTGAAGTGCAGCAGACCAAGGTGGACGAGGCACAGGCCATCCTCGCGCTGAAGCAGCGCCAGCAGGGAGCGCTGAGTGTGCGGGCAGGTATCCGCGGCGTGCTTGTCGAGCTGCCGCACCAGGTAGGCGAGCACGTAGACCCCGGCACGACCCTTGCCAAGGTCGTGCAGCCCGATCAGCTGAAGGCTTCGCTCAAGATCGCTGAGACGCAGGCGCGTGACATTCAGATCGCGCAACCTGCCGAGATCGACACCCACAACGGCGTGATCGCAGGCAAGGTCACGCGCATTGACCCGGCCGTATTGAACGGAACCGTCACCGTGGACGTAGAGCTTGTTGGGGCGTTGCCGCAGGGGGCGCGGCCTGACCTGAGCGTGGACGGCACCATCGACCTCGACCGGCTACAGGACGTGCTTTATGCCGGGCGGCCTGCATTCGGCAACGAAAACAGCACGATTTCGCTGTTCCGGCTCACCCCGGACGGCAAGGAGGCGGTGCGAATACCGGTCAAGGTTGGCCGCGCCTCGGTCAACGCAATCCAGGTGCTCAACGGTTTGAACGAAGGCGACACGGTGATCCTGTCAGACATGTCGCGCTGGGACAACACGGATCGCATACGGCTGGACTAACTCCCCAAATCCCTTCACAGATCGACCCAGATCAACTCAGGAGAAGAAAGTGAACACACCCCAGACGGAAGCACTGATCGAAATCGAGGCGCTGACCAAGGTTTTCTACACCGACGAAATCGAAACCCACGCGCTCTCGGGCATCCACCTCGCCATCCATCGCGGCGAGTACATCGCCATGTCGGGCCCCTCGGGTTGCGGCAAGTCCACGCTGCTCTCGATCGTGGGCCTGCTCGACACGCCTAGCGACGGCAGGTACCAGCTCAACGGCAAGCCTGTCGCCAACCTGACATTCGCCGAGCGCTCGCGCATCCGCAACCAGGAGATCGGCTTCATCTTCCAGAGCTTCAACCTCATCGGCGACCTCACGGTGTACGAGAACGTGGAGTTGCCGCTCACCTACCGCTCCGGCATGGCCGCAAGCGAGCGCAAGGACCGCGTCCAGCACGCGCTTGAGCGCGTAGCCATGGCGCACCGCATGCGCCACTATCCCTCGCAGCTCTCCGGCGGCCAGCAGCAGCGCGTGGCCGTGGCGCGAGCGCTCGCGGGCGCGCCGTCCATCCTGCTGGCCGACGAGCCGACCGGCAATCTCGATTCGAAAAACGGTGAAGCCGTGATGACCCTGCTCAAGGAGCTGCACGCCGAGGGCTCGACCATCTGCATGGTAACCCACGACAACCGCTTCGCCGCGCATGCCGAGCGGCAGGTGCACCTGTTTGACGGCAAGGTAGTGGCCGAGGGCGAGCTGCTACGCCTACTCGCCGAACCCGAGCGCAACCCCAGCACGGTGACGCGCAAGGAAGACAAAGGCGCCGGGGTGAACGCAGGAATTTAAGCTTTCCCCGACTTGCGCCTTGACCGAACTTGAAGTTCACCGGGCATTACGCTTTGGCCGGTCTGCAAGCATGTACCGAACCGGCATCGTGCCCGACGCACGCATTTGTAACAAACACCCGCACAGAAAGGCAGCCACTATGCACTCGATCGTCGCCGATATTCGCTTTGCTCTCCGGCAGCTAGGCAAGTCGCCCGGCTTCGCAGTCACCGCGATCCTCACACTAGCCCTCGGCATCGGCGCGACTACCGCGATCTTTACGCTGGTGTACCAGGTCATGCTGCGGTCGCTGCCTGTCTCACACCCTGAGCAGCTATACAAAGTCGGCAAGGAAAATGAATGTTGCGTGGACAGCGGTCTTCAAAATGACTGGCGCATTTTCTCCTATGAGCTGTACCGCTCCTTTCATGAGCAAACTTCCGGCGTGCAGATCGCTGCTGTGCAGGCCGGGTCGACTAACCTGAGCGTACGCCGTGCAGGCGATGCAGCAGTAGCACAGCCGTTATGGGTTCGGTTCGTGTCGGGCAATTACTTTTCCATGCTGGGTGTGACGTCTTACTCGGGGCGCTTACTGCGTTCAAATGACGACCGTGAAGGCGCATCACCTGTCGTCGTCATGAGCTATACGCTCTGGCGTAGTAAGTTCGCGAGCGATCCGCACCTGGTTGGAAGTACCCTTCTGCTGACCGGGCACCCGTACACAGTTGTCGGTATTGCGGCGGCGAACTTCCTGGGCGAACGCAACGACACAGATCCATCAGGATTGTGGATCCCGCTTGCGCAGGAACCGGTGCTGAACCCGGAGCGCAAACTGATGCGCGTGTCCGGAGCGCACTGGCTCGACCTGCTGGTCCGAGTGCCAAACGCGAAGCAGGTTCCGATAATAGAGCAAGCATTACGCGGCGAACTACGCCTATGGCTCACGGCACACCCTAATCCGTTCAGCATCCCACCGAGCGCCAAGGACATTGCTCGTCAAACCACTGAATTGGCACTCGCCAACGACGGCATAAATACGCTGAACGACCAGTATGGAAGCGGCTTGAAATTGTTGCAGCTGGTGGCCGGATTTGTGCTCCTGATCGCCTGCGCGAACCTTGCGAACCTTCTGCTGGTGCGCAGCATGAGCCGCAAACAGGAGCTCGCGGTGCGCTCTGCCCTGGGCGCGCCTCGTACACGTCTCGTTCGGCAAGCATTGGTAGAAGCACTGCTGCTGGCATTCGCGGGCGGAGCAGCTGCGCTTGTAGTCGCTTATGGCGGCTCGCGCGCAATTCTTGCACTGGCAACCAAGGGCGCTGAGGTAAGCCCGCTTGCGGCAACTCCTTCACTCCCGATACTCGCATTTGCTTTCACGGTTTCGCTCGTTACCGGGCTGCTGTTTGGGATTGTGCCCGCATGGGTGACTTCACGATCCAATCCCGTGGAGGCGCTGCGCGGAGCTAACCGTAGTACCCGTGATGCGAGCGCGATGCCCCAAAAACTACTTGTAGTACTGCAAGCGGCCCTTTCACTCGCACTGCTCTCAACTGCTGGGCTGCTCATTACAAGCCTTCGCCATCTTCAGCACCAAAACTTCCATTTTGAGCCGCAAGGCCGACTGCTGGCGTTTATTGATCTCCCCGGTGCCGGCATTGCGTTTCCGCAGCTTGATGAGCTGTATCGCAGGATGGACGACACGTTCACACACCTGCCCAACATCTCAGGCTTTGCATATGCCACTTACACTCCTATGGCTCATAACAATTGGGGCATGAACGTATTCTTCCCCGGCGTGGAGGCGAACGGTGAACGCGATGCAAGCTATGCCGCAGTCAGCGCGCATTATTTTGCGACTGTAGGCACGAACGTTCTTTTAGGAAGGGCGATCACTGATCAGGACACTCCCACAAGCACCCATGTAGCCGTTATCAATCGAACCTTCGCCGACCGTTACTTCAAAGGCAAGCCGCCTCTCGGTGAACACTTCGGTCCCGATCCGCATATTCCATCCGAATACACCATCGTGGGCGTGGTAGACGACACCAAATATGGCGACCTGTCAGAGCCGGTACGTCCTATGTTCTTTACTCCAATGATGCAAAGCACGGTGTACCCGAATAAAGAGCAAACACAAGCTGAAAACTTCGAATACTTCGCCTCCAATCTTGTTTTTCACTACAGGGGTGACGAAAGCACTGCTATGGCTTCCATTCGCGGAGCGCTCAAGGCGGTCAACCCTAACATTGCAATCCTGCAAGCGAGCAGCTATACCGACGAAATCCGAGGCCAGTTCACGCAAGAAGAGCTCGTAGTCCGCCTCACCACCCTGTTCGGCCTGCTCGCCCTCGTACTCGCCTCCATCGGCCTCTACGGTGTCACCGCCTACGCGGTCGCGCGGCGCACAAGCGAGATCGGCATCCGCATGGCGCTTGGTGCCGGCCGCGGCGGCGTGCTCGCCATGATCGTCAAAGGCGCGCTCACGCAGGCGCTGCTTGGCCTCGCGCTCGGCCTGCCGCTGTGCTTCGTTGCCGGAAGGCTGCTGCAGCACACGCTCTACCAGACCAGCGGCTTCCAACCGCTCGTACTCCTCATGGTGGCCGCGCTGCTGCTCCTCTCGGCTCTGATAGCGGCCCTCATCCCCGCGCGCCGCGCTGCTTCCATCGATCCCATGCAAGCCCTGCGAGCCGAGTGAAATCCGGCTCCCTCTCAGTGCAAAACCGTTTACGCACGGAATCAGCTAACGGCTGAACCCAGCTGCCAAGAAATATCAAGGATTGCAAAGGACTGCAAATGAACTCCATCATCGCCGACATCCGATTCGCTCTCCGCCAGCTGCGCAAATCCCCAGGCTTCGCCGCGACCGCCATCCTCACCCTCGCGCTCGGCATCGGCGCGACCACGGCTATCTTCACGCTGGTCTACCAGGTTCTGCTGCGCCCGCTCCCCGTATCAAACCCGGAGCAGCTTTATAAAGTAGGCCAAGCCAACACCTCCGGCGTCAACGGCGGCTTGCAGGGTGACTGGTCGGCTTTCTCGTATGAGGCGTACCGCTACCTGCGCGATAGGACGCCGGGCATAGCAGGCATCGCAGCCGTGCAGTCCGGTACTACCACCGTGAGCGCGCGCCGCGCAGGGGACCCATCCACGGCGGTGCAGCCGCTCACCATGCACTTTCTCTCCGGCAACTACTTTCAGGTGCTGGGCGTAAAGCCCTACGCCGGGCGCCTGCTGACCCCGGACGACGACCGCGAAGGCGCGCCGCCCACGGCAGTCCTGAGCTACACGCTGTGGCAAACCAAGTTCGGCGGAGACCCACGCATCATCGGCAGCACGCTGCTGCTTACCGGGCACCCGGTGACCGTGGTCGGGATCGCCGCAGCCGACTTTCTTGGTGAGCGCGCCATGCAGGACCCTCCGGGCTTATGGCTGCCGCTTGCGCAGGAAGCCGCGTTTGAGCCGGGCTTTCCTCTGATGAAGCTGCCCGTCGACGGCTGGCTCAACCTGCTGGTGCGCGTACCGCAGGCAAAGGATGAACCGCAGGTACAGCTTGCCATCGCAGGCGAGCTGCGCCAGTGGATTCGGGCCAATGCAGGGATTTTTCCAAACCTCACAGACCGGACCCTGGCTCGGCAGACCACCGAACTTGTTGCCGCGAGCAGCGGCATCAGCGACCTGCGCGACCAGTACCAGAGCGGCCTGAAGCTGCTGCTGCTGGTTGCAGGCTTCGTGCTGCTGATCGCCTGCGCCAACCTCGCCAACCTGATGCTGGTACGCGGCATGGCCCGCTCGCAGGAGCTTGCGGTGCGCTCGGCCTTGGGCGCGCCGCGCGGGCGGCTCATCCGGCAAACACTGGTGGAAGCCGTGCTGCTCGCCCTGTTCGGCGGCCTGGCTGCGCTCATAGTCGCTTATGCGGGCACGCGCGGCATCCTGGCGCTGGTAACGCGCGGTGTAGAGCTCAGCCCGCTTTCAGCCGCCCCTTCGCTGCCCGTGCTTGGTTTCGCGCTGCTCGCTTCGCTTGTTACCGGTATCGTATTCGGCATCGCGCCCGCGTGGATCACCTCACGCACCAGCCCAGTCGAGGCATTGCGCGGTGCCAACCGCAGCACACGCGACGCCAGCGCCACGCCGCAGCGAGTGCTGGTCATCTTACAGGCCGCGCTCTCGCTCGTGCTGCTTTCAACCGCCGGGCTGCTCATCACCAGCCTGCGCGCGCTTGAGCACCAGGACTTCCACTTCCAGCCGGAAGGCAAGCTGCTTGTTTCCACCGACCTGACAGCTGCCGGGTACAGCTATGACCGGCTTGCAGAGCTGTACCGGCAAATCGACGATACCTTTGCACACCTGGGCGGCGTTGACAGCATTGCCTATGCCACCTACACGCCCATGACGAACAGCACTTGGAACGGCGGCATCTTCCTGCCCGGCGCTGCGCGCATCGGCGACGCCCCGCAAGTCGCCGGGTACTCCGCCGTCAGCCCAGGCTACTTCGCTGCGCTGGGCACGCGCGTCCTGCTGGGCCGAGGTGTCACAGAGCATGACACGGCCACCGGCACGAGTGCGGCGGTCGTGAACCAGGCTTTCGTCAACCGCTTCCTGAAAGGCAAGACCCCCGTCGGAGAGCACTTTGGACCAAGCCTGAACAAAGCAACTGAGTTCGACATCGTCGGCGTGGTGGAAGACACAAAGTACACCGACCCCGAAAAACCCGCTGTACCGATGTACTTCACACCGCTGACTCAAAGCGTCGCCTACACGGAGCCCGGCCAGATCTCAAACGAAAACTTCAAGCATTTCGCGGGCAATCTGGTGGTCCGGTATCGCGGAGATCCCGGCGCAGCCGCGGCCTCTGTACGGCAGGCGCTCAAGTCCATCAACCCTGATATTCCGATCCTGAAGATGCAGTCATATGAAGACCAGCTCAGCCTCAACTTCACGCAGCAGGAGCTGGTTGTGCGGCTCACGACACTCTTTGGAATCCTCGCGCTGGTACTGGCTTCAATCGGCCTTTACGGTGTTACCGCCTACGCAGTGGCACGGCGAACGAGCGAAATCGGCATCCGCATGGCGCTCGGCGCCGGCCGCGCCGGGGTGCTGGCGATGATCGTCAGGCGAGCGTTGACGCAGACGCTCATTGGCCTCGCCATCGGGTTGCCGCTGTGTTTCGCCGCCGGGCAACTGCTCCAAAGCACTCTGTATCAGACCGGCGGGTTTCAGCCGCTGGTGCTAATCGTAGTCGCCGCGCTGCTGCTCGCCTCGGCGTTGCTTGCGGCCTTGATCCCCGCGCGCAAGGCCGCCTCCATTGACCCCATGGTCGCGCTCAGAACGGAATAGGACCATAACCGGATACAAGTCAGGAGAACGCATGCAAACCCTGCTAGCTGACCTTCGCTTCGCCCTCCGCCAGTTGCGCCGCTCGCCCGGCTTCACGCTCACCGCCGTGCTCACGCTCTCGCTCACGGTGGGCCTCGCGGCCACAGTATTCAGCGTGTTCGACGCGCTGCTCATCCGGCCTCTGCCCTACGGCGAGCCGGACCGGATTGTGGTCACCATTCCTCGCTCGCCATCAGGCTACACGCAGCCTGCCACCTCACCCGAGTACAAGTTCTGGCGCGAAAACAATCGCTCATTCACAGCACTGGCTGGGTTTTCAGAACAGACGATGAACCTGCGTGGGCCGCAAGGCCCTGCCGCGATCCATGCCGTTCACTCAACAGATAACTTCTTTGACGCGCTTGGGGTCCATGCGTTGCTTGGCCGCACCTTCCTGCCAAGCGAGAACGCACGCGGGCGCGCCGATGTTGCCGTATTGAGTTACACGCTATGGCGCAAAAGCTTCGGCGGGCGTAGCAACGTGCTCGGGTCCAAGATCGAGCTCGACGGTAGGCCGGTCACCGTAATCGGCGTCATGCCTGCAAGCTTCCGCTACCCGCTTCAGCAAAGTGAAGTCGCGTACACACCCTTTACTCCGCAGGAAGATGATCTAAGCCGAGCCGGTAGCCACTGGATGCAGACCTTCGGACACCTGAAACCGGGCATGACCGTAGCGCAGGCGCAGGCAGACATGACTCGTGTATTAACTGCCTACGCACAAGTGCGGCCCGACAGCAAAGGTCGTCGCATGCAGCTGACTTCCATGGCAGAGGCTACCCTCGGGCAAACAGGCGGCCTTGTCAAAGTGCTGGCGCTTGCCGTTATCGCGGTGCTTCTGCTGGGCTGCGTCAACATTGCAGGCTTGATGCTGGTGCGCGGACTACGCCGTGAGCGTGAACTGGCCTTGCGCTCAGCGATAGGCGCTTCGCGCGGCAGGCTGGCCGGACAGTTGTTTACAGAGATCACGCTACTGGCTGTGGCCGGCGCTGCGGGTGGCACAATCGCGGCATGGCTGCTCCTGCAGGCGGTACGAACGCTGCTGGAGGCCTCACTCGACCGCGGTGCGGAGATCGGGCTGAATTTGCCTGTTGTATGCGCATCCCTTTTCGCCGCCATGCTTACACTGCTAATTGCAGGGTTGCTGCCTCTGCGCCAGCTGGTATCCATCGCACCGGCTGATGCACTGCGCAGCGGCTCTTCCGGCACAGGCACAAACCGCGCACAGCAAAGACTCAGCGCCATATTCATCGCGGCGCAAATGGCGCTCGCCATGGTGCTGCTGGTTACAAGCAGCCTGTTGCTACGCTCGCTCGCGACGCTGCGCGGCACCGACCTCGGCTTTCGTGCCGATCATTTACTGACCGAGGATGTAAACCTTTCCTCCGGCACTATCGCAGGCCGTGACCTGGTGCACACATTTTACGAACCGTTGCTGGAGCGGGTACGCGCATTGCCCGGTGTGCAGTCAGCGGCTGTCATCAACATCCTGCCGGTGCAGAGTTACGGCTTTAACAGTGAGGTGCACATTGTCGGCAAGCCGCCCGCGCCGAAAAACCAAGAGACCCTTGCCGAGGAACGTAACGTTTCACTCGACTACTACAAGACGATAGGCACGCGTCTGCTGCGCGGCCGCTCCTTTGACGCGGCGCAGGACACAGCAAAAACTCGCACCGTTGCTGTTGTCGATGAAGCTTTCGTCAAGAAGTTCTTCAACCCGGGCGAAGACCCGATCGGCCGGCAAATCGATGACGACGATAAAACCGTCATCATTGGTGTCGTCAGCAATCAGCGTCAGTATCTTTACCAGCCGCCCATGGCTGAAGTAGATAGCACACTGACCCAGTTTCCAGTGCAGTACATGAGCTACCTGCAAGATATGAAGCTCGTCATCCGAACAGGCGTCGACCCACTCACACTCGCCGAGCCTTTACGCAAGATCATGCAGCAGCTTGACCCCGGCCTGCCCTTCCGCCCTGCGCAGACCATGACCGACATAGTGGGCGAAGCGCTGGTGCTGGAGCGCATGGAAGGCTGGCTGTTCGGCACCTTTGCCGCGCTCGCGGTGCTGCTCGCCGCGCTCGGGTTGTACGGCCTCATCGCGCAGCGGGTAGAGCAGGGCCGCCGCGACATCGGCGTCCGCATGGCACTCGGCGCGCAGCGTTGGCAGGTGCTGCTGCTATGGCTGCGCAGGGTGGCCGCCATCTCTCTCGCCGGCCTGGCCGCAGGCCTCGCGCTTTCCTTTGCACTGCGCAAGGTCATCGCGTCCGTGCTTACGGTGCGCGCCCCGCATGAGCTGTTGTTCCTTGCGCTGCTTGTGGTTGCCATGGAGCTGGTCGCACTGCTCGCGTCAGCTGCACCGGCGCTACGCGCCGCCTCCGTTGATCCGGTAGAAGTCCTGCGCGCCGAGTAGCCGTTCGTTTCAGAAGGAGTTCCTCAATGCGTACCCTTATCGCCGATCTCCGCTACGCCCTCCGCCGCCTGCGCAATACGCCCGGCATCACCGCTGTCGCCGTCCTCACGCTCGCGCTCGGCCTGGGTGCGAGCACGGCGATGTTCACCCTGACCTGGAACATCGTTCTCAAGAGCCTGCCCATACCTCGACCCCATGAGCTTGTGGAGTACAGCCTCTCGAACGGCGTGACCTCGCCGGGCATGAGCATGCCTTTGTACACGCTATTGAGCCAACGGCAGCAGACCCTTACCGGCCTGCTTGCCTTCAAGGATGACGCCGACGTCATCGTGCGCCGCGGCGCGCGCAAGTCGCTCCAGACCGTCGAGATGCTGACGCCGAACGCCCTGAGCTTGCTGGAGCTTGCACCCGCAACCGGCCGGCCTTTGCAAGGGAACGCGACCGCTCTCCTGAGCGAGGCGTATGCCCGGCAGCAGTTCGGCAGCCCCGCGCAGGCACTCGGCCAAACACTCGCCGTTGCGGACCGCGCGGTCACGGTAAGCGGCGTGCTCCCTGCCTCGTTCACCGGCCTGACCGCGAACCTGCCGCCGGCCATCTACCTGCCGATCTCGTTCGCCAAGCTGCTCGACCAGCCCGACACGCTGACCCAGGCCGGAAACATTCATTTCTCCGTCCTGGGCCGCCTCAAACCCGGCGTCCACCTCGCGCAGGCGCTTGCCGAGGCGCACGCGCTTGAGCCGAATCTCCGCCATGACGCCGAACCGTCCGGCATACATCTCGGCCAGTTCTTTAAGGCTTTCCGCCTCACCGTACGCCCCGGCAACAGCGGCAACTCCTGGCTACGCACCACCTACCAAACGCCCCTGCTCGCGCTTGAACTGCTAGTCGCGTTGCTCCTGGTGCTTTGCGCCGCCAACGCGGCCCTGGTCATGCTGGCGAGGGTAAGCGGGCGGCAGCATGAGTATGCTGTGGCGCTCGCCCTAGGTGCGCCGCGCAGTGCCATCGCACGGCAGGTCCTGGTGGAGTCGCTCGTCCTCACCCTGCCCGCGCTTGCGCTTGCGCTGCTGCTCGGCTGGGCGCTCGAGGCGGTGGGCCAGGCCCCGCTCGACCTCAAGCTCGCGGGCCGCACCGTGGCTTCCCGCAGGGCGGGTGTGTGGTCCATCGCGCTTCAGGTCGCGCTCTCGCTTGCCATGGTCAGCGCCGCCTGGCTGCTCGGCGGCGCGCTACTGCGCTTCGCAAATCAGCATGCAGGCTTCGCTCTGGATCGCGCTGCCACCGCCACCATCGACCTGTCTCCCTTGCAGCCGAAAGGCTCTGAGGGCAACTTCATCCTGAAGCGCTTCGGCGAAGCGCTTCAGGCACAGCCGGGCGTGGAGGCTACCGGCTTTGTAAACACGCTGCCGCTCTCCGGCCACTATCCAATCAGCCGCGCCTTTTCCATCGACCGCGAGCACCGCATCCACTCAGCGCCTAGCCTCTACTTCCAGGACGCTACGCCCGACTACTTCCGTGCCGCGGGCACCACCGTGCTCGCTGCGGACCCGTCCTTCGCCATGCTCGCACCAGAAAAATGGCCTCAATCCTGCGCCCTCAGCCGGAGCTTGGCCCGCATCTTCTTCCCGGGCGAAGACCCACTTGGCCGGAATGTTTACTTCTCAACCATGGGTGTCCCCGACGGCACCAACCTCGATTCGAAGTCAGCATGCCGCATCGTCGCGGTCGTTGAAGACGCACGCTACATCTCGCTCCGCCAGCCCATGGTCCCGATGATCTACCAGTTCTTCGACCCGTCCGTGAACTCGGACTACAGCGACGGCACCGGAGCCGAGGTGATGGTCCACGCCGCCTCCACCCCGCTCGCCCTAACCGCTCTGCGCACCGCGCTTGCCGCAACCATCCCGCGCGAGGCCATCGTCCGCATCCAGAGCTTCCGCGAGCGTGCCGACGCCGACCTTGGCCGCGAGCGCGTCCTCCTTGCCCTTTCCGGCAGCTTCGCCATGCTGGCTCTACTGCTCACCGGCCTAGGGCAGCACGGACTGCTCATGCGCTCGGTTGCCCTGCGACAGCGGGAGATTGGCATCCGGCTCGCCCTTGGGGCTTCGCGCGGCTTGATCCTCGCACCGCTCGCCCGGCCTGTGCTCACAGGAGTGTGCACCGGGCTGATCGCGGGCATCGCGCTGGCTGCCGTGCTTACGCAGGCCCTCAACAAACTTTTTGAGCTTCCCGACGCGGGCAGCAGCATACATAGCGGCATACATAACCTCGTCGGCTGCGCTGTGGCAGTTCTTTCCGTCATGTGCATCAGCGCGGCCTCCCTCATCGCGCCCGCGCGGCGTGCTGCCTCCATCGACCCAGTCATCGCCTTGAGATCGGAGTAACCCATGCACTCTATCTGGCACGACCTTCGCTACGCCCTGCGCCAGCTGCGCCGCTCGCCTGCCTTCGCACTTACCGCCGTGCTCACACTTGCGCTCGGCGTGGGTGCAAA
>CAXSHS010000088.1:4021-13764 GCA_964237325.1 uncultured Acidobacteriaceae bacterium | reverse complement strand
TGGTGGGCGATGTGCCGATCACGCGCTACTGGCTCATCCCGACCGAGACGCGGCCCAAGATGTTTACGCCGCACCCTTCCATGAGCTCAGGCGAAATCAGCGACCGTACACAGGATGTGTGGGATAAGTTCTACACCTGGAAAGCAGTGTGGCAACGCTCCGCCTGCACGCCGAACTTGAAGGCACGCGTTGCGTTCATGTTTCTGTCGAAGCTGTACAGGCAGATGTACGCGGGTACCGGCATTTCAACTGATAGTGCCCGGCGTAAGAAGTCAAAGGTTATGGCGCGGTTCATGGCCAGGCAGACCAAGCGGCTGTTCCAGGCCAAACCTATGCCAGGGCTCAAGTCGCCGGAGTGGGGGCTTGGGTTTACGTCAGCAGCCAAGCGCAAGCCTATAGTTGTCCAGGCGGAACCGGCTACGCCGTTTGTAGTGCTGCCGCGCGGCTAAATCAAGCCTGCGCGGCCCCGGCCTGCTCGTGCGCGTGATAGCTGGAGCGCACCAGCGGGCCGCTCTCCACATGGCGAAAACCCATAGCGAGTGCTTCGGTCTTCATGTAGGCAAACTCGTCCGGCGTGTAGTAGCGGGCCATGGGCAGGTGGTCCTTTGAAGGGCGCAGGTACTGACCGATGGTCAGCACGTTAACGCCTGCTGCTGCTAAATCACGGTAGACGGCGAGCAGTTCGTGCGTCTCCTCGCCTAACCCGACCATGACACCGGATTTGGTAACCATCTTCGGCGCAAGCTCTTTTGCAAAGGCGAGCAGCCGCAGGGTACGCTCATAGCGCGCGCCGGAGCGCACGGCGCGGTACAGCCGGGGCACGGATTCCGTGTTGTGGTTCAGAATTTCCGGGGCGGCATCGACCACGATGCGAATTGCGTCCTCATTGCCCTGAAAATCAGGGATCAATACTTCAACCTGGCAGCCTGGTGCCTGCTCGCGGATGCGCTCGATGACCTCGGCGAAGATGCGTGCGCCGCCGAGTACATCGTCGTCGCGGTTGACGCTGGTGATCACGGCAAATTTCAAGCCCAGTTGTGCGACCGCTTCGGCGACCCGGCGCGGCTCATCACGGTCAATAGGCTCCGGACGGCCCTTGGGTACCGCGCAAAACCCGCAACGGCGGGTGCACAGGTTGCCCAGCAGCATGAAGGTCGCGGTGCGGTGCGACCAGCACTCGCCGATGTTGGGGCAGTGCGCCGACTCGCACACAGTATGCAGGTTGAGCGAGCGGGCCAGCTTTTTCAGGTCGTGGTAGTTCTCGCCGGAGGGCGCACGCGCCTTGAGCCACTCCGGTTTTGGAGCAGGCTTGCGCGGTGAGAGATCGATTTTGATAAGGCCCGGAGTTGCATCGGTCGCGAGCATTGCCATCGATTCCAGTGTACTTCAGTCGCGGGAACCCACTGCCGCCTGCTTTCTCGCAACGTCAGGCCGCCAGTGCTCCTGCGCAGACGGCTCCATGTCAGCCACGCGGCGCATGGCTATCGCGTATGCCGCGCGTGCCGCTGCTTGATTCTGTAAAGCCGCATATGCGTCACCTAACCGCAAGTTGGCGTCGAAGCCGTTCGGCACCAGCGCGACTGCTTGCCGTGCCGCGATAAGGGCTGCTTGCGGGTTCTTCTTGAGAACATCCTCAGCCTGCTGCTCGTATGCAAGCGCCGCAGCTTCCGGTAGCGAGAAGTTTCCGTTGAAAACAGCCACATCATTGGCAATCACAGCATCGGGCTTGCGCTCGAAAAGCTTTTGATACGGATTGCGTACTTTTGTGCCGAACTCAAACCCGTTCAGGTCGGCGAAGCTGATGAGCAACGGCCCATGAACTACCGGCGGCAGGAGGATGTCTCCCTCGTACATGGTGTCGTCGGTCGGCAGCAGCTTGCAGGGAATGCCGTAGTCGCTCGGCAGCAGGAACGGCGCGGGAAAGTAGGCGAACCAGCACTGCTTGATGCCGCGCGCATCGAGCCACTGCCTGGTCCACTTCAGCTCCTGTCCCCACTCCACGGCGGAGTCGGAAAAGTACAGGTGCGTGTTTGCCGGGCCGCCCCATAGGACGTTTGCGTAGGGCATGTAGTTGGGGAACATGCGCACGGAGTCCACAACATGCCACAGCAGCAACGCGGCAACCGCAAAGCTCCAGGCCTGCCGCTGCTGCACCAGCCACCCTGCGCCCGCGCCGGCCAGCAGAAACGCAAAGGGAATATCGGCAGTACATGGCGCACGCCGATGTTGAGCGGTGAAGCCATTGCGGTCGCAAGGTAGAACAGGGGCGGCAGCGTGAGAAAGAATACTTCGCGGGGGCGGCGCACCCTTCCGGTTGCGAAGGCACCTATAGCAAGCGCCAGCAATCCCAGTACGCCCACGCTCCACTTGAGCGACAGTAAAGCCGGGAAGTAGAACCACTGCCCATGCGCGTATAGCTTGCCGAAGATGTACGCAGGCATGCCGTTGCCGACCCGCTGCACGTCAACCAAGCCGTACAGGTAGCTTTCCGGCAGCAAGCGGTGTTGCGCGCAAAAGGCGATCACGCCGCGTATGCCCGGCGACAGTGAAGCCATTTGTTGAGCAAGCGGCGGCATCTCTACGCCTTGCGGGTGCATGGCGTAGCGGAAGCTGTACACGCCCCACAGAACAAAAAGCGCAACCGACGCGATGCCCGGCAGGCCCGTAAGCAGGGGCACAGCTGTACGGCCTGGCCACTTCCCGGCAGCACGCCATCGGCTTGCCAGCTCACCGGCGGCGAGCAGGAGAAACATCGGCGCCAGCGCGACTGCCGAGTGCTTGGCGGCCAGCGTGAACCCCGCGGCCACACCGCACACGAGGGCGCGCCGCCGGTTCGGCACTTTCACAAAGCGATAGAACGTGTACACCGAAGCAAAGAAACCGCATGCCGCGCCCGTATCTGTCGTCACAAACGGCGCGTTTGTCAGCACCGTGGGGTCGAACACGAACAGGGTCATGGCAATAAGCCCGGCAGGCACGCCGAACATCTCGCGCCCGGCCAGGAACAACAGCAGGGCAAGCAGGAGCGCGAAGACGAGCACCGCCATGTGGATGCGGAACAGCAGTGTGTCTGCGCTGTAAAGGCCACCGTACCGAGGGTCGTTGCGGAACAGCAGTTCGCGACCGCCGTAGTATGCCTCGGACTTGAAATACCTGCCTTGCCGGGGCGCGATCTTCAGGTCAAGCGCGAGCAGCGGCAAGGCGGCTATCAGCTTGACGAGCGGCGGGTGCTCCGGGTTCAGGCTGTACTCGCGGTGCTTCCAGTTCATATAGCCGGAGTAGATGTGGTCGCCCTCATCCCAGCTGAATGACTCCTGGCGGGTTGAAAGCGCGACTTCGGCCACCATGACCAGCAGTAGGAGCAAAACTAATCCCTCAACCCAGAACTTGCGCGGCATGCCTCCCCGTATACCTTGTACCCGCTTTATTTCGCAAGGTGGAATCTTATCGGCGATCAGGCTGTTACGGCTTCAGCTGTTTTCTCCGGCAGGTTATCTTGAAGCACCGCGAACACCTCCCACTCGTTTCCGTCCGGGTCCTTTACCCATGTCTTGTCTTGGGTCGCATAGCAGCAATTGGTTTGCATCTCGTCCCGGGTGACAAGTCCGACCTGGTGCCAGTGCTCACGCACCGCGAGCACATCTTCGGTTGAAGACACCTGGAATCCTAAATGCGACAGTGCGCCGGCTTCCTCGAATGGTTGCTGGTTCAGCGTGAAATTCAAGGGAGGATTGGCTATTTCAAACTTGGCATAGCCGGTACGGACCTTTGAAGGTTCTACACGAAACAGCTTCTTGTAGAACTCGATACTTGCGGTGATATCGTGCACGTTGACTGCGAGATGGACTTTGAGGAATTGTGTGCTCATACATGCCGCCCCTTCATATGCGGTAAGGCGAATGTATAGTGACAGCACATATCTGTCAATCCACATATAATAAGCCTATGAGTAACAACACCTCAGTGAAGCCTTTCCCCATACTGCGTTTTTTTCAGGCTTTGGGCGATGTTACACGGCTACGCCTGCTCAACCTTATGGGAGAGCAGGAGATCTGCGTCTGCTACTTTGTTGAGGTTTTAAGACAGGACCAACCGAAGATTTCACGGCATCTGGCCTACCTGCGCAGCGCCGGGATCGTGCAGGCGCGTCGTGACGGCAAGTGGATGCACTACCGGATCGTCATGCCGCCGAACGTCGGTGCGGCTCAGGTTCTACAGCAGACACTCGCCTGGCTGAAAGAGGAACGCATAATGCAGGCCGATCGGGCACGCCTTGCCGAGACTTGCTGCAGCCCGGCTAAATTCGCCGCGTTGCAGGGTGCTCCCTTTCCCGCACCGATTGCTCTATCCGCTTCCCCGGAAGTCCATTGATGCTTGCAACTTCGATGACGCAGGGCCGCTCCTGCACACCTGCTGCACGTAAACAGCTTTCCTTTCTGGATCGCTTTCTGACTCTCTGGATTTTTCTGGCGATGCTGGCCGGGGTGACGCTTGGACACTTCGTACCGTCTACAGCTGCCCTGGTCGGCCGCTTCCAGTCAGGCACGACCAATGTTCCTATTGCCGTCGGGCTGATCCTGATGATGTTCCCCCCGTTGGCAAAGGTCCGCTACGACAAGCTGGGGCAGGTCTTTCGCAACAAGCGCGTGCTTGCGCTGTCGCTGGTGCAAAACTGGCTGATCGGCCCCGTGCTAATGTTTCTGCTTGCGATTATCTTTCTACATGGTGAGCCGGCATACATGCGCGGCCTGATCCTGATCGGCATCGCGCGCTGCATCGCCATGGTGCTGGTATGGAATGAACTGGCAGAGGGCGATACGGACTACGCAGCCGGGCTGGTGGCGCTCAACAGTGTCTTTCAAGTTCTTTTCTACAGCCTGTACGCGTGGGTTTTTGTGACCGTGCTGCCGAGGTGGTTCGGCTTGCAGGGCAGCGCGGTTTCCATCGGCATCGGCCAAATCGCCGCGAGTGTCATGCTTTATCTCGGGGTGCCGTTTGTTGCCGGTTTTCTTACCCGTTACTTCTTGATCCGGACCAAAGGTGAGGAGTGGTACAGGACGCGCTTCCTGCCTCGCATCAGCCCGCTTACCTTGGTTGCGCTGCTGTTTACGATTCTCGTGATGTTCTCGCTCAAGGGCAGTCTGATCGTGCGGCTGCCGCTGGATGTACTCCGGATCGCGGTGCCGCTGGTGGTGTATTTCGCCATCATGTTTCTCGTCAGCTTCTGGATGGGCAAGCGGCTCGGCGCGGACTACGCGCAGTCGGCGACACTGTCATTCACCGCGGCGGGCAACAACTTCGAGCTTGCCATCGCGGTTGCTGTTGCTGTCTTCGGTCTCAACTCAGGTGAGGCGTTTGTCGGCGTGGTGGGACCGCTGATCGAGGTCCCGGCGCTGATCGGGCTGGTACGTGTGGCGTTCCGGCTGCGTCAGCGATACTTCAGCACGGCGGCAGCCATCCTGGACGTACAGCCGGTGGAAAGCGTTTCCTAATGGAGCTACAACGAAAGCGGCTTCCCCATTCATGGGAAAGCCGCTTTGCATGGATTTGATTATGGAGCCGGCCTAGTTCGACCCGATTGTGCGGTAGTACGCGCCGCTGCGCATTATCACCACCGGCCCAGGTGCTGCCACAAAGATGGGAACTACAGGCGGTGGCAGTAGATATCCGTAGGCAATCGGCTGCTGGAACTCAACCGGCGGCGCAGGGGCAATATAATGAACGGGTGAACGGCGCGTCAAACCGGACGCTGTACGCGGCAGCTCCGCCCCAAGAGGCACGCCGATATCATCCATGATCTTGAGCGTCAGCTTGGTTTCTTCTTTCAATTCTGGACGCGGTCCACGGCGTGGCAGAGAAATCAGGTCGAGCGGCCACAAGATGGGAAGGGACCACTCTATGGCATCGCGCACGGGGTGGCCTTTGCCCAGGATTCTTCCCTGCTTGTCGACGTTGTAACCGCGCACATACACAACCTTGGCAGCAATCGGAATGACCGTGTCGGGCTGAATTATCATGCGGTCAAACTTTAACTCCATGAAGCCTTTGCCTACGAAGTGGCCCGGGTCCTTGTAATCCTCAAAGCGGCCTACCAGGTAGCTGCCGTAAGGGAAGGTGGCGCGGCCGTACATCTCCGCATGGCTTACTTGGCAAAGAACAGGGTCGCCGATGTCGGCGGTTTTGGACGAAAGTTTGGGCTCGGCTACCGTGCATTGCACAATGGAGCCGGCCGGGATAAGCTGCTCAGCGGCTTGCGCGGCTAGCGGCGCGGCTAATACTACTAGGAGAGCGGAGAGACTGGCCTTCATGAAGACTCCTGATCTGGAAGGGTCTAAAAGGCTCCGAGGAAAGAGCCTGCTGCGTGCCGGTTGCATATGGTTCGAAATCGCTGAGATGGGGCGAGAACGAGAAGGTGTTAGAGCATCCGGTCGCACAAAGCGGCAGCTTCACCCGGTACCATCAGAATGCGGCCTGTCTCATACAAGCGTCAATGAGATTTTTCTGTTGTTAAGCGGACTTTAGAAGAGCGTATTTTAAGCAGGACGCAAGGCAGCTTAGCGCTAGCTTATGCTCATCCCATGGAATGCATTTTTTGTAAGATCGCCGCAGGAACTCTACCTGTACCTGCACTGTATGAGGATGAACAAATAGTCGCCTTCCGCGACATTGCGCCGCAGGCTCCGGTGCACTTTCTTGTAATTCCTCGTGCACACCTGCAATCCCTCACGCACACTGCGCGGGAGCATAGCAAGCTACTGGGCCACCTGCTTGCCGTAGCCACTGAGATTGCAGCGCAGCAGGGTCTTACGGAAGGCTTCCGAACTGTTATCAACTCGGGTGAGCATGGCGGGCAAACCGTGGACCACTTGCATGTGCACGTGCTGGGCGGGCGCGCTATGAGTTGGCCGCCCGGATAACTGTGCACGAGAAAAGGCCCGCGTTTGCGGGCCTTTCCTATGTGTAGCAAACAGTTATGCCTCAATCATCTCTTCCTCTTCTGCAAAACCATGTCGCCGAAGCAGATTGGGCAGATTTTGCGAGAAGGCAGCCTTAGGCATTACGGAGTCACAGCCGGCCTCGGTCGCCTTCAGCTTCAGATCGCCCTGGATATGCTGTAGGAAGCCGATAATAGAGGTGGAACGCTTGAGCTTGGCCTTGAGCTTGGGAATCAGTGTCAGAGGCTTGGCACTGGCGTTGTTCAGGTCGAATACTATGAGCGATGGCCGGTCCCCTTCCGGAGCGTCCGTGATGGCAGCAATCGTTTCTTTTTCAGCCTTTGCAAATTGCACCTTGATGCCGAGTTTGCGAGCCGCCTCCTGCATCTTCGCTACCACAAACAGGTCTTCAATGAAGCAGATGATGCGTGTTCGCGCGTCGCTCTGTACCAACGTGGCAGGCTCCCCTTGGGGCAGGTCGTTGCGACCATGGATGTTGCCGTTCGCGGTGCCGTTACGGAAGTCCATGGTGGAAGGTGCGCCGTCCGCGATGTTGCCGTTCACGGCGCGATAGGAATGATCCATGGGACCGACAAAGCCGATCGGGCCGCGACGGCCGAACTTGCCTTTGCGTCCGCCGCCTCCATTGCCTGCATTTGCGAAAGGCTCGCTACCGAAGCCGCCTCGGGCACCTTCGCGATTGCCGTCAGCGCCTTCGCCGGCACGCTGCCGCCAGGATGGCCTGGGAGTATTTTGCGCACTGCCGCCGTTTTGCGAACCGCTTCCATTTTGCGAGGTACCGTGTTGCCGCCCCTGGCGTGGATTGCCGTTGCCCGGTCCGGCACTGGAGGGCTGCGGGCCGGTACCGCCGCCACCGGTGCGTTTGCGGCCATTTTTGCGCTTGCCGCCGCTGTGATTATTTTGATTGTTCTGGCTGTTCTGGCTGTTCTGCCGAGGGGTCTGCACCTGAAGGCTCTCTCCCTGTATGGGCGGCTGGCCCGGTGAGAGGGTGGGTTCCCCATCTTCCCCAAACTGCTGCGGGGTAGCGGCGGCCGCTGCCGGGCCTTTACTTTTACGGCGACGGCGTCGTCTGCGGCTGTTGTTCCCAGGGCTCTGCGCCGTGTGGCCGCCGGGTTCCCCTGCCTGCGAGGCAGTATCTGCGCTGCCTGCGCTATGCCCATCATCGCCGTAGGTGGCGGTGGGCTCAGTGTGTTCCATGCTCATTCGTGCACGTCCCTCGTGCGTACCTGCGGCCGAGTGTGCGCCGGCAGGAAAATTACTACTACGTATCCAGCAGTTGTGGTTGCCGGCTTGCCAACACCATTAGGCCATATTTGACGTATGTAGATGCTGGTGAGCGGATACTCCGACAAGCTCCGAAAGGATAACCTAGCTGACTGGAGTTTCGAATCCTACTGACGAGTATGTCAACCTAAGCTGCCGGCCTGTTAGGGCGGCAAGCACGCGTCCTCTGTAGACATTGCTTGCAGGAGGTCAAATCTGATACTACCCCCACCTGCCGCAGTCTGCAAGCGCAAGGGGGCAGGTTCCAACGAAAAAGTTGAACCTGGGAAAGCAAAGGGCCGCCACCCGGCGGCCTTTTGCACGGCCAGTCATTGGCCTCCTGAAGGTCGTTCTCAAACCTGACCCAATTTGTTGCATCCGGGTAAGGTGTCCACCAGCCGCAGCCGGAGAACGAGCTGTTGTTGCATGGGGTTCACAGGTCAATGCCTGAAACCTCCAACCTGCTCTCACACTAGGTATAAGCAATTCTTATGCCGAAGATGGACTCTATATATATGAACAACTTATGTCAGGCGAAAGCCTGATTCCTTCTGATTTTCATAGATACGATGGATATGCTATTTCAGAAATCAGATGGATGTGGTCTGCGCTGTAAAGCCTCACTATCAACGCTGGCACTTGGCACAGCTATGTGTGCCTCGGCCTCCCAGCACTGTGCGGCGAATTGTACCCTGACCGCAGGTAAGGCACGGCAGCCCGGCGCGCGCATATACGCGATGCTCCAGCTGAAAGAATCCCCGTACCCCTTCAGCGTCCACATAATCCGATACGGACGAGCCGCCGAGCGCAATCGCATTCCGCAGCACAGACTGTAGCTCTGTGTGCAGGCGGCGCAAGCGCGGGCGCGAAACCTTACCGGCAGCCAGTGAAGGCCGGATGCCTGCACGGTGCAGGCTTTCATCGGCATAGATGTTGCCTACCCCGTGCAGCAGCGACTGGTTGAGCAGGGCGGACTTGATGGCGACCGACCGACCCAGGAACAGAGCAATGAAATCCGCTTCGCTGACAGTCAACGGTTCGGTGCCGGGGCCGGCAAACTTGCCTCTATCCGTCAGCCGCAGCTCCAGGCGTCCGAAGCGGCGCGCGTCGACAAAGCGCAACTCCCGCCCGGATGACAATGTAAGCTGCGCATGCGTGTGCGGCGGCAGGTCGACTTCAGGCTGCGCTACCAGCAGGCGACCCGTCATGCCGAGATGAATCAGCAGTTCCGACTCCACGCGGCCGTCGGCGGCTGCAAGCTCGGCCACGATGTGCTTGCCGACGCGGCGTACCCGGGCAACAGTGCGGCCGGGCAGAGAGTCGGCAAGCACTATCGGAGCGGTCTTGAACGGCTCCGGCTTGGCGCTGAACCAGGCGGACAGGATAGTTTCTCCCGCGACGCGGGCGTGGACGCCGTTGGCGATGGTTTCCACTTCAGGAAGCTCAGGCATGGGAGTTAGATTCCTGCGGCCCCCTTGCGGATGGAGGTTCCAGACAGGCTTCCTGTTGACCGCTCGTAACTTC
>CAXSHS010000088.1:0-3921 GCA_964237325.1 uncultured Acidobacteriaceae bacterium | reverse complement strand
GCCCCCTTGCGGATGGAGGTTCCAGACAGGCTTCCTGTTGACCGCTCGTAACTTCCAGCTTTTGGGGCCATCTCACCAAGTGACGGTTCTCTTTGGCAGACGGTAAGCTTTACGGTTCACAATAAGGTATGTCATGCCCCAGGTAACCCGCAGGCAAGCGATCCAGTTATTTTCCGCAGCGGCGATAGCCGGTGCAGGCGGTGCATTTGCAATCTGCTATGACCATCACGCAGAGAGTCCCGCCTCACTGGGTGAGTTCGATTACTCCGCCGTGACCCTGCGCGATCCGGGCATGCTGGCACAGCAACAGAACGCAGTAGACATCCTGCTGGGCTTGCCAGAAGACGGGCTGATGCGGCCCTTCCGGGCCATGGCCGGGCAAACCGCCTCGGGACCAAGCCTGGGCGGCTGGTACGAGTGGAAGCCGGATTACAACCCGCACCACGATGACGCCGGCCTGGCTCCAGCGGCAACATTCGGGCAATGGACCTCTGCCATGAGCCGCCTTGCCGCCGGCGGCGGTGCCGAGCAGGCTGAGGCGCTGAAGAGCCGCGCCCTGCGACTGCGGGAGCTGCTGGATGGAGCTATCTCCCGAGGCTACTTTGAGAAGACACGCTTCCCTGCCTACAGCCATGACAAGCTGGTATGCGGGCTGATGGACGCGCATCGGCTCTCGGGTGACCGCAATGCTTTCGACACACTGGACAAGGTGACTGACGCAGCTGAACCCTCGCTGCCGGGCCACCCCGTGGACCGTGAAATCCAGTGGCGACTTGGCAAGGACACATCCTGGATGTGGGACGAAAGCTATACCTGCCCTGAGAACCTGTACCTGGTCTCTGCCATGGGCGCGGGCTCGCGCTACCGGCGGATGGCCGAGACTTACCTGGATAATGAGACCTTCTTTGAGCCGCTGGCCCGCGGCGAGAACGTACTGGCCGACAAGCAGGCTTACAGCTACGTAAATGCGCTGTGCAGTGCCATGCAGGCGTACCTGGTAGGCGGCAGTGGACTGCACCTGCGAGCGGCGGTCAACGGCTTTCGTTTTCTGGATGAGCAAAGCTTTGCCACCGGCGGCTGGGGTGCGGATGAAACCCTGCGTAAGCCCGGCCTGGATGACCTGCTGAAGACCCTGACCAGCAGCCACAACAGCTTTGAGACGCCCTGCGGCAGCTACGCCCATATGAAGCTGACCCGCTACCTGCTGCGTGCCACCGGCGACGGAGCGTACGGAGACAGCATGGAGCGAGTGCTGCACAATACGGTTCGAGGCGTGCTGCCGCTCCAGGCGGACGGCCGGTCGTTTTACAGTGCTGATTATAATTTCGCGGCCAAGCGGGTGTATTCCGTGCACCGCTGGCCCTGCTGCTCCGGCACTCTGCCGCAGGTAGTTGCCGACTACGGCATCAACGGCTACCTGCACGCACCCGGAGCTGTGTGGGTGGTTCTGTACCAGGCGTCGGAGCTGCGCTGGCACGAGGGCGGTGTGGGCGTGCGGATGGAGCAGGGCGGTAGCTATCTTGACGACGGCACCGTACAGCTGCGTGTAACGCCGGAGCGGCCGGTCGCGTTTACGCTGTGGCTCCGGGTGCCTGCCTGGGCCGGGTCCGGCGTTACGCTGACAGTCAACAGGCGACCTGAGCCGGTTACAGTGTCGCAGGGGTTTGCGGCGATTCATCGACTGTGGAGTGCGGGCGACCAAGTCGAGCTGCGAATTGCGTTCGCCCTGCGGCTGGTGGCCTTGCCGGCGAACGGAGGTCCGGCGCACCCGGATGTGACGACGCTGCTGTGGGGGCCGCGGGTGCTGTTCGCGTTGCGTGAGCCGGGGGATGCCGGTCCGCTGCTGAGCTCTGAATCGGCTTTATTGCAAGCTGAGCGCGTAGCGCCTGGGCAGTGGCGAGTGTCGACCAAGGCAGGAGACCGTACGTTGGTGCCGTTCACTGACGTGGGTGATCTGGAGTACTCGACGTACGTGATGCTGGTGTAAATAAAAGAGCGCAGCATGCGCTGCGCTCTTTGCGGAGAGATCAGGGGCGGCTACCGGCTAGTAACGGTTGCCGTCACGGCGATAGCCGTCATCGTGCCCGCGCCAGCCGTAATGGTCGTGGCTGTAGTAGCGCTGCTGCTCCCACTGCTCATGACGCCACTGGGCGGCGCGCTCGGCCTCAAATTGCTCGTGCTCGATGTATTGCTGACGCTGCCATTGCTGAGCTGCATAGGGGTTTCCGTAGCCCTGGTAGCCGTATGCGGGGTAGCTGCCTACCTGAATGCCGAAGCCGACCTGTGCCTCGGCCTTGTGCGGGGTTGCCACCATGAGCGTCGCTGCGAGAGCCGCGCCGGTAAACCACTTTGCGATCGTTGCTTGCTTGAAGTTCCGCATAGTGCACCTCTATGTTGCACTAAAGGAAACACATAGGTACGGGACGGGTTGCGCGCAACTTTATATTGTTTCGGCTGTTATGAGGCCTGCTTAGCGGCCCAGCAGTGCTTCAAGCCGGTCCACTTCCACCTTGCTGCCGACGATTAGGGAAGTGCGCTCGTGGATGTTCTCCGGTTCGATATCGAGGATGCGTCCGTGGCTGCCCAGCGCGCGGCCGCCGGCCTGCTCGGCGATCCATGCCAGGGGATTGGCCTCGTACAGCAGACGCAACTTGCCTTTGGGCTGCTTTTCCGTCGGCGGGTACAGGAACACGCCGCCCTTGAGCAGAGTGCGGTGGAAGTCAGCCACCAGCGAGCCGATATAGCGTGAGCTGTAGGGTTTGCCGTTGAGCTTGCCTGCGCGCAGCTCGGTCAGGTATGCCTGGTATTTCGGCGAAAACGTGTCGTAGTTGGCCTCATTCACGGAGTAGTACTGGCCCTGCGCGGGCATCTGCATGTCGGCGAATGACAGCACATAGGCGCCGATAGCCGGGTCGAGAGTGAAGCCGTGGACGCCGTTGCCGGTGGTGTAGACGAACACTGTTGAGGGGCCGTAGACCACATAGCCTGCGGCGACCTGCCGGGTGCCGGGCTGCAGAAGTGCATCTTCGATGCTGGTACCGGCTTC
Organism: uncultured Acidobacteriaceae bacterium; assembly: GCA_964237325.1. Classification (GTDB taxonomy): domain Bacteria; phylum Acidobacteriota; class Terriglobia; order Terriglobales; family Acidobacteriaceae; genus EB88. The sequence continues at coordinate 875 of CAXSHS010000088.1, read as the reverse complement.
GCGGCGAAAGATCGAGAAAATGGTCCCGACGTTCACGTTGACGTCGATATTGGACGAGCCGTCGAGCGGGTCGAACACGATGATGTACTTGCCCTTGTGGCCGGAGCGGTCGAGGAAGACCGGCTCGTCGTTCTCTTCCGAGATGAGCGCGGCTACCGAGTCGCGCAAGCCAAGGCAGTGCAGCATGGCTTCGTTGGCAAAGACGTCGAGCTTTTGCTGTGCCTCGCCCTGCACATTGGTCGCCCCGGCGGCGCCGTAGACGTCGTTGAGGCCGGCTTTGCGGATTTCTGCGGCGATCATTTTGGTGGCGAGCGTGATGCCGGAGAGCATCCAGGAGAAGGTGCCGGAGGCCTCGCCCTGCTGGCGCTGCTGCTCAAGGATGTGGCTTTGGATGGTGGTGATGATGGGGCTGGGCACGAAGCCAGCATACCAGCGCGGGAAGGGAGTCACCAGGAATCGGATGGAGACATGCGTTACGGAATATGCAGGAGCCCCGTACTCCTGCGGAACGTGGGCACCCGCTTTTCCCTGCGGCGCATCGGAATGGACATGAGCAAAGAAATGAACATGCAGGCACAAACCAAGTTCGGCGAAGCGATCAATTCTGGCAACCTGGAAGCCATGCGCGAGCTGGTTTCACCCGCAGTGGTGGAGCATGACCCCGGCCCAACGCAGGGCCCCGGCGCGCAGGGCTACATTGACCTGTTTGCGGAGATGCGTAGTGCCTTCCCGGACTTGAAAGCCGCACCTGAGCACATCACCGCTGACGAGGATACTGTGGCACTCGCCTACACCATCACGGGCACGCACAGCGGCGACTTTATGGGCATTGCGCCTACGGGCAAGACGATCAAGGCACGCGGGGTACAGATTGC
>CAXSHS010000087.1:0-13952 GCA_964237325.1 uncultured Acidobacteriaceae bacterium | reverse complement strand
TCCACGATTACGTCGAGCTCCAGAAGGAGCATGACGAGTTCACCAAGGAAGAGAACCGCTCGCTGGCAAACGCGCTGAGCTATCAGACAGCGAAGTACATGGTCGGTGCCTGGAAGGTCTCAGGCAAGCCGCAGATGAAGGTCAGCGATGCCGCAGACAAGGACTCGCTGGACCCGCAGCTTCTGGAGCGCTGGGTCGATTACCTGAAGACGCCATCGAAGTACTCGTACCTGAAAGATTGGCAGGCCATGGTGGCCGGCGGCGGGGCGGAAGATCAGGCAAAAACGCTCGCTGAAATCTTTCAGAAACTCGTGTTGAAGACTAACGCAACCGAGCGTGAGCAGACCAAGGAGAATGAGGCGATCCGCATCAAGGCAGGCTCTGAGGAGCGCAGCCAGTATGTGGACACGACGCCTGACAAGTTTGAGACTTTCGACCAGTTCTGCCCCGGCTGCTCGCTTGAGTTGAAGACCATGCCTGAGGCGCAGGTGCAGTTGTTCGATGACCTGTTTGTGGGCACGCGCGAGGAGGGCAGCAAGCCCAAGCCGGGCGTTCTTTCCTTCCGAGGGTGGGAGCTGAAGCGCAGGTTGAGCCCGCAGATGCAGGAGTACCTGACCAACCTTGAAGCGCAGGCAGAGGCCGCGAAGAAAGCGCTGCCGCCATACCCGTTCGTCAACGGCGTGGCCGATCTACCGAAGGCAATAGACGTGAAGCTCAACCTGCGCGGCAATCCGCACAGCCTCGGCGACCCGGTGCCGAGGCATTTCCTTACTGTGCTCAGCCCGCCAGACCAGAAGCCGTTCTCACAGGGCAGCGGACGCCTGGAGTTTGCGGATGAACTGGTCCAGACACCTATCTTTGCGCGCGTCTATGTCAACCGCGTGTGGAAATGGCATTTCGGCTCAGGGATCGTCAACACTCCGGATGACTTCGGCATTCGCGGTGAGGCGCCCTCCAATCCGGCGCTGCTTGAGTACCTTGCGGCTGAGTTTCAAAAGAACGGCATGTCACTCAAGAAGCTACAGCGCGAGATCATGCTTTCTGCCGTGTACCAGCTCGGCGACCAGGAAACACCTGAGGCGCACGAGAAGGACGCTGCGAATCGCTATTACTCGCACTTCTCGCGCCAGCGCATGGATGCGGAAACGCTTCGTGACTCCGTGCTTGCCGTCGCGGGTGATCTTGACACCAAAGACGTAGGCGGTCCCTCAACCGACCTCAAACTCGACAACACGCGGCGCACGGTCTACCTCAAAGTGAGCCGCTTCCGCACAAGTCCGTTTCTTGAAGTCTTTGACTTTCCGAATGCAAGCTTTTCAGCCGACCAGCGTTTTTCAAGCAATGTGCCGTTACAGCGGCTCTACTTTATGAACGATCCGTTCGTTTATGACCAGGCAGGCAAGCTGGCGGAGCGGGTCTACAAGGCTCCGGATGACGCGGCAAGAATTAACCAGGCATACCTGCTGTTGTACGGCAGACCGCCTTTGCCCAAGGAACTGGAGCTGGGTGAAGCCTTCCTGAAGAGCACGCCGGAAAAAGCAGGCTATGCCGTTGAAGGCCAGCCCGTCACCGCCTGGAAAGAATACGCGCGCATTCTACTCAGCTCGAACGAGTTTGAGTTTGTGAATTAGCAGTACCCAAGACCGAGATGTAGCCGGTGCCCGTAGATCGTTTCCGGTGCCGCGTAAGGAGAACATAATGATTCACCGTCCACAACCGAACATGATGAACCGCCGCCAGGCACTGTGCAAGATGGGTGCCGGTTTCGGCATGCTAAGCCTAGCGGCCCTGCTGGGTGAATCCATCGCCAAGGCTGAACCCGGACCGGGAAGCGAGGTGCTCGGCGGTAACTGGATGCTGAACAATGCAACCTTCAAACCCAAGGCCAAGCGCGTTATCTTCCTGTTCATGAACGGCGGCATGTCGCCTATCGACAGCTTCGATTACAAACCGGCGCTCGCCAAGTACAACGGCCAGCCCATGCCCGGCGGCATCCTGTCGCACGAGCGGCAGGTAGGCGGGCTGATGCAGTCGCCGTTCGCGTTCAAGAAGCATGGGCAAAGCGGCGCGGAGATTTCGGAGATTTGGCCGCACCTGGCTGAATGCGCCGACGACATCTGTTTCGTCAAATCGGTCTTCACAGAAATCCCGAATCACGAGCCTGCCCTGCGCATGATGAACACCGGTGCCAACATTCCGGGCCGCCCGGCGATGGGGTCGTGGCTCACCTATGGCCTTGGAGCCACGAACAAGAGCCTGCCCGGCTTTGTGGTGCTGTGCCCGGACACGCCGACCACGGTCGGTCCGCCGCTATGGAGCTCGACCTTCCTGTCGCCGATGCACCAGGGTACTTTCGTCTCGGACAAAGTGAATGAGCATGAGTTTGACCCCAAGAAGCTGATCCTCGATGTAGCGAATGACCGATTTGACATGAAGCAGCAGCGCAAGGAACTGGACCTGGTGGAGCAGCTCGACACCATGAACATGGCTGCTGACAAGTCGGTCGCGCATGACCCGCAGCTTGAGGCTACGATCTCGTCGATGGAGACCGCGTACCACATGCAGACCGAAGCGCCGGATGTGTTTGATGTACGTAAGGAAAGCGCGGCAGTGCAGGCAATGTACGGTGAAGGCAGCACGGCGCGCGGCTGTATGACTGCGGCTCGGCTGGTAGAGCGCGGGGTGCGCATGGTGCAGGTCTACTATGCCAAGGGCGATCCGTGGGATCACCACTTCGACATCGAGCTGCATCGCAAGACGGCTAAAGACTCTGACCAGCCGTTTGCCGCGCTCATCAAGGACTTGAAGGCGCGCGGTCTGCTCGACGAAACGCTGATTGTGTGCGGCTCCGAGTTTGGCCGCACACCGGTAGTTGAGACCGGCGGCGGCTTTGGCGGCGGCGCGCACAACGGCCGCGACCACAATCCGCACGGCTTTACAATGTGGCTGGCGGGCGGCGGTGTCAAGGGCGGCATGAGCTACGGGGCGACGGATGAGTTCGGGTGGAAGGCAGTGGACAAACCGGTGCATGTGCATGACGTGCATGCCACGATTCTGTACCTGCTCGGCATTGAGCACACCAAGCTTACCTATCGCTACAGCGGCCGGGATTACCGGCTCACCGATGTTTCGGGTGACGTGATTCACGACATCATTGCTTGAGCCGCTTTTATTAAGGATTTAAGGAAAAATCATGAAGAAAATAGCTATTCTCGCCCCGGCGCTCTTTGCCGCAACCCAGATGATTGCCTACGGCGCAGCTCCCCAGGTTGTTGAAGTCCACGCAAAACGGTTTGCCTACGTACCGGCTGAGATCACTGTGAAGAAGGGTGAGCCTGTCACACTCGAACTGATCTCAGACGACGTGGCGCACAGCCTGCGCATCGACCAGTTGAACGTCAACACGAAAATGCCGGTCGGCGAAAAAGTTGAAACGACATTTACCCCGCAGCAGACGGGTGATTTCAAAGGACGATGCGGCGTGTACTGCGGTAGCGGGCACGGGGAAATGTTCTTTACAGTACATGTTGTTGACGGTCCGTAGTTGATGGAGCGGCAATTGTGTTCCATTTTGTGCCTTGGGCTAGGATTCTTCGCGCTCGCCGGATGCCGGGCTACTCAGCCCGCACAATGGGAAACGCATAGCGTGGATTGGGTCAAGCACCACGTCACCATCGGTGGAAAGAAAGACATCGAGCCTTTTCATCCGACAAGTGCGAACATCGCTGACGGCAAGGAAGCGTTTACGCAATACTGCATGGTCTGTCACGGTCTGGACGGTCAGAACACAGGCGTGCCGTTTGCCGCGATGGTCTCTCCGCCTATACCTTCGCTTGCTTCTGCAGAGGTGCAGTCTTACTCGGACGGCCAGTTGAAGTGGATCATCGAGAACGGGATTTATCCATCGGGCATGCCGCCTGCTAAAGGTATGTTTGCCGAGGAAGACATGTGGAAGATGGTGCTCTACCTGCGGCACCTGCCTAAGGCAGGCAGCCTGGGCGAGCCTGCCGTGTACGGCGGCTCGCCCGCCAAATAATTCTTTAGTGCGCGGCGTTCCCGTCCCACATCGCGGCATGCTGCTGTTTCTGCGTTGCCTTAAAGCGTTCCTCGGCTGCGGTTTGTGCCGCACCCGCAGGCAGTGCTGGCCAGATGGTGAAGTCCGGCAGCGCGAGTCGCGCAGGCTTGCCGTGGAGCGAGACCAGCCCCGCTTCAAGCTCCAGCAGGTCGCCTCGGGTCAACTGCAGCACGTGTTCGTCGGGCTGGTACATGGTGCCTACCGGGTAATCGAGATATGGCGTACGTGTCTGCTCAATGTGGTTGCCGAGCACATGCGCGACCGGCTTGCCCTCCGTAAAGCGAATCATGCGCTCAGTGCTTGCCTGGAAGGCTGCGTAATCCTGCACATACAGGCGGCCCGGGTACAGGCTGTCCCCGGCGAATAAAATCGCGGTCTGCCGGTCGTATAGAGCGACGCTTGCCGCGGAATGGCCGGGAATAGCGAGCACATCGAGGACGCGGCCGCCGAGGTTAATCTGCCCGATATCGTCGGGCCAGTGTTCCATATGGTAGAAACGCTTGGTCGATTCGAGATCGGCAGGCACAAACGTGACAGGGATTGCAGGATCGTTCATCGCCTGCACTCCAGCATCACCGGCAATGTGATCGCCATGAGGGTGCGTATGCACCACGAGAAGCGGTATGGAAGCGCGCCCATTGCGCGTTAGCCAATTGTGCACCGTACGCGCAAGCGTCGGAGCGAGATCACCGTTGCGCGAGCCGGTATCGAGCAGCAACGCTTTTTCCTTGCCGAAGAATAGGAAGATGAACGGTTTTTCGTAGTCTGTGCAGCCGGACTGCCGCAGCAGGTACAAGTTCGGGTTGTACTCGTGCACCTGCCACTCCGGCACCTCCATGCACTTAGGGCCGCCCGTCTGCCAGGCAAGCGGCAGGGAGCCTGCGCTGATGGTGCCGCCGTCAGGCTCCGGCAGTTGCGCGTAACACACAGCGGAAGCGAGCAGCAACGCCGCTATACACAGATTGCAAGGCAGGGGGAATTTCAAGTGCGAAACACCTCATTGGGATCAAGTGCGTTTATCTTAAAAGCACGGGCTGAAATACTCGCTGCTTTCTGCCGGGTATAACGAAGAGTTTTCCTGTGCATAGATTTTTGTTCGGGAGCGGTAATTTTAAAAGGGTGGCACTATCAGCCATGCTGTTCGGCACTGCAAAAGCCGCGGTTTGTATGCATTGTCTTCAACCTGAAGTCAGGGCGGCAAGCTGCCGCAATTGTTGCGTGGGGGCGGCATGGCGCAGTGTGCGGGGGTGCGGTCTGCTCCTTTGTGCTTTGGGTATCTTGCTGCCCCAAAGCACGCTTCGCGCTGCCGAGCCGAGCAGGAGCCTCTACAACTTTTCACTCGTCAAGCCGGACGGCACCATACTGCCGCTTTCCGAGTACAAGGGCAAAGTCGTAGTTCTTGTGAATCTCGCAAGCAAATCCAGCTTCGCGGATCAGCTGCCGGCACTTGAAAAGCTCCAGGAGAAATACAAAGACAAGGGGCTTGTCGTTCTCGGTATTCCTTCAAATGATTTCGGTGCGGAAGAGCCCGGCACGGACGCGGAGATTCAGAAGTTGTATGCCGGTGAGCACGTCACCTTTCCTGTCCTGGCGAAGAGTTCCGTCAGCGGCAAGGAGGAGCTGCCTGTGTACGGCTTTCTGACCGCCGCCGCAAACATGGTCGTTGAAAAGGGCAAGGAGTCCGGCGAAGCCGATCCTGTCCACTGGAGCTACACCAAGTTCATTCTGACCCGGGACGGGCATGTAGCCGCGCGCCTCGAGCCCGATGCCGCACCGGACAGTCCGGAGTTTGAAATTGCTGTAGAGCAGGCGCTTGAGGGTAAGGGAAAGTTGTTGCCCGGTAGCCCGGCACCGGCTGCAGGCAAGGCAGCCCGTAGCGGCGACGATGACGGCGGTTGACCCGCGTCTTACTTCCGGGCAAATCTAGCAGCCCCGATGAAGATATCTCCAAACAGGATCGTGTGCAAAGGCTTCACAGGGTGTAGGCCATGGCGGACCAACTCAGCTACAAACTTATCCTTACTGAAACGGTTATCGACCGGGTGTTCCAGGAAAGTTCGATATAACCCACCGTTCGAGCGCCTTTCGGGTCACTTCTTCGAAGAAGAATGTACCGCCCGGTTTCAGAACGCGCTGAATTTCAGCAATGCCGGTCTGCTACGCCGGCGCGTGATGCAACATGCCGAAATTAAAAATGGTATTGAAGCTGGAGTTCGCAAATGGCAAGCATTCCACATTCGCAACGTGTAGGTCGACTTGCCTCATGAAGCGAGGCTCAAGGCGCCTGCGCGCTCAACCGGACGAGGATCGGTAAATTCAGCTTCATGCCTTGACCTTACGTAGCACAAAGCAGCGCACAAAGGGCGTTATGGCGGTCTCTTGCTCCGTCCGGAGTCCATCGTCTTTCACATTCCGCCGCCTGGTTTTTAGGAATGAAAATGGAGAAAGCCGGGACCAAACGCCGGCAGGTTCTTCCAATCGCGCAGATGTTCCACCTCGTGCAGACGCATCGACTTCACCCCAAAGACCCGACTACTATGGAGGAATGGCTCGGAAGGAACCAACCTCCCGCAACAGCACGACAAAAACACACCTCCTTGACACGGCGCAAAGCATTGTGGGGGCGAAAGGCTTTGCAGCGGTAGGGCTGAATCAACTTCTGGGTGCCGCGGGCATTCCAAAGGGTTCATTCTATTATTACTTCGCCTCCAAAGAGGCTTTCGGGAAAGACTTGCTTGAGCATTATTTTAAGAAAGATCTCCTGCAAATCGACGCGTCTTTATCGGAGCCCGGCTGCACTGCCCGGGATCGGCTCATCGCATATTGGCGGATCTTCAGAGCAAACCAGGAGCACGACGATCCTAACGGGAAATGTCTAGCAGTGAAACTCGGCGCTGAAGTCTCCGATATGTCGGAAGATATGCGACTCGCGTTGAAGGCCGGCACATCAGCAATTGTCTCTCGACTCTCTCGCGTCCTTAAAGAGGGAGTGGCTGACGGCTCTATCTCAATCTCCGGAAGTCCAGGTACGACTGCCCAGACGCTCTATCAATTATGGATGGGTGCTAGCCTTATATCAAAAATTTCACATGATCGTGCTGCGTTCGCTAATGCAAATGCAGCGACCGAGCGAATTCTTGCCGGCAAAGCCTTTTAAACCTCGGCTCGGTTGACCTCTAAGAACACCTCGCGCGGTCCCTGATACGTGTGTAGACCGGACATTTGCTTTTACTAGACGGTCGGTCTATAAAGATAGACGACTGGTCTACTAAATCAAACCAGCTCAACTCGTCTCGCATCGACATTGCAGCAGGCAACCCGTCACGTCCGTTGGAATGAACTCGATTCGGGAACAGTACAACGTCCACATCCGCATACCAATCCTGTAAGAAGGACTATAGATATGTTCAAGACTCTCCCTCGTAAAGCGCTCATCTCCGTCAGCAGCTTCCAAGGTGCCATCTTTCCCGATGGGTCCAAGACAGGTGTATTTTTCACCGAAGCTCTACACCCCTACCAGGTCTTGACGGCGGCGGGTTTCGAGGTGGATTTCGCCTCTGAAACCGGCTCTTTCGGTTTTGATGAGTTCTCTCTGATGCCGCCTTTCCTGGCGGGAAGCGATAAGGCTGTGCACGAAAATGCAAACAGCCCGTTCATGGTCAAACTCACGTCACACTGCATGAAGGCCTCCGACGTGAACAGCGGACACTATGGACTGTTCTTTGCCTCCGCCGGCCATGCCGCTCTTTACGATTACCCGCAGGCTAAAGGATTGCAGGCCATAGCCCTGGATGTGTGGGATCGCGGCGGCGTTCTCGGTGCCGTTTGCCACGGGCCGGTGCTGCTGCCGGCGATCCTTGATTCCAAGACCGGGAAGTCTGTGATCGCGGGTAAAACGGTAACTGGATTCACAACGGAAGGGGAGATGGTCCTAAACGTTCTCGACAGGCTGAAATCAGACGGTGTGTCGACGGTTCTCGAAGCTGTCAGCAAAGTCGGAGCAGATTACAGCTCGCCCATGTCGGCCTTTGACGACTATTCTGTGACTGCCGGTCGCATTATCACCGGCACCAATCCAGCCAGCGCTCGCAGTGCTGCGGAAAGAACCGTCCGAGCATTCGACCATCCAGCCGAGGGCCTGCTCAAAAGGCTCCTGGCGTAGCCACACCGGAGCGCCTGAGTTGAAGTCCGGCAGCCCGGAAACTGCCGATTGTCTTCGGGCCGCCACATAGCGCACCTGAGGGATTGCGTACGCCAATACCAGCGAGGCTCGCAGCTGCGCCTTGATCGGTAAGGCATGACGCTGTAGCAAGTGGAGCATGCGGGCTCCTCGTGCAGACAGTATTGCAGAAAGCAAAATCATGAATGAGAGCAGGCCATGCAAGTGAATGGGAAACGAGGGCGTGTTACTGCGGGATCCAATGAGGGTGAGCGGTAAACAGCCCGCCGAGATAGCCGAGCTGATACACGAGGAAGCACCCGAAGCATACGCTGACCAGGCCTGAAGCGACGCCGAGATAGCGGCTTACCTGCGGCATCCGATCCCCCGCATAGACCAGCGGGAGCGCCATGGCCATGGTCATGCCCATCATGCCGAGCATGGTGCCGCCGCCGAAGATGAGCAGGTACACAATAGCCCAAAGCGGATTGTGAATGGTAGAAAGCACAAGCAGCGCTATCGCCGCCGAACCGGCAAGGCCGTGTACCAGGCCGATAACCAGGGGGCGCAGCAGCATTCCGTAACTGCTGCGGTGTCGCCATACTGTCGTAAAGCGCCTTGTGTCAGCTACTGCGGTCTGCGCAGGCTCAACTGATGCCGGCAACACCTCCTGTGCAGGCAGCAAGGCAGGTGCGGTATTTCGGCCCGGTCTCAGCCGGGCAACGATGGTCTGCGTCATGCCGGTGAGGTTCAGCACGCCCAGCAGGATCAGCATGAGCGCCACGCTGAACTCCATGGACAAGCCCACACGCGGCGGAATGACGACCCCGAAAAGAATGATGAGGCAGCCCACTGCGAAGATGGTGAGGGTATGACCGAGGCCCCACAGCGAACCGATGAGCGCAGCCCCGCGAATGCTGCGCTGCCTGGTTACGATGGTTGAAATCGCGACGACATGGTCTGTGTCTGTCGAGTGTCGAATTCCCAGTACCAGGCCCAGCCCCGCGACAAACAATGCCGGTCCTAGCCTTTGCTGCGAAAAGCTATGCAGGGTAAGCCCTGTAGTCGCGAAAGCGCGCGCTGCGATGACGAGGCCGAGGATCGTCATAAACGCGGCAGAGGCAACCGGCAGCCAGCGCTTGGTAAGCGGTCCATCCACCTTGAAGCGAGCCATGAACTGCCGCGCATAGACCATGAGCATGCCGAAGCCGATCAACACCGCGGCAAGGCCGACGCTGAAGGCACTGATGAGAAAGAAGCCGAAGCCGACCCGGTGCAAGGCAAAAGCGCTCAGCAGAACCACGAGCGCGGCGGGGCAGGGAATGATGCCGCCTGTGATGCCGAGTGTGAGCAGCTGGGTGAGTGAAATCGTTTTTACGGGTGTGTTGATGGCAGTTGCGGGGGAGTCGAGCTCGATTCCGGTCTGCGGCTTGTTCGATCGTGGCTTCGATGAAAACCAGTGGCCGTGCATCTCGCCTGCTGCATGGCTGTGATCCATCGCCTGGCCGGTCCAGCGTTGCAGGAGCATGTAGCCGCCCAGCCCCGCGATAGTGAACCCGGAGAGAAGCCCGAGCCATGGATAGAGCTGCTCAGGCAGGATGTAGCGCGAGGCGTACAAGGTGACAGCGCCCAGCGCGAACACGCTCGCGGTATGCGCCACGGTCACGATGATGCCCAGCAGCAGCGCATGGCGGGCGGTGCCGCGTGAGCCGACCAGGTAGGCCGCCACGATCGTTTTGCCGTGGCCGGGCTCAAGCGCGTGCAGGGCGCCGAGGCCTGCGGAGATGAAGGCGGCGGTAATGAGAAACCATACGCTGAGGTGCTGTGTGCTTACCAGCTGCGTAAATGCGTCGTGTGCCGTGCCCTGCCGATTTGCTTGCAGGTGCATTGGCGCGACGACGACGGGCTGCGAGGAGGCAGCTGGTGCCAGCTGAGTGTTTGCGGGAGTGCGAGCGCGGGCGGTAAGCCTGCCTGGCGCGCCGCCTGTAGAGGGTGGCAGCTGAACCGGCTTACGGGTTTCAGGCGCTGACCCTGAAGACAAAAGTTGCTTTGTTGCCCTTGGCGCGGCTCGCTCCACTACGCGGGGAACAACGCTTGGGGATGCGGCAATCTGCGGCGTGGGCGTAGGAGGAATTATAAAACGCACTGTTGCCGAAAGATCCTGCGGCGGGCTGTTCAGCATGTCTGTCGGATAGTTGCTGAGCTCTGCACTACGATCCCGGCTGGGTGCTGACGTTGCCATGGAGAACGACGGCGGCCCGGCAACGATAATCTCTTTCCACCCCGCGTGCCCAGGGTAGTTGTTGTCGGTAAACCCTAGATTCTCGCTGGCATCGGCACCGTGCGGGTACGCAGCCTGAAACACGTAGCCGAGCTTCATCGTAGGCAGCCCGCCCGCACCAGGAGGGAAAATGACGCCTTTCGAGACCATGCGCAGCGGTACTGCTACGCCATCAATACGCAAGCTAAGGCCCTTCTGCAACTCCGCACCGCGAAGCGCAATAAAGGGTTCGGTACCGGCAGTATCCGCCTGTGTCACGTTATATTGCTGCATCTCCTGGTAGGTGGGGATTTCGGCCAGATCGATGAAGTATTGCAGCCGGATTCCATCCTTCTCAAGTGTGATTTTTGTGTAGTGATTCACGCTGAAATTGCCCATCGGATGCGCGAGACACACGCCTACCGGTAATACCAGAAACAATAGGGCAAGCAGCCATCTGCTGAGGAGGTTGCCGGGAAGGCCGGTAGCAGGCGGTCTACTGGGCATGCACACTCTTTCCAGTTGCAGCCGATGCATCGCTTACAGAAGCGGACTGGTTGCGAAGGGCGCTGAGTTGCTGTGCCGCGACTCCCGCGTACAAAGTATTGAAGCGAGGATTGATTTTCATCGCAGTATCGAGTTGGCTGGCGGCCTGCGCGTCATGGCCGACTTTTGCGGAGATCATGCCTGCATGAAACAGCAGCAACGGGTCCCGGGTGCCGAGGCGTAGCGCGTGCGACATGGCCTCATCCGCTTCCGGGTACTTGCCGTTTTTGTAAAGCGCCCACGCAAGCGCGTCCCAGGTGTAGATGTCGCTGCGTACCTCAAATTCCTTGCGGGCAAGGCGCAGCGATTCGACGAGGTTGCGGTCATGGTCCGCATAGAACAAGGCCAGGTCGCGGTTGTGCAGTACCTGGTTGATATGTCCCAGCAGGCCGATGTACTCGACCAGCTTGTACTGTTTTTCAGCCTCGGCGGTCCGGCCGGTTTTGGCATAGATGTCACCCAGCTCCCCGACATAGATCGGCATAGGCACAACGGCAATTGCGCTTTGATACAAGGTGATCGCATCGGCGTATTTGCCTTGGGCTGCACGTACTTTACCAAGTCCGGCCAACGCGCGGTAATCGCCCGGGTAGACGTTCAATGCTGTCAGATAGGCATCGGCCGCCTGCCCGATGTCGCCGGCCTGGTATGAAAACTCGCCCAGCTCGAAGTAGAGCCATGCCAGGTTTTCTCCGATTACCTGTGCCTGTACACCCTCGCTGATGGCTGTCCGCATCTCCCGGACGGCACCTGCCGTATCGCCTGAAACGAAGCTCAGGTATGCCGTGCGTGTCGCCTGCGCATAAGCCTCACGCGCATCTGCCTTTGCCGCGCTTCCCGGATTTCCGCTGGAAACCGGTTGCATGCGGGAGTACGCAATGCTCGCCTTCTCGTACTCGCCCATGTCGGCATACGCGTCGCCGACCGTGGCGAACGCCGTCAGGTCGCCCGAGCCGAGTGCGAGCGCTTTTTGTGCGAAATCGAGTGCATCGGTAAAACGGTGCTCGCCCATGCAGACCTCGGCCATGGTTTCAAGCGGTGCGGTTGCTGAAAGGTCGGTGCTGACCAGGTCGAGCGATTTTGTAAGAGCTTGCTCCGACAGCTGGTAGTCCTCGACATCACCTGTTTCGCGTGCACGCTGAAAGAACGCAGCACCAAGGCCCGAGTAGCCGCCCGGCTCTTTCGGGTGCGCCTCGACCAGCGCCTGTTCCCTGCGGATGATGCGGGCGGTGCCGGTAGGGCGAGGAACGAGCAGCGCCGTCGGCACTCCGCCTGCGTCACGGCTAAGCTGGACGAGCTGAACGGGGATCAAGGGCTCGGTAGATGCTGCCGGTTTTGTGATAACGGCAGGAGGAACGGCTTCCGCAACTACCGGCGACGGAACCGGCTGCGTACCGAGCTGCCGACGGGCAAGCGCCGCGTAGGGCGAGGTCGGGTCGGCCTGCATGGCAGCCACGAAACTTTGCATAGCCTGGTCGCCCTTGTTCAGCTTTCGTGCAATCTCCCCGGCATGCTCGTCAAACTGCGCACTGCTGATGCCGGGTGCCATGGCCTTCTGCATCGCCCCGTCGGCTTCGGCAAATTTACCGTTCGCATACAAGGCCCAGGCATAGGCATTAAGGGTGTCTACGTCGTGCTGCGAGGCTGCCCGTTGTTGCGCAAGCGCAAGTGCAGTACCGGCGTTGACCGGCGCGGCACCGGCGAGCCCGGCGTAGTACAGGATCAGGTCGAGGTTACTGTTGGCGGGCTTGTCTGTTTCTGTCTTGGCGCTTGCTTCAAATCGCGACCAGGTTGCGGCTGCTTCAGGCTGTTTTGCTGCCCCTTGCGCCTGTGCCAGCAGAAACAGCGTTCCGGTACTTGAACTGCTTTGCGCCTGCTCCAGTGCAGCCTGCTGCCGGAGGAGCGCGACGGCTTCAAGCGGTTTCCCCTGGGCCAGGCGCAAACGTGCCATGTTCATCCGCGTGACCGGTGACCGGGGAAAGAGCCCTTCTGCCTGTGCCAGCACTTGCCCGGCTGCGGGCAGCTGCCCTTGCGCAAGTTCAATTTCCGCGATCCGGTTTGCGATGGAGGCTTGCTCCTCCGGCTCAATCTGCGGTGTTTCGCCGAAGGCCTGGTTCAGGAACTCAAGCGCACCCGGGGCGTCTCCGTAGATCACGCGCAATTGTGCGCCGAGGAGCAGGCCTGGGATGTTGTTGGGCCGCAGGTTGAGCATCCACTGTGCGTCGGTATCGGCATCGGTGTAGTTGCCGAGCGCAATGTTTGCCTCGGCCAGATAGCCGTAAAGAGTGACGTCGTCCGGAACTTTTGAGTGCAGCAGCTTGGCTTTGGCAAGCGCCCGGGCAAACTGCTGCCGGGCGAGCAGCAGCGCGATGTCTGTTTTTTGAAGCTGGAAATCATTGGGTGCCAGTTGCAGTCCAGTATGGAGCGCTGTTTCAGCATCTTGCAAAAAAGCAGGGTTGCCCGTCTCACGGGCGCGGCGGATAGAGGCTAGCGCCAGCTCGTTATAGCCCTGCGGGCGCTTCGCATCGGCCGCGATCTGCTGCCGGGCAGCGGCGATACGCCGCTCGGCGGGGCTCGGCGGGACTGCGGGCGACGCCTGCTCGTGACCTGCCGGCTGTGACGGGGCATCGGCGTGCTGGAAAGCGAAAGCACCGGGACAGGAAAGCGCAAGGGAAATAGCGAGAAGACTGAGCTTGTTCATCGAATGGTCCTTGTAGAACAGCGGCCGGCACCGGTACGGGTGTCACACCTGCCCTTTGCGACGGCCGGTAAGCGCAATCGCAAAGAGCATATGTGGGTCAAGCTGCCTTACTGCACAGGGCAGGTGGTGTTGCCGCCCTGGTCTGCAGGCGGTGCGAGGTTGACGTTGCCGCTGCTGAGCGTCGGCTGTGTGCCGCAGCCGGTCTCAGACG
>CAXSHS010000086.1:0-13954 GCA_964237325.1 uncultured Acidobacteriaceae bacterium | reverse complement strand
CCGCCGTGCTCGCCATGAGCGTCTTTCTGGTGCGCTACCGCAACCGTGTCAACGCCCACTTTCAAGAACGCGCCCTGACCATACCGCTGGCGACAGCCGCCGCAAGCTCAAGCCCCGCCCCGCTGCTGCTGTACCTGGCCAATGATGAAACAGACGCACTAGCCGAGCGCCCCATCGCCTTCCCGCTACCCGAAGACCCAAATACCCGCGCCCGCGTGGTGCTTGAAAAGCTGCTCTCGGAGTACACTGCCCCCGGCTCGCCCCACCCGCTCAAAGCCCTGCGCCCCGGCATTGAGAGCGTAGACGAGGTGTTTCTTACACCCGTGCCGGGCCGACGAACCGATCAGCTTGCGGTGGTTGACCTGACTCCGAGCTTTATCCAAGCCCACCCTGCGGGCATCGAGCCTGAAACACTCACCCTGCTCTCCATGATCGCAACCCTGCACGCCAATCTGCCTTCCGTCACGGAGGTACACTTCCTAGTCGATGGCGCGCCGCGCGCCACCCTCGCCGGCCATGCCGATTTTTCCCGCACCTATCTAGCCGGCTCCGCACAGATGGCCCCGAGCGAAGCATTCACCGTGAAAGCAGCCCGGCAATGACAGATCAGACAAATGAGGCAAATGAAATAAGGGAGACAAAGGAGACAGACCGGACAACCTCGATAAGCTCTGTCCCGCACATCGGCGTATTCGACTCCGGCGTAGGAGGCCTGACCGTCCTACGCGCACTGCGACAGCGTCTTCCGCAGGCACACTACCTCTACCTAGGCGATACCGCGCGCCTTCCCTACGGCTCCAAATCGCGGACTACAGTGACTCGCTACGCAGTGCAGAGCGCCCGCTTCCTCATTGAGGCAGGCGCGGAGTACCTGGTCATCGCCTGCAACACCGCCTCTGCCCTGGCTCTGCCGGAACTCCGCGTCGCTGCCGGGTCCGTGCCCGTACTCGGCGTCATCGAGACCGGCGCGGACGCGGCCCGCACCCAGTCACGCTCGGGCGATGTGTGCGTATTGGCCACGGCCGCCACTGTTGCCAGCCACGCTTACGCCATGGCCTGCGCAGAACGCGGGCTGCGCGCGGCTGAAAAAGCCTGTCCGCTGCTGGTGCCTCTCGTCGAGGAGGGTTGGACCGCCCATACAGTAACCGAGCAGGTGCTACGTATTTACCTGGACGAAGCCATAGCCGAGGCACGCGCGGCTGGCCTACAGCCGGATACGCTGCTGCTGGGCTGCACACACTACCCGTTGCTGCGCGCGGGCTTTGAAGTGCTTGCTCCTGCAGGCACCGCGGTGATTGACTCCGCCGAGGTCACCGCAGAAGCCGTTCGGCTGGCACTGGGCAAGCCGTTCGTCGCAGGGACGAAACCGCCTGTCCGCTTTTTCGCTACTGACGGAGCCGCGCGGTTCCGCGCTTTGGGTAGCCGCTTTCTGGAGGAGGCAATTCAAGATGTGGAACTCATCGACCTGGGCGGCTGAGTGAGTGCGAGCGATCCCCCCGCGGTTCTTAGCAACTCGCAAGGCTGCTATGCTTTCTCTGCCACTCGATCCTGGCCTGTCGAGCGGAACAGTCATGCGCACGAAAGGGAATCCATGCTAAATCTCCAGGGCCGCGTCGCAGTCGTCTTCGGCGTTGCCAACAAGCGATCCATCGCTTACGCCATTGCTCAGAAGCTTGCCGAAGCCGGCTGCACACTCGCCATCGGCTACCAGAACGAGCGCCTCAAGTCTGAAGCCGACTTGCTAATTGAAGGTTTGCCGAACGCCTCCACCTTTCAGTGCGACGTGACCAGTGACGGCGATATCGAGCGCAGCTTTGCAGACTTAAAAAGCCGGTATAGCACGCTGCATGTGCTGGTGCACTCGGTTGCGTTTGCCCCTGCGGCAGAGCTGAAAAACGATTTTCTCGAAACCACACGCGAGGGCTTTCGAATGGCACATGACATCAGCGTCTACTCCCTGATTGCTCTTGCCCGTGCCGCTACCCCGTTGATGACTGACGGCGGCTCCATTATGACGCTTTCCTACTACGGCTCGGAAAAGGTCTTTCCCAACTACAACGTGATGGGAGTAGCCAAGGCGGCTCTTGAGGCCACCGTGCGCTACCTGGCGGCAAGCCTGGGCCGCCGCAACATCCGCGTCAACGCAATCTCTGCCGGGCCTATCAAAACACTCGCCGCACGTGGCATCGGCGACTTGGGAACTATGCTCAAAGGCCACGCCGAACGCGCCCCGCTAGGCCGCAACGTAGAGCAGGTGGAAGTCGCAGGCGCAGCCGTCTACCTGGCATCGGACCTTTCCAGCGGCGTCACCGGCGAGGTCACCTATGTCGATGCCGGCTACAACGTAATGGGATTTTAACCCGTTGCCGATCAACCGGTACAGCGTGCTCAAAGGCGACCCCCAATCGGGTGCCGTCTCCCAGGATGCCCGCCCACATTACCTGATCGAGGTCGATGCGGATGGAACCGACTGGCAGATCGCAGTCAATGTCGAGTCCGACGCGGGCATCGGCGCAAGCGCGCAGGTGCTCTACAAACTCGATAAAAACTGGACCCCGCCCGATCTGGCGCTGCTCACGGCACTGCCCGTCGGCATCACCCCGCTCGCCGACAAGGACGCCGACCCGGCCATAGACTACCTGCGCAGCACCGCTTGCGGCCGACCTCTCGTAACCCGCGCGCAGCTGACACCCCTGCCGTTGCCCGGCAGAACCGACGCCGACAACCTGCACAACGCAGTCATTGAGTACCTGAACCAGGCCATCGCAGACAAGAACGGCACGGTCTACGCCTTCGGCGCTGTGTATACGACAGGCAACGGCATCCATGACATCCACATGAACCAGGGCAACCCCAAGAGTGACCACTCCGGCGATAACGGCATCTGGCAGGACGGCCTGCTGGTATTTAATATGCCCGCCGCCGATAACGGCGCAGGCCAATGGGTCGCCATCTACATCGCCTTCCAGGAGCAAGTCTGGAGTACGGACACCATGGGAAATCCGACTTCAAGTCGTTCTGGGGACGTGCATAATCTCGGCTAAAGTCGCGCTCGGCAACTTTTTCAGCTGAACCCCGTGGATTGCATTTCGGGCTGGCCCGTCCTGTGTATTCTGCACGGAAAAATACCCGGCCCGATCGTCCTGAACCGGCTCGCGTTCAGACGATATATCACGCAACAGAACTAAAAACGCCGTCACTTTTAAGCAAAGGCCAGCCGCGCCGGAGTACCTGGTTGAGCCATGCACCGGCAACCTGTGAAGTGAAAACTGCGGCCACAATCAGTGTGGTGTAAAACTTCGGGCTGATAATGCCGGCATCTAACGCAACACTGGCAAGCACGATGCCCGGACCGCCGCGAGCATTCATCGTAACCGCGAGGTTGATTAGGTCGAGGCCGCGAAAACCTGCGAATCGTCCCGCAATCGCGATCGAGAAAACCTTGAGGATACAGCTTCCTACGATAAAGCTCACCAGCATCCGCCAGGAAAGGCCGCGCACCAGGTCCAGTTTCAGCCCGACGATTGCGAAGTAGACGGGAATGAAAAGTGCAAAGGACACCTTTCCGACAGCATCCAGCGCATCCTCAAACAGCCTGCGCTTCTTGTGCACCACGGCAAATCCGGCCAGGAACGCAGCAAACACCATATTGACCTCAAGCGCCCCGGCAACCACGCAGTAGGCCAGTAGAACAGCCAGGACGTACGCTATGGGCGAGCTTTGCGCAACGATGTTGAAGTGTGACTTGCTGATGCGCTTGATTGCACGTGGAACGAGTGTCAGGCCCAGGCCGAAAAAGGCGACGGTGCTCACAAGATGAATCGCAAGCCTGCCCGGGTTGAGCGCCGTGTGCTTTGTGACGGCTGTTGCCACCGCCAGCGAAAGCCATAACACAAGATCTTCCAGGACGGCGACTCCCAGGACGATGCGAGCGAAGCGCGTGCGCAGAATGCCGAGGTCTGTAAAAATCTTTGAAACTACCGGCACAGAGGTTACGGCGACACCGACAGCGAGAATGATCGTGAGCGAAAGCGTACTTCCCTGCGGACCCGACAGCGCTGGTCCGATCAACCTGGGACCGAACACAAGACCGAGGAGGAACGGTGTCCCCGTACCCACAAAGGTGAGCCAGGCTACTTCGCGACGCTCTTCACGACCGAAGAGTTGCCGGGCCTCAGCTCCGGATAAAAACATTAAAAGGAGCAGTCCAAGCCAATAAAACAGGCTGAGTGGAATTGCCTGGGATTTCACCGCGCTCATCCATCCGTCGGCAAACTGAAATCTACCGAGCAGCGACGGACCCAGCACTATGCCCGCCATGATCTCGCCGATCACTTTGGGCTGGCGAATTTTGACAAACAGGTGGCCGAGCAGATGTGCCGACCCGACCAGGAGCAGCAGGATCAAAAGTGTTGAGGTGAGGTCGGAATTTGACACACAGCGTACCCTGCCTTATCGATTGCCGGTAGCAACCGGTGAATAACACCTTTGACAACCGTCCAGACCGCGGCAACCTTGGCTTTCACCTGTTTCAATGCATTGCAACTTTACAAATAGGCGGGCCTATCGCAATGTCACCGTAATCTTCCGCTGATCCCCACCCGCGGTCTCCATCACGATCTCACCCGCCGCGCGCCTCTGAATCGAAGGAAACTTCTCGCCCCACTCCACCAGCACAAGCGCGTTGTCTTCCATAAACTCATCGATACCAAGCTGCTCCACCTGCCGCTCGTTCTCAAGCCGGTACAAATCCAGGTGGTACAGCGAGACCGCCTTGCCCTTGTACTCACCTTCATACTCATGCACCAGCGTGAATGTCGGGCTGGTCACCTCATCGGGCTCCGCTGCGCCGAGCGCCTCGGCGATTCCTTTTACCAGGGTCGTTTTACCCGCGCCCAGACTGCCGGTCAGGATCAAAAGCATTGGCAACGTAACCGCTTCCAGCAGCTGCGCCCCGATGCGGATAGTATCCGCCGCGCTCTTTGTCTCAAATTCCAGCTTGCGCGCGGCCAGCTCTTTGCTCATTTCGGCATGCCCTCCCACCAAACATACCCGTCTTTGCCTTGCGAGCGATAGCGAAATGCCCTCCATAAATTTGACAGCACATCCGTGACCAGCAGCGTGTGCTCATCCCCGTCTCGCACCGCGATATCGGCAGCCAGGCCATGCAGGTACACGGCAGCCTCCACGGCCGACTCCCACTGTTTCGGGTATTGCGCCACCAGTGCTGCGACCAGTCCGGTCAGCATATCGCCGGAGCCGCCTTTCGCAAGACCGGGATTTCCTGTCGTGTTCACTGCGACTGTGCCGTCTGGGTGTGCAATGAGCGTGCGCCAGCCCTTGAGTACCAGTGTGACTTCAAACTCCGCCGCAAACCGGCGCGCCAGGCCGATACGATCCGCCTGCACCTCGGCAATCGACATCCCGGCAAGCCGTGCCATCTCCCCCGGGTGCGGCGTCAGCACCATTGGATACTTGCCCCGCCCCGGCCGGTCCCGCAGCTTGCTCATATCTTCGGCAATGATGTTCAGCGCATCCGCGTCGAGTACCAGCGGCACTTCAGCCCGCTCCAGCAGCGCATGCACAAGGGCTGCCGCGCTTTCGCTCTCGCCGAGTCCCGGGCCTGCCGCGATGACGGTCTTTTTCCGCAGCGTTGCATGCAGCGGATCGCTGCCGGGCTGCGCGAAGAAGCTCCCATCGAGCTGCCCCTGCGCATTCTCAGGCAGCGGTATAGTCATCAGCTCCGGGGCAACCAGGGCCACATTGTTCAGGATCGACGCAGGCACTGCCGCTGTGACCAGCCCCGCACCCGCCCGCAGCGCAGCCAGTGCCGCCATCGACGGCGCGCCCGACTTACCGTGGCTACCCGCGAACAGCACAATGTGACCGTGCCGCCCCTTGTTGTCGTCCGCCTGACGCGGAGCTTCCGTAATGCGTTTGGCCGCACCGGCCCAGCGCAGGCGCTGCGAAGACACAATTGCCTTCTCAGGCGAGCCGATCTCTGCGATTACGATGGGCCGCGTAGCCGAGCCGGTTAGGTTACCGAAGGCATGCGCCAATTTGGGCACGGTAAACGTGATCACCGCATCGGCCCGCATCGCTCCAGCCTGTTCATACGCAAGCGAGTCTGCGTCCCAACCGGAAGGCAGATCCACTGCTAGTACAGGCGTCGGCATAGGCTGGATCATGTCGCGGACTGCCGCTGCCGACCCGCGCAGAGGCGGCTTGAAGCCGGTGCCTACCATGGCATCGAGGATCAGATCCGCCCCGGCAAACAGCTTGGCGATTGACGCCGTATGCAGATCACCTTCAGAAACGATTTCGGTGACAGAGACAACAGGCTGCGACTTGGCGAACATCGCTGCCGGGTCACCGGTCAGCTCATCACGTCGGCCAAGCAGCAACACATGCGGATTGCGCCCCGAGGCCACCAGTGCGCTTGCCGCCATCAGTCCATCGCCGCCGTTGTTGCCTTTGCCGCATACAACTACGATCTGCCGCGCACCCGGAAACTCGGCAAGCACGAACCGCGCGACCGCTTCCCCGGCATGGGTCATCAGCCGGGTCGATGAGATCCCGTGCTGCTCAATCGTCAGGCGATCAGTCTCCCGCATCTCCGCGGCTGTCACAATCTTCATGGCACCTCTGCAAACAGCAATGGCCTCCGTTTCCAGGGGCCATTTTGCTGTCTAGGATGCAGCTTTAGCGTAAAGAACCGGGAATCGGAAGATTGGTATTCTCCTTGGAAGCAAAATAGCTGCGATCCCACATATTCTTATAGAATAGCCCGGTCAGCTCAGCTGCCCTCGGCCCAAAGGTCGCTCGCCCACCTTCCAGGAAGATGACCGTCACAATACGCCCGTATTGCTGCGTATCCGCGAAACTGGCGAACCAGCCAAAGCGTGTGCCGTCATTGGAGCAGGTTCCCGTCTTGCCCATCACCGGGAACTCGTTGAACGAGGTACGCAACGAGCGGGCTGTGCCGTAACCCACGGCTCCGGCCATGCCCGGCTCAATCTCCGGAATCAGGTTCTTGATGTTCAGCGTACGCTTGATCTTGGGCTGGAACGCCGCGATCTGCTGGGAGGTTGTCGGGTGCTGCAAGTAATATAATGTGCCGCCATTTGCAATCGCCGATACAAGGCCACCTAGCTGAAGCGGAGTCATCGAAACACCCTCACCGAAAGAGCACATGCGGCCTACACCGCCTTTACTATCCGGCAGCGGCTGCGAGGGGTACACGCCAAGCTGCTCATTGGGAATGTTGTAGCCGGCAAGCTCGCCAAGGCCAAATTCGTTAGCATAGTGGCGCACCCGCTCAAAGCCCAGGCGACGCCCCAATACCTCAAAATATGGGTTCACCGAGCGTGCCAGTGCATCAGTCAGATTGATCGACCAGTTGCCGCCTAGGTTGACCGGCGTGTCTTTCGTGATAATCCCCTCAGACAACGCCGCGAGCGCAACTGAAACCTTGATCGTCGAGCAAGGTTCAGCACCGCTCGACAGCGCCAGCTTCTGATTCACCATAGCCAGGATGCGGCCATTATCCGGATTGATCGCAACCACGGTGCCGTACATATTGCCGAGCGCATCAATCGCAGCCTGTCGTACCACGGGGTCTTCGCCTGCCGTGACGTCCCCCTGGCTCAGGTCAGTGTCAGTAAACGAGTCAGCCGAGAACCGCTCCTGGTAGCGATGACGTATTGCTACGCGAACCAAGCGGCCATGGCGCCCGCGTACCAGCCGGTTAGTGCCAGCCATGCGGACACCGCCCGCCACACGGCGGCTGTGCTGAAGCTGTGCCATATGGCGACGCACTCTAGGGCTCTCCATCACATGGTGCGCCACACGGGCATGGCTGCGGCGGCTACTGGTAGTAGCAAAGCTGCTAAGCGGCAGCAGGAGCAGAGCCAATACCGCGAACACTCTCAGAAAACATTTCATTCGGTCTCTCAATCTGCCCCAGATGAACTCAGCTCAACAGCCAGGATGGTGCGTTATCCCGCAGGTACATGTTTGAGTTGGCATGCGATGCACTCACTTTAGCAAAGCTTTGCCTGCCCAAAAGAGCAATAGTGCTCGCCTAGTTACCTCCGCGTCGCAGAAAAGCCGGAATTTCCAGCTCATCTTCCCGATGTACCGGCGCTTCAGGCTCAAAGGTGCGCGCACGTTCGGCACTGTCTGCGTTGAATGAGGACGGACTCTCCGGCTCACTCCTCCACTCTGCAATTGCGGGTGCCGCAAACTCACTCCGTACAGACGAACCGGACGAAGATGGTGCTGGGCTCCAGTCTTCCTCCATCTCACTGGCAAAGCGCGGCTTCTCCGTAGGCGCGGCGGGCGGCCGAGCCGGTTTCGGCGTGTTCAGCGAGGCTGAAGCGGACTTATCCGAACCTTTTGGACGGTCCTGCCGGAACCCGGTCGCAATCACCGTAATCTTCACGTCATCCCCCATGGTTTCATCCAGCACGGCACCGAAGATGATGTTCGCATCCTCATGCGCGGCACTCTGGATCAGCGTGGAAGCCGCATTCACCTCGCTCAGCTTGAGCGAGGACGACCCGGAAATGTTAATCAGGATGCCGCGTGCGCCGTCAATCGCGCCATCTTCAAGCAGCGGTGAAGCCATGGCCGCCTGTGCCGCAGCAATCGCGCGATTATCACCTGATCGCATGGCCGTACCCATTACGGCATATCCCATGCCAGCCATAGTAGTCTTCACGTCGGCAAAGTCGCGGTTGATGATGCCTGGGATCGTGATAATGTCCGAAATGCCCTGCACACCCTGGCGCAGCACATCGTCCGCAACGCGAAACGACTCAAAGAACCCGGCGTCCTGTGCCACGGCCAGCAGCTTCTCATTTGGAATCACGATCATCGTGTCGACGGAATCCAGCAGTTCCTGCATGCCGCGCTCCGCCTGCGCCATGCGACGCTTGCCTTCAAAGCCGAAGGGTCGCGTAATCACAGCGATGGTCAACGCACCCATCTCGCTCGCCAGTGAAGCAATCACCGGTGCCGCCCCGGTCCCCGTGCCGCCTCCCATGCCGGCTGTTACAAAGACCATATCGGCACCTTCCAGCGCTTCGATAATCTTTTCTGAGTCCTCCAATGCCGCGCGCCGACCCACATCCGGGTTGGCACCCGCGCCAAGGCCGCTGGTCAGCTTGACGCCCAGTTGCAGCTTTACCGGTGCTGACGAAAGCTGCAATGCCTGCACATCGGTGTTGGCGACAATAAACTCCACACCCTCAAGCCGGGCCGCGATCATGCGGTTGACCGCGTTGCCGCCTCCACCGCCCACGCCGATAACCTTGATCTTCGCCCCGGTCGCAACTTCATCGTGGTACTGAATCCTCATCGCTTCACTCTCACTCATGGAAAACTCCCTGTCTCATAGCCTAAATACTTCCCGCGAACATCGCTCGCAACTTGGCCCGCAGTGAGCCATCTTCTTGCGCGCGCATGGTAATCGTGCGATGCGCGTAGAGCATCAATCCCACCAGCACGGCATACTCCGGCTGCTGCAGTTCGCCCGGCAAACGCGACAACGGTACCGGCGTGCCAACCCGCGCAGGCACCCTCAGAATGCTTTCCGCGGTATCAAGCAGCCCGGCCATCCTCGCACCGCCGCCTACCAGCACACAACCCGCACCCAGCGCCTCCAGCACAGCCCCGGTTCGCAAACTCTCGCGGATGAGCGAGAACAGCTCCCGCGCGCGCGGCTCCAGGATTTCCGCCAGCGCGCGTTGCCGGATGCCGGGGCGCGGCCGACCGTCCTCAGCGCCCCACGCAATCTCACTATCCTGTGGAATCGACGTAACTACAGCATGCCCGTACTCGCATTTCAGGTACTCGGCTTCAGGAATGCCAAGGTGCAAACCCATGGCCAGATCGTTCGTAAAGTGATCGCCGCCCACCGGGATCACCGCGCTGTACACCACCGCACCCTCGTAGTACACAATCAGTTCGGTTGAGCCCGCCCCGATGTCGATCAGGCACGCTCCCAACTCCCGCTCGTCAGTCGACAGAGAGCTCTCCGCCGCCGCCAGTGCCTCGTATACTGTCTCCGTCACTTCCAGGCCGGCCTTGTTGGCGCAGGTTACCAGGCTCTGATGCGCGCTCGCCGAGCACGTAGCCATGTGCAACAGCACTTCCAGCTGGTGGCCCACCATGCCCACCGGGTCATGGATGCCCGGCACCTCATCCAGCAGAAAGTGCTGCGGCAACAGGTGCAGCACTTCTCGGTCGCCCGCGAGCGTCACCGTACGGGCGCGCTCCGCCGCGGCCCGCACATCCTCTCGTGTAATCTCGCGCATCTTGGACCCCAAAGCAATGCCGCCCTGCGAGTTGAAGCCGCGCATATGGGCGCCGCCGATACCGGCAAAGCACTGCTCCAGCACCACCTGCGCAGACGCTTCCGCCAGCACCGACGCCTGGTTGATGGCCTCGGTCACCGGTTTCAGATCCGCGATAACGCCGCGCCGGATGCCCGCGCTCCGTACCGTGCCATGACCCCGGTAGCGTAGCGAGCCATCTCGCAGCTCAGCCACCAGCATCCTGGTCCAGCTGCTGCCGACGTCCAGTACCGCCAGCACTCCCTCCCCTTTTACGATCATTCGCCGTGCCCCGCATGAAGCGGGGGGCGTGCGCTGTAATGCGCTACCCAGTGCAGATGGTTGTCCGGGCCGGAGCGCGTCTGGGTGTACCAGGTCCCCTTCGATGCAGTTCCATGCCCAGGTTTGCGCGACGCCGCATTGTGGACGGCATGGACCACCTTTGCCCCTGTCGCTTTATGAGCAGCGACCGCATGAGCAGGCGCTGCTTTCGGGCCAGGCCGGGCGGGTTCACCGTGCTTTGTAACCGCCGCCTGTGCTTCCGCTTCATCTGCCTGAGCGGCATCGGCCATCTTCAGCACCACCTGCCGGTCGTAGCGAAGATCCACCGCACTCAGGTTCGGGTACTGCTGCCGCCACTCCGCCAGGTGCTCCTGGTAAGAATGGTAGCGTTCTAAAAAATCGCTGTTCCCAAAGTGCAGCAGGATGTCGCTTCCCTGCGCGGGCACTACCGCGCGCACATCGTCCAGGCTGCTTAGGTCCACTTCACTCAGCTGCGAAGAGATGTTCGCGCCGCCGGTACCGGGATGAGGCCCGTCGAGCGCCGATACAAAACTCTGGTACAAGTGCATGCGCTCCGCACGCTCTCCCGGTGCTGCCGCAGGGTCCAGCCCGGTCACTACAGGAAACGAGTAGTGCCGCGCAGCAAGGGTGGCAGGCAGCATGGGCAGCAGGACGCCTTCACCGTCCACCAATTCAATCTGGCGGCCTACCCGCACAAAGGCAATCGGAACGCGCTCCTCAATCGTCACCCGCAGCGTGTTCGGCAGCATGCGCATCACGGTCGCATGGCGCACCCAAGGCTGCGCCTCAAGCACTGCCCGGCGCGCAACCAGCGGAACGAAAAAGACGTTGCGCCCAATGTCCGAGCCGAATACATTTACCAGTTCCGTCCGGCTAAGCTCGGTAATGCCGGTAGCCTGGATAGAAGCCGAAGAATCGATGCGGAAGTGCGGATCGTGCATGAGGAACGAGCGAACAGCCCAAAAACCCATGCCCAGTAAGGCAATTAGAGCAAGGAAGCAAACCGCGATCAACACCAGGCCTGTTCGGGTATGAGCCAGCGCCCGCAACCGCCCGCCCTTGCGCGGCGGCACACGGCGACGGCTGCGCAGAAACTGCTCAACATCTTCCCCCGGCTCAAGATCCGGGTCATAATTTGGGACAAGGTTGGGTTCGGCGCGATCGGCCCCGGCGCGATCCGCTACAGCCCGGCGCGCCCGCTTTCCCCCTGACCGCAGAGGTGAGACCGGCACCGCGGGGCGCAAAAACGCTTCATCTTCCTCGGACGCATCTTCTGCGAGAGCGGGAGATCGCGGGCTACCGTTTCGTGCTTTCAGTTGTGCCACACCCGAGCCAGGTCGTGGGAATCGCCATCCTGAATATAGCCTGCCGAACGCATGCTTCAGCGTGCCTACTTTAGAAAACAAGGGGTTCGACTCACCGTGGTAACCGAGGTGGGCCGCTAGTGTAGCTTGAACCCGGGAACTGCCGATAGCACACCTCACATTGAGATGCTCTGGCATAGGTACTCGTTGAATTGCTAAATGAACGTTATTGCCACTCTTCCAGCATCATGGCTACTTGGTTTGAGACCCATGGATGATGAATGCTCTCAATTGGCGAGAATCGCATTCAAGAGGACTAATGCTTGGTGTATTTCAGCTCCGGTGGGAACACCGTTCCAGAACGCAAGAGCGGACTGGCAATTGACAACGCTGATTCGCGCCGATTCTACTGGACAAAGATGTTTGCTCAATCGACTGCTGAGCGACACTGATCCGGTGACCACTTATGACCGTCGGCGCTACACCTTTGTTTCGCTGTTCCTTGCTTTCTGTATCGCCTTCGCTTTTAGCAGCCTGAATGCGCAGAAGCCCATTTGGCAGCCTTCGCAGGGGCACACGCAGGTACCTATATGGCCGGGTGCGACTCCGGATGCGCAGCCAGTCGCGGGGCCAGAGTATGTGAAAACGATGACGGAGACCAAAGATTTCGTCGCGGGCAAGCCGTGGATTGCAGTAGGACAGGTTTCGCGGCCTACGATGACGGTCTACTCGCCGAGAGGGAAGGATACGGGCGCTGCAATCGTGGTATTTCCTGGTGGAGGCTACTCTGTTCTGGCAATCGATCTTGAAGGCACGGAGGTCTGCGAGTGGCTTACATCGCGAGGAGTCACGTGCGTGCTGCTGAAATATCGAGTGCCGGATTCGGGTCCGGCTTACCATGACGATTGTCACTGCAATATTCATCCGAAAGCACCTACGGCGCTCGAAGACGCACAAAGAGCAGTTGGGCTCGTACGCTTTCACGCAGCGGAATGGCACATCGATCCGCACAAGATCGGCGTGCTGGGATTTTCGGCAGGCGGACACCTGGTGGCGAATATCAGCACGCACTTTGCGCAGCGTGCCTACGCACACGTGGATGCAGCCGATAACGTTAGCTGCCGTCCGGATTTTGCCGCGGCGATCTATCCAGGACACATGCGGGAGAATACAAGAAAAGAATTCGATTTGAACCTCGAAATTCCTATTACCGCCAAGACACCCCCGACGTTTTTGCTGCAAGCGGAAGATGATAACGTGGACGGCGTCAAGCAATCGTTAGTGTATTACATTGCGCTGAAGAACGCCGGCGTGGCTGTAGAGATGCACTTGTATGCGCAAGGCGGGCATGCATTTGGACTGCGGCGCACTAAGTTTCCGATCACAGGATGGCCACAGTTGGTTGAGACGTGGCTGGGAACCATTGGAATGACTCGGTAGATGATCTACGATCAACCGCATATAGCGCCACACTAAATTAGTCCCCAGATGTCAGCATTGGCGTTAGTAACCCGCTCTGACAAGGAGCCATGGGATTTTGCATCCATGCCACATAGACAATGGTGAGACCGGCTAGTGTCCGACGCAGAGCCACTTTCGTTATGGTCTGTAGTCTGCGCGGGTATGCCTGAACGAGCAGACCTCAACTGTCTCAGGACGCTATAGGCACTTTAGGAAGTCGCTACAGCTATAAACCCCTCAAGCGCCTCCAGCACCAGCGAAGCCGCCTGCGCCACGCTGCCCGCACCAAGCGTCAATATGATGTCACCCGCCTCAGCTTCCCCGGCAGCCCGCCCTGCCGCTTCGGCAAAGCTCCCGGCATAGCGCATGCCCGGCTGCGCAGCAGCGGCCACCAGCGCCCCTGCATCGATACCGGGGATAGGCGGCTCGCTGGCCGGGTAAATATCCAGCACCTGCACGCTGGCTGCATCCCGAAAAGCCTCGGAAAACTCCGCCATCAGGTCGCGGGTACGGGTGTAACGATGCGGCTGAAAAATCGCATGCACCCGC
>CAXSHS010000085.1:0-14007 GCA_964237325.1 uncultured Acidobacteriaceae bacterium | reverse complement strand
GTATTTTTCAATCGCGAGGATTTATGGACGATTGCCACAGAGACGGTAACAGATAGCAACGGCCAGCAGACCGTGCAGGTCATGCAGCCGAACTTCGTACTGATGAAGTTGCCGAACGGCACAGGGGAGGAGTTTGTCGAGGTTCTTCCCTTCACTCCAGCCAACCGCAATAATTTAATTGGCTGGATTGCCGGGCGTTCTGACGGTGCAAATTATGGCACGACCGTAGTCTATGACTTCCCAAAGACACGCCTGATCGACGGCCCGCAACAGATTGAAGCCCGTATCGACCAGAACGCGCAGCTTTCAGGCCAGCTCACCTTGTGGAACCAGCAGGGCTCGCACGTATTGCGCGGCAGCCTGCTTGTCATTCCATCGGGGCGGGCACTTTTATATGCCGAACCGATCTACCTGCAAGCCCAGCAAAGCCCCATGCCGGAGCTTCGTCTGGTCGTACTCGCACTGCAGGACAAGCTTGCCTACGGCACAACGTTTGAAGCAGCGCTGACGTCGCTCTACGGCGGTGCGGCTTCGTCCCTCAACAACCCCAGTAATGCAGAAGTAGCGCAAAATGCGCCTGCTCCTCAAACCGGCCGCCAACCTGCAACCGGAACAACAGATAGCAGGGGCCTGATCTCAGAAGCTGCTCAAGACTTTAACGAGTACCGGCAGCTGACAGCCGCAGGCAAACTTGGTGAAGCCGGGCAGAAGCTCGATCAGCTGAAAGGGGTGATTGATCGGCTAAACGCTCAGGCAAAATAGCAGCCAATGCTATAAACTGGCGCCCTGATCTTATGAACCTATAGCGGATGGTGAAGTGAAAACTCATGGCAGTATGAGTCAGGGTCAGATTCCTGTACTAACCCTGATCAGTGAGCCATGCCACCTTTCGATACATTTATAAAATCGCGCGTTGGCCGCCAGCTCAGCGATGAGCAGCAGTTCTGGGTATTGTTCACTGCCGTGCTGGGCACTTTTGCAGCGCTCAAAGGGCTGCGCCTACCGGGCGTGTGGGCTTTTACACAGTCGCTGGTTGACTACAGCCACGGCTTTGTCAAACGAGGCTTGCTAGGTGCGATTTATGGCGCGTTCGGCATCTACCACCGGCGCGGACTCACGATCACGTACTTCCTTGAGCTCACCCTGCTCATAATTTTGCTGGTAGTCTTCACGCGCCGCAGCGGCCTGATAGAGCGAGCCGGCACCCCTGCGGTTGCGGGACTGTTTGCAGGCAGTTATGCCCTTACCTACCTCTTCCATCTAATCGGCTACAGCGACATTCTCAATGCTGCACTTACTATTGGACTGCTGCTGGTGCGGAAGGCACACATCCGCTTCTTGCTGGGGCTGCCGATGCTTGCTTGCGGGCTACTTATCCATGAGGACTTTCTACTGCTGTTCACTCCAGTTCTGTTGCTCTCCTTCTACCTGCAAGGCGCAACAAACCTGTTGGAACGGCGGCGCATCTGGAGCTTCGGGCTGGTACTTGGGGTGGTTGCGCTTGGCCTTACGCTCTTTACTTCGCTGCGCACGCCCATGGAAGATGAGCAGGTGGATGCCTTTGCCACGTACGTTTACGACCGCGCGGACTTCGAGGTACGTGAAGATTTTTTTCAGGTCTTTACCAACTCGCTTGCCGGTAACTTTGCCATGATGAGCCGGTTCGGCTGGCACGAGTATCTGTGGTGGGCCTTTCAGGCAGTGTCGATTTGCGTGCTGGGACCGCCGCTGGTTCTGCTGCTGCATTTTTGCATGCGCCTGACGCGGCAAGCTGCGCCGCAAATGCGCGAGCTCAGGCCGGCTGTTCTAGTGGCCGTGCTCAGCCCGCTATGTATGCACCTGCTGGGGCTGGACCAGGTGCGCTGGAATACCTGGGTTGTCGTCGATGCATACCTCGCCCTGGGAGTGCTTGCTATGCACCTGCCGGGAGAGCGGCTGCGCGTCAGCCCGGGAGAGCGTCATGCACTGCTATTAGCCATTGCCATTGGCATGGCTAGTGGGCATGGCTTATTCAATGGTGCCCAGGTCAACCCATACCCATTCTTTCCTAAACTCATTCAGGGATGGATCGAGCGCCACGATGGCCCGCTACCGGGCTTCCACAAGCCTCTGCACAGCGAGTGACGGATATATTTACGCCCGACTACGACCTTGCAGCATTATGTTGGAGAATGGGAAGGTGGTGACCCCGGGAAGATTCGAACTTCCGACCTGCGGTTTAGGAAACCGTCGC
This sequence comes from uncultured Acidobacteriaceae bacterium, assembly GCA_964237325.1. Classification (GTDB taxonomy): domain Bacteria; phylum Acidobacteriota; class Terriglobia; order Terriglobales; family Acidobacteriaceae; genus EB88. The sequence goes on along the minus strand of CAXSHS010000085.1, from coordinate 11,774 downwards.
TCTATCCACCTGAGCTACGGGGCCAATGCAACTTCATTCTCTCACCGGAGGCCGGAGGAACGGCCTGCTCTTTGTGCATCATACTGGCTGGATTCTTACGATCCAGAAAATTCCTAAATTCAAGCACGAGGAACCAACGATTTATATGGCAGAAAACACACAGTATGTAGTGCAGGAAGGCACCTCCCTTAAACGCGGCGCGCATTGGAGCGGTCAGGGAGTAAACTTTGCACTTTTTTCGGCAAATGCAACAGCCGTCGAACTTTGCCTTTTCTCAGAGGATGGCAAGACGGAAACGCAGCGTATTACCCTGCCGGAACATACCAATCAGATTTGGCACGGCTACGTGCCGGGCTTGGCACCAGGGCAGCGTTACGGCTACCGCGTCTATGGGCCCTATGAGCCTGAAAAAGGTCATCGCTTTAACCACAACAAACTGCTGCTTGACCCCTATGCCTATGCCCATGCCGGTGAACTGGAGTGGAATCCGGCAATCTTCGGCTACACCATGGAGTCCATGGATGATTTGACCTTCGATGAACGTGATTCAGCTCCATTCATGCCGAAGTGCGTCGTTGTGGACCAGAATTTCGACTTCTCCGGTCACCGCGCGCGCAGGCACGTTCCATGGGAAGAGATGATTGCCTATGAAGCTCATGTCAAAGGCTTTACCAAGCTGCGCAAGGACGTTCCGGAGTCCTTGCGAGGTACCTATGCCGGTATGGCACAGCAGCCGGTAATTGACTACATCAAGTCACTTGGAGTGAGCTCAGTTGAGCTGCTGCCGATCCATACCTTCATCAATGACAGCAATCTTCTTGAAAAAGGCATGGTGAACTACTGGGGCTACAACAGCATCGGCTTTTTTGCTCCTGACCCACGCTACGCCTCAGAACGTGCTGACACCTTGAAGGAGTTCAAAGAAATGGTGGCACGCTACCACGAAGCTGGTCTTGAGGTCATCCTCGATGTGGTCTACAACCATACCGCTGAAGGCAATGAGATGGGCCCTACGCTCTGCTTCAAGGGTATCGATAATTCAAGCTACTACCGCCTGCTGCCCGACAAGCCTCGCTACTATATCAATGAAACCGGGACAGGCAACACAGTCAATGTAAGTCACCCGCGAGTGCTGCAGATGGTCATGGACTCTCTGCGGTATTGGACCGAGGATACCAGTGTCGATGGTTTCCGCTTTGACTTGGGAACTATTCTGGCGCGTGAGCCGAACGGCTTTGACAATCGTAGCGGCTTTCTGAAGGCTTGCTCGCAGGACCCGGTGCTGGCCAGCGTCAAGCTGATAGCAGAGCCATGGGATTGCGGCCCGGGCGGCTACCAGGTCGGCGGTTTTCCGCCGGGCTGGGCAGAGTGGAATGACACCTTCCGCGACACCGTGCGCGACTTCTGGCGCGATAAGGCCGTGGCTTCAGCCTTGACAGAAAAACTGTGCGCTTCAGGTTCCATCTTCAACCAGCAGGGACGTAAGCCTTGGGCCTCGGTCAACTTCATTACAGCTCATGACGGTTTCACGCTGAATGATGTAGTGACCTACAACGACAAGCACAACGACGCCAATGGTGAGGACAATAAGGACGGCAACGACAACAATCTGTCCTGGAACTGCGGTGTTGAGGGTCCGGCCGAAGATCCGGAAATTAACGCCTTACGCTCGCGGCAGATCCGCAACATGCTGGCTACGCTGCTACTGGCACAGGGCACGCCCATGTTGCTAGCCGGCGATGAGTTTGGCCGAACGCAGAATGGCAACAACAATGCTTACTGCCAGGATGATGAGATCAGCTGGCTGAACTGGGACCTCCACGAAAAGGGCAAGCACCTGGTGAGATTTGTAAAACAGCTCACAAGCCTGCGTCATCGTTTCCCCATCCTGCGCCGCACCCGCTTCTACACCGGTGCCTACAACGAAGCCCTTGGCGTCAAGGATCTTATGTGGATAAACGCAAACGGCAACGAAATGGAAGATGAGCACTGGGGCGACACGAACATGAAGTGCTTCGGTATGCTCATGGACGGACGCGCCCAGCCAACCGGTATCCAGAAGCGCGGCGGTGATGCAACACTGCTGCTGGTCATCAATGGGCATGGCGATATGGTCGACTTCTGTTTACCGGAGAGCTACGGCGGCGAGGAATGGTCGCTGCTGCTGGACACCAACCGCGAAGAAAACGATGCAAGCGGCGTCTTTAACACCGGCGAGGCCTACCAGGTAACCAGCCGCTCTGTGCTGCTGTTTGCCTTGCGTAGTGAAAACGCGCAGAAGGGCCAATACTAAAAGCAAAGGAATGGGGGAGCAAAGGACGGGTTGGTATGGGAGAACTGTACCCATACCTTCTGCTTCAATGATTCCTTGACCTTCCATTCTCCCTGCCTGTGCTAGGCTGCCACTGGTGGAACCTCAACTGAACCAGTTATTTGCCGAAGAGTACCGAGCATTGAGGCCGCGAGCGCCCATTCCACGTATCAATGCTCGCTTTTACCGTTTCACCAGCCTGAACACAACCATCCGTCTGCGCGAAGGTGAATTGCGCGTGCACCTGTCAGATCTGCTCGAAGGCGCACCGGAGCCTGTTCTGCGCGCCATTGCTCACATCCTCCTCGCTAAGCTCTACCGCAAGCCGGTAGAAGCGGCGCAGTCTTCACGCTACAAACGCTACACTTTGTCAGAAGTTATTGTGCGGCAAACCGAACGCATCCGGCAGCTGCGCGGACGCAAACGGATTGTGACCGCCAAGGGGCAGCACTGGGACCTGGATGAGGTATTCGAATCGCTGAATGTGCGCTTCTTTCATGGCTTGCTGGGTCGTCCTGTATTGACCTGGAGCGAGCATAGTGCGCGGCGTTTGCTGGGGCACTACGATGCAGCACACAACACCATTATGGTAAGCCGCGTGTTTGACAGGCCTGATACGCCACGTTATGCCGTCGAGTACCTGATGTATCACGAGATGCTCCACCTGAAGCACCCGGTCACCGTGCGGCGTGGACGGCGTTGTGTACACCCTCATGCGTTTCAGGCTGATGAGAAATTATTTCCGCAGCTCAACGCTGCTCACGCTTACCTTAAGACACTTCATTAAGATCAGCTCACACCTATTTCAAGTATTTGGCCAAATGGAGACAGGAAACTGCAAAAACGAAAGGGTATAGTTTCCCGTAGCTTTCTTCCATATATTCAATGTTGTGAGGCGAGCTTCTTTTATGGCATTACAGCCTAAGAGGTTTTATGTACTGGGGTGAAGGTTCCATTTCCATGTTCAGCTGCTCGCACAGGAAATGGCCATCTACTTGCAGGGTAATTACTGAAAGTCACCGACGAGTGACGTAGCTTAGCATGGAACGATCTGCGCAAACACGAGTGGTCGCCATTGCACTGGCTCTAGTAACAGTTGCAGTCGTGTTGCTTGCCATTTTCAATTTTGAGCAGGAAGGGCGTTTTCAGTCTCCCACGGACGGTATCTGGTGGGTAGAGTCGCACGGCGTGCTCCAGGCACAGCGTGTGCCGGCGAACTCCCCCGGGGAGCGCGCTGGCATCAAGGCCGGTGATTTTCTTCTGTCGGTCAATGAGCAAGCCGCCACACGCATCACTGTGCTCGTCCAGGAGCAATTTCGAACCAAGGTATATGGTTCGGCAAATTACATTGTTTCACGTGCGGGCATACGTATCGATGTTCCGGTGATTCTGGATAGCGCCGACATCAGCTTCCACTACGGCATGCGGCTTATCGCGTTGATCTATCTTGGAATTGGGCTTTATGTTCTGTTTCGACGCTGGACTGCTCCCCACGCTACCCACTTCTACATCTTCTGCCTGCTCTCGTTCGCTCTATATGCACTGCTCTACACAGGCAAGCTGAACACCTTTGACTGGACTGTGTACTGGTGCTCCATTGTCGCAGGTGCCTTGCAGCCGGCATTATTTCTGCACTTTGCACTTTCGTTCGGTGAGCGGCCGCGAAGGCGGCAAGCCCTGCTGCTGACACTCACATACATACCTGCTGCCATGGTAGTGGGCCTACAGTTGTGTGCACTGCTGCGCTGGCAAGCCACGGAGCTGCTGGCACATCGTCTGGACCAGATCGCCACAACCTACCTCGATCTTTTTTATATTCTGGCAACCGCTCTGTTCTCCGCGCAGTACCTGCGCTCCGGCAGTGAAGCTGGTCAGGTGCTGCGGCGGCAGCAGCTCAAGTGGCTAGCGCGCGGGTCGCTGCTTTCGGTTGTGCCATATTCCCTCCTCTATGTACTGCCTTACCTGCTCGACCGGGTCACGCCGGACCTGGTGCGCAACCTTGCAATCCTCTCTCTAGTCATCCTGCCGCTGACCTTTGCCTGGGCTATTGTGCGCTACCGGCTCATGGATGTGGACTTGATCTTTAAGCGCGGTGTTACGTATACGCTAGCCACCGCGGCACTGCTCGGCTTCTATTTCGGCCTGGTGGCACTGGCAGCGGAGCTGGTGCGCAAGCGCCTGCCAAATGCTGGCGTGTACGGGCTGGTCACTGCCATCATCATTACCGCTGCGCTATTTGATCCAGTCAAGCGCACCATCCAGAACCGTGTAGACCGGCTGTTCGATCGCAAACGCTATGACTACCGTAAAACCCTGATCGGCTTCGGCCGAGAGCTGGGCACGCAGACCGACCTGCGCCATCTGCTGGACTCAGTCACCGGCAGGTTATCGCAAACGCTGCTGGTGGCACGGGTAGCGGTGTTCCTTGCAGGGGACGATCCCCAACAAGCAAGCAGTTTCAGACTGGCTGCTGCGCACGGGCTGCCGCCGGACTTTGTGAACGCCGGGGGGGATTTGTCGCTAGCCTTTCTGAACTTCGACCGGCCGGATGCCGGCACTCATATCTTTCTTGAAAATCCGCAGGCGGCGCTTCACCTCCCGGATGCCGAGCGGCGCACCGCAGCACAGTTGGAGCTGCACTACTACCTGCCCTGCCAGGTAGGCGAGCGTACCATTGCCGTCATCGGTCTGGGACGCACGACCGACGGCGATTTTCTTTCGAGCGAAGACGTTGAGTTGCTTGAATCGCTCGCGGGTTATGTCGGCATTGCTATCCAGAACGCAACACTCTACGCCAGCCTCCAGAGCAAAATTGCAGAGTTCGAACGGCTGAAGGAGTTCAACGAGAATATCGTAGAATCTACCAACATTGGCATCGTCGCGGTCGATCTTGAGGAGCGTATCGAGAGCTGGAACGCGCAGATGGAAGTGTTATTCGCAGTGCCGCGCGCAATGGTACTAGGTCAGCAGCTCAGCAATGTATTTGATAGTGCATTTGTACGCGAGTTCGACCGAGTCAAGGATGACCCGGGCGTACACCATTTGTATAAGTTCCCCTTAGCCAGTCGCGCCCAGGCTGCGCATCAGACTATGCCCCAGGCCGCACCACAGGAAGAAAGCCGGGTCGCCAATATCTCTATTGCGCCGCTGGTCTCGCGCGAGTTCCGCACCTTGGGCCGCATTGTGCTGATCGATGACATCACGGCCCGCGTGGGCCTTGAAGCGCAGCTGGCGCAGGCGGAAAAGCTTTCTTCCATCGGACTGCTGGCTGCAGGTGTGGCGCATGAAGTGAACACACCGCTTGCTGTCATCTCCTCGTACACGCAGATGCTTGGCAAACAGCTGCGCGGGCGTGGCGAAGAAGGAGACCGGCTCGCGCCGCTGCTTGACAAAATCACCAGGCAGACCTTTCGTGCGTCCGAGATCGTGAACGGGTTATTGAACTTTTCCCGTACCGGCGGCGCGGAGTTTCGCGCGACCGATGTAAATGCTGTTGTGCGTGAAACGCTGAACCTTCTGGAGCACCAGTTACGCACCGCTCGTATTGAGGTGGTTACAGAGCTTAATTCAGCATTGCCTTGCATCCACGGCAACAGCGGCAAGCTGCAGCAGGTGTTTCTCAACCTGTTCCTGAACGCCAAAGACGCGATGGGAGAAGGCGGCTGCCTGCGGGTGCACACCAGCTTTGATACTGTAGTAACCGTAACCGTGAACGATACAGGCTCAGGTATCGAGCCTGAGCACGTAGGTCGCATCTACGACCCTTTTTTCACAACCAAGACGGTTGTAAAAGAAGGCCAGCGCCGCGGTACGGGTCTCGGCCTGGCGGTAACCTACGGCATCATGCAGGAGCATGCCGGCAAGATCAACGTAGAAAGCCAGCCCGGTGCAGGCACCACTTTCATACTTGAATTCCCTCTTCTCACAGCTTCGGCCACGGATATACAGGAGAAGATAGCGCATGCCTGAAACGATGTACGCGCCACTGATGGTAGACGCAGCCGCAAGCCACGGCACGGGGCATACCATTCTCATCGTAGACGACGAAGCAAGCATCCGCGAGACGCTCGAAACCCTGCTGGAGCTCGAAGGCTATGGCGTGGAGATGGCCATTGACGGCGAAGCAGGTTTGAACCGCATTGGACAGCGGCCCTACGATCTGGTGCTGCTCGACCTGGCGCTACCCGGCAAGAACGGCATTGAAATCCTGCAACTCATCCGCGAGCGCAGCCCGGACCTGCCGGTGATTATGCTGACCGCCTACGGCACAGTGGATAATGTGGTGGACGCGATGCACGCCGGTGCGCAGAACTTCGTTCAGAAGCCCTGGGACAACGAAAAGCTGCTCGCCGATATCCGCACCGCCATCGCGCGTTACCGCGCCGAGGAAGAGAATGTTCAGCTCAAGCGCGCGCTCAAGCAGCGCTATAGCTTTCCTAATATCATCGGCAAAAGTGAAGTCATGCTGCGTGTTTTCGACCTCGTCGCGCAGGTAGCACCCTCGCGCTCCACTGTCCTCATCCAGGGTGAAAGCGGCACCGGTAAGGAACTGATCGCAAAAGCAGTCCACGCCAACTCGCCGCGCAAGGATAAGCCGTTTGTCCCCGTCAACACCGGCGCGGTACCGACGGATTTGCTTGAGTCCACGCTCTTCGGGCATGTGAAAGGTGCCTTTACTTCGGCTATCTCGGCGAAGAAGGGTTTGTTTGAAGTTGCGAGCGGCGGCACGCTGTTCCTCGATGAAATTGGTACCATGCCGCTCGATACCCAGGCAAAGATTCTGCGTGTATTGCAGGACAAGCGCTTCATGCACCTTGGCGGCACGCAGGAAATCCAGGTAGACGTGCGCATCATCACCGCAACTAACGTGGACCTGCGCCAGGCGGTAAAAGAAGGCAAGTTCCGCGAGGACCTGTTCTACCGGCTTGATGTCATCCGCTTCGAGCTGCCGCCGCTACGGGCGCGCCGCGAAGACATCCCGGCGCTTGCCACCTTCTTTTTGCGGCGCTACTCCGTGGAAAATGAGTTGGCCGACCGCACTCTCTCCCCGGAAGCTCTGCGAGCGCTGCTCGACTACAACTGGCCCGGCAACGTCCGCGAGCTTGAGAATGTCATGGAGCGTGGCGTGGTGCTCAGTTCCGGGCCGGTCATCGGCCTTGAGCTGCTGCCTTCGCACTTGACCGGACGCTCCTACTCCTCAAGCCTGCTGGAGCATTCGGCAAATGCCTCGCTGTTCGACATCATGGAAGACATTGAGCGCAGGATCATCATCGACAAGCTGGAGCGCTCCAACTGGAATCAAACAGAAGCCGCTGAGCAGTTCCACATCCCGCTTTCGACTCTCAACCAGAAAATCAAGCGCCTCAATATCGAAATCAAAAAGCGCGTTCGAGAAGCGTGATGAGAAGCATGACCAGGCCGACAATCTCACTATCCTGTTTGCCTGGACTCGGTAAGCATTCGCGGAACTGATGCTCTGGATAGTCTTGCCAGGCAGGAAGGTCGCAGTCTTCAGCGACCGTCTTCCTATGACTAAAGCATTTCCCTCTTAGGTGTAGTCCATCAATTTTGCTGCATGCGACCTTTCTTGACGGAAAGGTCGCATCGAGTGTCGCGACTTGGTTTACAGGTGAGGGAGAAATGCTTCAGGCCAAGCCGCCCGAGACCTCGATGCGCTGGGCGTTGACCCAGCGATTGTCTTCGGAAAGCAGCGAGGCGATCATAGGTCCGATATCGTCAGGCTGCCCGACGCGGCCAAGCGCGGTCATGCCGGCGAGGCGCTTATTCAAATCGGAATTGTCACGAACCATGCCCCCGCTGAAATCGGTAGCAATTGGACCTGGGGCAACGGTATTGACGGCGATCCGGCGTGGACCTAGCTCATTTGCTAAAACACGAGTAAGTACCTCGATGGCGCCCTTCATGGTCCCATAAGCGCTGCTTCCCGGGTACGCGATACGGGTCAATCCTGAAGAGATGTTGACGATTCGCCCGCCGTCGTTGATGAGCGGAAGCAGCTTTTGCGTCAGGAAATACACGCCCTTGAAGTGGACGTTACAAACACTGTCGAACTCCTCCTCTGTTGTTTGAGCGAACTGCATGTGATGGTGGTTGTTACCGGCCATATTAACCAGATAGTCGAAGCGCTCCGCACCCAGTGCCGCAAGTGCCGTGTGCACGTTCTCGATGAATGAGTCGAAGGCGCTGATCTTGCCGGCATCGAGTTGTAGTGCGACAGCCTTAGCCCCGATCTCGCTGACAGCGGCTACAACCTTGTCGGCTTCTGCACGATTGGAGTTGTAGGTGAAGATCGAGCGGACGCCTCGTTTTGCAAGGCTGAGCACAGTGTCGCGGCCAAGTCCGCGGCTCCCACCGGTGACAATTGCGATTGTATACGTAGATAACATGGATGTTTCTGTAGACATAGCCCGCTCCTGAGTTATTGAATCCAGGATAGGTTTATCCGGCTACAAAGTGAATGCCGGAACTCTCCGGTTTCTTGCCTATTCCTGCTCTCGAACCTACACTTATGCGAGAGTTCTCAGATGGAGCCGGATATGCTGCACGGATTTGTGGAAGCGGTCAGGCATTACACCGATGCGCAGGCAGGGGAAAGTCCGTTTGTAACGAAAATTGAAGGATTTACCATCCTTCGATCCAATCATGAAAAGCGCCCAAATTATCTCATCTTCAAACCCGCCCTCTGCATCGTCGTCCAAGGCGCAAAATGGGCCATTTTTGGAGACCGGCGATTCGATTACCGAGCGGGACAGGCGCTAGTGGTAAGTATCGAGATGCCCGCGTTTGGCACAGTTGCCGAGGCAAGCTCAAGCGAGCCCTACCTCGGCCTCATCATCGAGTTCGATCTCGCCGTTATGCGCCAGGTGATGGATGAGCTGAATACTCCGCCGGAAGCGAGCCATGAGGTGCGACATGGTGTTTTCGTGACGGACTTCAATGGTCCCCTGGAGGACTGCGCGCTGCGTATAGTACGTCTGCTCGATACGCCGCAGGCAATCCCGGTGCTCTATCCCGCAATCATGCACGAGATTTGCTACTGGCTCTTAACGGGGCCTCACGGCGGCGAAGTCGTGAAAATGACATTGACGAATAGCCACGCGCAGCGAGTCATCAGCGCGGTTCACATCTTACGGGATCGCTTCGCGGAGCCGGTCCGAATCGAAGAGCTGGCTTCCATGGCGCAGATGAGCCCATCGGCATTCCATCGTCAGTTCAAGGCGATTACCTCCATGACGCCGCTCCAGTATCAAAAGCAACTCCGGTTGCTTGAAGCGCGGCGGCTGATGGTTTCCAGCGCAATAAACGTGGAGACAGCCGCGTTTCAGGTCGGCTACGAGAGTCCGTCTCAATTCAGCCGCGAGTATTTGCGTATGTTCGCGATATCTCCTCGACGGGACGCTATGTCCCTGAAACGAACTGCAGCTTGACGTCGCAGCTTAACGTCCCGGTGTATTCCTCACATACCTTTGAATAAAGACATACTGTGACTGCCGTGCCTTCCGCATCTAAAAAGCATCAGTACGGCAAGCCCCGCATCGAGTACTGTTAAAACACCGATGGCAGACAGCACGCTCGACCGCTTTGCGAAAAACTCGTTCCTAGCCCTGCAAGAGTACGCGCTTCTTACCGGCCGTGCGCTGCTCAATCTTTTCAAGCGCCCGCTCTACGTGGCCGACATCGTCACCCAGGCTGACTCCATCGGTGTGGGCTCTGTCCCTATCGTGCTGCTCACCGGCTTTTTCACCGGCGGCGTGCTCGCGCTCCAATCGGCTTCTTCGCTGTCGCAGTTCGGCGCCGCTGCTATCACCGGGCAGCTGGTGTCGCTGTCCATGATTAAGGAGCTTGGGCCGGTGCTCACCAGCCTCATGGTTTCCGGACGCAATGCTTCCGGCATGGCCTCGGAGCTTGGGTCGATGGTAGTGACGGAACAGATTGACGCCATGCGTGCGCTCGGCACTGATCCACTCAAAAAGCTCATCATGCCGCGGATCGTGGCCACCATTTTCACGCTCTTCTTCCTGACCGTCCTTTCGGATGCCGTGGGCACACTCGGCGGTGGTACGGTTGCCGTGTTTCTCCTCGGTCAGGGCGGCTCACAGTACTTCCACTCTGCCTTTCAGGCGCTTGTTTTCGGCGACATCTTTCAAGGCCTCATCAAGCCAGTGTTCTTCGGCTTCATCATCGCAACTATCGGCTGCTACTACGGCATGACCACCAAAGGCGGCACGCAGGGTGTGGGTCGCTCCACAACCCAGGCTGTTGTCGTTTCCTCCATCCTGATCATTGTGAGCGACTTCATCATCAGCCGCTTTATGATCGGTATTTTTGGACGCTAAACCTATGCCGGCTGAAGAAAAGCATAAGAGTTGGAGTGACGAGCACCCGGGCGAGCCGGTCATTGTCTTTGATGAAGTGTCGCTGCAATCAGGCAATCACACTGTCCTAGACAAAATATCGTTCGAGCTCGGCGGCGGCCAGACCCGTATCATCCTGGGCCCGGCAGGCGTGGGGAAAAGTGTGCTGCTCAAGCTCGCCAATGGGCTTATCCGGCCTGATTCAGGAACTATCCGAATTTTCGGGCAGGACTTGGCAACTCTCAAAGATGCCGATATGTTCGCCCTGCGCGACCATATCGGTATGGTCTTTCAGGAAGGCGCTCTTTTTGATTCGCTCACAGTCGGCGACAACGTAGCGTACCGGCTTAATGAGGACCACGTCCCTATCGGTGAGGTTGATAAGCGAGTCCGCGAGGCTCTGTGCTTCGTTGAGCTTGAGCACACCATCGACAAGTTTCCTTCGCAATTATCAGGCGGTATGCGCCGCCGTGTGTCCATTGCACGCGCTATCATCAGCAACCCGGAGCTGGTGCTGTATGACTCGCCTACCGGTGGCCTTGACCCCATCACTTCGACCACAATCATTGAGCTTGTCATCAAGCAGCGCGATGTTTCCGGCTCAAGCGCCTTGCTGGTTTCGCACCGGCTGCAAGACGCCTTTATGCTGGCTACGCACCGCTTCAACAAAGAGACGAACAAGATGGAAAAACTGCCGGATGGCGGGGTCGACGAAAGCACTGCTTTCCTTATGCTGCATGAAGGCAAGCTGGTCTTCAACGGCTCCACGATGGACCTGGTGCGCTCCGACGACCCGTTTATCAAGGAGTACCTCGGGTAGAGCAAAGTAACCTGCAAAACAAACCGGGCATCATTCTAAGCGGTCATCCTCCTGTGTCATCCTGAGAGAAGTCGAAGAATCTGCTTTTGCTTTACCCTCCCCCTTTGTCCTGTTCCTCCAAAAACTCCGCGCAACTCCATCCGGCAAATCCCGTCTAAGTACCAGCATGCGCTTTCCCAAACTCCAGCGGCGGCCGGAACTCGATGCCCTTAGCGGCCTCTTCCTGGTCTGGATGACGCTGACGCATCTACCCACACGTATCAGCGAG
>CAXSHS010000084.1:0-14112 GCA_964237325.1 uncultured Acidobacteriaceae bacterium | reverse complement strand
TGGCGCAGGAGGTATTTCTGCGGGTGTATCGCTCGCGGGAAAGCTACCGGGCAGAAGCCAAATTCACTACCTGGCTGTATCGCATCGCCACCAACCTGGGTGTAAATCATGCCCGTGACCACAAGCATGAGAAAGCCGCGCAAAATGTATATCTGGATCAGCCGGATAGTGAAACCGGCACGACTCCTGATGTAGCCGACAGCCGGCTTACAGTCGAGCAGAAGATGATGCGCAATGAACGCCTGGCCGGGATCAAGGCGCAGGTCCTGGCTCTGCCGGAACGCCAGCGCCAGGCTGTCTTGATGCACAAGTACCAGGAGATGGACTACCGCGAGATCGGCGATGTGCTCAAATTGTCAGAATCCGCAACCAAGTCACTGCTGTTTCGCGCCTACCAGACGCTGCGTGAACGGCTTAAGGATTACGTCTGATGGAGTTCCCCATGACCCCCACGATCCCCATAATTGATTGCAAGACGACGCTCGCTGCCATGCCCGACCTGTTGTTTGATCCCGATGCCGCAAGTATGGCATCGCGCGCGCACCTCGAAATCTGCGCCGACTGCCAGGCGGAACTCAGGTCCATGCAAGGGACGATTGCGGCACTGGAGCACTGGGAAGCTCCCGAGCCCTCACCGTTCTGGTCAGCCCGCATGGGTGCCGGACTACGCGAAGAGCAGGCACGACCTCCTAGCGGCTGGGCCGGACTGATGGCGCGGCTGCGCACACGCCTGTGGGTGAGCAACTACACACTGCGCCCGTTGGCCGGGGTAGCAACGTTGGGGCTGGTGATGGCGATAGGCGGCGGTACCTGGTTTGAGCTTTCCAGCCAGCCGGCTGTTGTGCCGCAGACGCAGGCATCAAGCACGGTCCGCGATCTACAGTCGCTCAACGAAAATGCGCAGGTGTTTCAGCAACTCTCCGCGCTGGATGGCCCGGATACCGATGCGCAGGGTAACGATTGATTTCTCCTGCACCTTGAGATTGCTACAGTAGGTGCCAGGCGTACACGCATGAAAAGGAAGACGCAGGCAATGAAGCAGGGACCGACATACAGGCAGAGCTTGAAAGCAGCAAGCTACACGCTGCTGCTATGCCTGCCTGCAGTGCCTCTACGAGCCTTGCAGATCCATAGCCCCCGCATGGCTGCTTTTCAAAAACAGCCGGCCCAGCCTCGCTTCAATGGCCAGCAGCAATCCCGGTTTGGGCTTGGGAACCATCCTCCAGCCGGCCAGCACCTGCCGCAGTGGTTTGCCCAGCATCAAAATCTAAGTCCCACCGCGCAGGAAGATGCACTGAAACATGAGCCTGGCTTCGCACATCTGCCGGAAGGCCAGCAACAGCAAGTTATTGACCGGCTGCACCGACTTGACTTGGCACCGCCCGCCCAACGCCAGCGCATGATGGAACGCAATGAGCGTTTTGAGGCATTACCGCCTGAGCGCAAGCAAGATATTCGCAATGCCAGTCAGGCTTTAAGCCAGATGCCCCCCGACCGTCGGCAGGCTGTACGCCAGGCATTCCGGGATCTTCGTGCTCTCCCGCCCGGGGAGCGGCAAAATGCTCTGAAGTCTGCCAGGTTTCAAGCGGAGTATACCCCTACGGAACGCTCCATGCTGGACAACCTGCTCTCCATTGAGCCATATCAACAGCCGCAGTAACGCGCTTAACTACGAAAAAAGTTTTTCGCCAGAAACAGCACATTTGCAGGACGTTCCGCCAGCCGCCGCATGAAATACGGGTACCACTCCCGTCCAAACGGCACATAGACACGCATCCTGTAGCCGTCCGACACCAGGGATCGTTGCAGGTCGCGGCGTACTCCATACAACATCTGGAACTCGAAACTGCTTCGGTCCAGCTGCTCCCTCTTAGCGATTTGCGCGGCAGCCTCGATCATGGCCGGGTCATGAGTGGCAATCCCGTGGTATACCCCACTTGTCAGCAGCGTCTCCATCAGCCGAACATAGTTCGCGTCAACATTAGCCTTTTCAGGGAACGCAGCGGCGGCAGGCTCCTGGTACGCGCCTTTGCACAGCCGCACGCGGATGCCTTCACGCAGCAGGCCGGCAATATCATCGGCGGAGCGCCGCAGGTACGCCTGGATCACAACGCCTACACTGCCTGGAAACTGCCGATGTAACCGGCACACTAGGTCGAGAGTGGGCTGTGTGTAGGCAGTGCCTTCCATGTCCACGCGTACAAAAGTACCCACGCGCACGGCATGCTCCACCAGGCTGCCCACGATCTGCTCGGCCAAGCCGGGACTCAAGTCCATACCCATCTGCGTCAGCTTTACGCTGATATGGGCCTGGAGGCCGCGTTCGCCGACTGCATTCAGCAATTGATGGTAAATGGCGGCAGAGAGTCGCGCTTCTTCCGGCGTGTGCACATTCTCGCCCAAGCTGTCGAGAGTCGCGGCAATACCCTGCGCGTTCAGGGCAGCCGTAGCTTTCAGCACGTCTTCAATCTCTAGCCCTGCTACAAAGCGTGAGGAGACCCGCCGCCCGGCTGCAGATGCTTCTGAAAACCGACGCAACGGCTGGTTGCGGGAAAGCGAGATGAATGTCGAGCGAAGTATAGCCATAGCGCCTCTCATTCTTGCATGGGCTTGCACAAGCTGCGTGTATTACCCGCCGATATGGACCATGGTACGTCCGGGCTGCACAAAACCGGCCTCGCCGATATGGTGCCGGGCTTCCTTTTTCGCGATGGTCGCTTCGATAAATGCAGCCATGTCGTCGTCACTACCGCCGCGCAACATGAGCCCGTGCAGGTCATGGTCGAAATGCGAGAACAGGCAGGTACGGATCTTGCCGTCGGATGTCAGTCGGACACGGCTACAGGCTCCGCAAAATGCCTGCGAAACGGGTGCAATCACGCCCATCTCGCCGATACCATCATCGAAAGTGTAGCGCCGCGCGGTCTCACTCGGCGAGTTAGCAGGTAGCGCCACCACCGGACGAAAACTCCGCAACCGCTCCAGTACCTCATCGAGCGGCACCACCGTGTCCGGTGCCCAGATGCGGTCTTCCTCCAGCGGCATGAATTCAATGAAACGTACAATTACATCTTCTTCACGAGAGAACCGAGCAAACGGCACAATCTGGTCATCGTTAAAACCGCGCAGCAGCACACAATTGACTTTAACCGGTCCCAGTCCTATATTGCGCGCCGCACGCACACCGCGCAGCACATGATCGAACGAGCCCGGTACTCGCGTGATCCGGGCAAAAGTTTCAGGC
Source organism: uncultured Acidobacteriaceae bacterium (assembly GCA_964237325.1). Classification (GTDB taxonomy): domain Bacteria; phylum Acidobacteriota; class Terriglobia; order Terriglobales; family Acidobacteriaceae; genus EB88. The sequence continues at coordinate 10,868 of CAXSHS010000084.1, read as the reverse complement.
TCCACCGCATCCATGCTCACCGTTACACGAGCAAGGCCCGCCTTGCGCAGCGGCTGTGCCAATGCAGCTAGCAAGTGCCCGTTGGTCGTAATCGCCAGATCCAGCGGGTTACCAGTTGTGGTCCCAAGCTGCGACAGCTCCTGTACCAGCTCCACCAGTCCACGCCGCAGCAAAGGTTCTCCACCAGTGAGCCGCACTTTCTCAATACCAAGCGAAGCAAACACCCGCACGATACGCGCGTAAATTTCGAGTGATAGCTCTCGAGGCGCGGAAGTCGACTCCCCGTTACGGCAGTAGATGCAACGGTAGTTGCACCGATCCGTTACGGAAAGCCGCAGGTCGGTAATCTGCCGCCCAAATTTATCCACCAGCTTGCCGCGCGTACGCCCGTTCACTGATTGCAGCACAGGAGTCGGGATGTCGGGGAGCGTTGTAGCCATGGTCTCTATCTGATGCGCTGTGTGTGACGTGGATACAACTGTTGAGCCGGGTGTAGCGGCAACCGTGAAGCATTGAAGGCGATTATGGTGCATCTCCCTCGGCGCTTATCGCTGAGAAGGCACCTTTATTGTCGGCAGCCAGTGGGTTTATACCAAAATCCCAGCCGTCCACATTAAAAGTCTCTCCCGGCAAAATTTCCACCAGGCTGTATTGCCCCAGGTTCAGGTCGCTGCGTGGAGTCACGCGCATCCAGCGGCCACCGGGCAATACGAGCCGCTCAGTGGCTATCACCTCGGCGCTGCCGTCGATGTCGCCGCCGGTGCCGAGCGCCCGCAGCTGTAGCGCTGAAGCATAGCGCCCGTCCTTGAAGACGCGCAGCCGCACCAATGCATAGGTACTGTCAGGCGAAGCCTTCTGCGTCTTATCAGCAGCCGGTGCTGCGGCACCATGGGTTTCTACCACCAAAGCATCCTCGCGTGACACGTCATCTTTGACGTCAAGCGCGATGTAAAAGACAGGTCTCGCCACATGGAATGACACCGGCGCACGGTACCCCTGCAGCCGGATCAGGTCGCGCGCGCCTCCTTGCGGAATCGGAAGAGCTTTGACACTATGGCCCAGATCCAGGTTCAGGTCGCCGTCGCTTTGGCGGATACGCACCAGCTCCGGTTTGTCATTGAATGCATCGAAGCCCCACACACCGCTCTCATCAGGCAGCCGCAATCCAGGTGCAACCACAGGCTGCCGGGCTGCCTCCTGGGCTTTCGATGAAGCCGCCTCGCGGTCAAGCTCTGCCGCTGCCTGGGCTGCCGGGCTATCTGCCGGCGGCGCGGCACCGGGAGCGTGATCACGGTTATAACGTCCCGTTACCGGCCAGTCTACCAATGATTCCGGCAGTTCTTCCCAGCCCTCATTGCGCTCGGCAGAGCGGAACCGCACAATCCCGTTCTTGACTTCATATTGCAGCACCACCTGATAGGTGCCGTCCTTCAAAATCAGCCGCTGGCGGTCCGCCGTTCCTTGCGCATGCGCTATGGGCGCAAGCAAGCAAAGCGTTAGAAGAGGCGTAAGGAAGCGTGGAGCCATTCTCTAAATCTACTGCAATTTGCCTCCGGCTTCCGCACTGTAAAAACTGCCTTGGCCTCAAAGAATGTCATCCTGAGCAAGCAGAAAGAACCTACGTTTGCTCTAACGTCTTACATACACGCGAAAGCCGAGCGGCCCGTTCTCACCCCTTGGAAACGCCTGCTGCTCCACCAGCCTGTAGGCTTGCAGGTACTCTTCAAACCACGGCCAAAGCGCAAGTTTTCGGTAGTCGCCCGGCCCTTCCGGAAACAGCCACAAAGTCACCAGGATGACCCTTGGAGGATTGCCGTTCAATGCGTTCCGGAAGGCCTGACGCCCGGTTACTAGGGCTGCAGGTAGCGGTTCTTCGAGCCGGGACCCGGCAGGCAAGCCGAACCAGCCGTCAGGCACCTGCGGGAACAGGAACTCGTCATAGATGGTTCCAGTCGCTTCCCTAAGCCCAAGCGCAAGCAGTGCATCCGTGCATCCGGTTGCAACGTCCATGCATTGCACTTTGCCTTGCAGACTCCTCAGGTCACCCCCCGCAGCTTGCCTGAGGAGCGCGTCCTCAATTGGAAGAACCGGCGCGGACCACCTGGCCTGAATTGCCCCACGCAGGTACACAGGCGCGCACAGCACAATACAAAAAGCCAACCCTGCCATACCCGTCACGCGCAGCAATCGCGACCCGCTTGCCGCCGCAGCCGTAAACTCAAGCGAGGCCAGCAAAAACAGGAATGCAACAAAGGGGTACCGCTGATAGGGATAGCCCTTGCCTTGCGCGACAAAGCATAACAACCCCAGCAACACGCTTAGCAACAGCAGGCAGCGCTCCGGCGAGCAGACCCAGGTGAGATTTTTTCTATTGTGAAAAGTTGGCACTGCGAACGCCGCAAATGAGCCGCGCCACCCCTCGTCTAGAAGAAGCGGTATACCAAGCAAGCAAATCAGCTTTTTAACAGAAGAGATACTGCTGGACCAAAGCAGCTGCGGCACCGTGCCATGCGCCAGGCTGACATGGTAGGGCAAGTCGAATTGCACCATGCGCCGGAACGCTCCCACGGCATGCCAGTGCAGCAGAAACACCATGGTCCCAAGCACCGGCAGCATAAACCCGGCAGCTACGGCTACAGCTGCTTTTGCGCGCCCCTTCTGGAAGAACACAGGCAGTAGGCACACCGCGAACACCAGAGCCACCGGCTTGACGGAGACAGCCGCGCCCAGACACAAGCCGAAACCCACCAGAGGCCAAGCAGAGCGCCCACGCATTGCCCCTAGCAGCCGTTCAGTGGCCCACAGCAACAATACTGTAAGCACCAAATCCCGTTGGCCTGCCTGCCCCACACCGTCGCGCCCATGGTACAGCGCGAATAACGAGCCCGCTACCACGCCCGCGAACCGGTGGAAGCGACCCGCGATTCGTAACATAGCCAGAGCCGCAAGCCCCATCAGCAGCCAATCCATCACGCGCCACATGGCTGCATTTGACACATGCAGGAGGCTTGCCAGCACCATCGACAACCATTCCGGAGCATATGCGCCCGGCAGGTTGATGTCGTGGATGTCCCGATAGGGTGCCATGCCGCGCCCCATCAGGAACACGACATAGTGCATCAGCGCCGGATCGTTGACCAGGGGCCAATGCCGCGTGCTCCAGAAAAAAGCTGTGACGCACCCTACCAGAAAAACGGAGCAAGCAGTAGTAACAGCGTGCTGCACGCTCCCGGCAGCTTGCAGTTGTCTGAAAGATGCGAGCTTCGATTGCGATGTACCGGATGGCCTGAACTCGACTGGGCTCAATGTCCTGCTCGCCCCTCTTACACGTTATGGCTTGATTTGCACACCGAAAGAGGTCTGCGATACTGACTCGTACTGCCCGCTTGCTCCCAATGCAGTTGCGAATGCGTACAAATGAGTACACCGGGAGGTTTTCGATGTCAGCAAAGTACATCTTTGTGACTGGCGGCGTGGTGTCTTCGCTTGGCAAGGGTCTTGCCGCTGCTTCGGTAGGATGCCTGCTTGAAAGCCGTGGCCTGCGTGTCAACCTAATGAAGTTCGACCCCTACCTCAACGTGGACCCCGGCACCATGTCGCCGTTCCAGCACGGAGAAGTGTTTGTCACCGACGACGGAGCGGAAACTGACCTCGACCTGGGTCATTACGAGCGGTTTACCCACGCCCGGCTCACGCGCGACAACAACTTGACTACCGGACGGATTTACGAGCAGATCATTACCAAGGAGCGCCGCGGCGATTACCTCGGCAAAACGGTGCAAGTGATTCCGCATGTGACAAACGAGATTAAAAACGCCATGCGCAAGGTGTCAAGCCGCATGGAGGGTAGCGCCGCATGCGATGTAACCATCGTCGAAATCGGCGGTACAGTAGGCGATATCGAGTCGCTGCCGTTTCTTGAGGCGATCCGCCAGATGCGCCAGGAACTGGGCCGCGAGAACACAGTCTTCATCCACGTCACGCTGGTCCCTTGGATTGCCGCCGCGCAGGAGCTCAAAACCAAGCCAACCCAGCACTCCGTCAAGGAGATGCTGTCCATCGGCATCCAGCCTGACATCCTGCTGTGTCGCTCCGACCGTGCGCTGAGCCGAGAGCTGAAAGGCAAAATCGCGCTGTTCTGCAACCTCGAAGAAAGAGCAGTAATCGGAGCACGTGACGTGGACTCCATCTACGAAGTGCCCTTGAACTTCGCCGAAGAAGGTGTAGACACGCTCATCCTCAAATACCTGCACCTGGCTCCGCACGAGGCGGACCTGGGTCGCTGGAGGCAGCTGGTGGATCGCGCTTACCATCCGCGCGATGAGGTTTCGATTGCCATTGTTGGCAAATACGTGGAGTACGAGGACAGTTACAAATCACTAAAGGAAGCATTGACCCATGGCGCGCTGGGCCACTCGCTGAAACTGCGCGTGACCTGGATTGAAGCCGAAGGACTGGAGACGCTGGACTACCTTTCGCAACTACAAGGTTTTGACGGCATTCTTGTGCCCGGCGGCTTCGGTAAACGCGGCATTGAGGGCATGCTGAACGCCATCCGCTACGCCCGCGAGAGCCGCGTGCCGTACTTCGGCATCTGCCTTGGCATGCAGACTGCCTGCATCGAGTACGCGCGCAATGTGTGCGGCTTGCAGGGAGCGAATTCGAGCGAGTTCGACCCGGCGACCCAGCATCGCATCATCTACAAACTGCGAGAATTGACCGGTGTGGAAGAAATGGGCGGCACCATGAGGCTGGGAGCATGGGATTGCGTGCTACAGCCCGGCTCCCTGGCAGCCCATGCCTATGCGGAAACAGAAATCTCAGAACGCCATCGGCACCGCTACGAGTTCAATCGCGAGTACGAAGCCCTGCTTACCGGTGGCGGATTGCGTATTACCGGTACTACGCCGGACTCCACCTATGTCGAGATTGTAGAAATTCCCGATCACCCGTTCTTTCTGGGTTGTCAGTTTCATCCGGAGTTTAAGTCAAAGCCGCTTGAGCCGCACCCGCTATTTTCAGCGTTTATCAAAGCAAGTTATGCTGCGCGTCTTCAGCGTAGTGAAGCAGCAGTTATGAATCAAAGGATGCGAGAGCAGACCGAAGTTAAAGCGTAGAAATCCTTGAATTCATGCTGTTACAACTTAGCTTTAAACTGAAGCTGTCTGAAAGGGCGGCAACATCGCCGCCCATCACAAAATACAATCGGTTTACTTGCTTTGATTCACCCCGGCCTGAGCATCCGGACGGTTCTCGACTACCTTCTTCTGCCCTACGCTCTCTTCGCTCTGAGAGCGCCCGCTGATTCCCTGCCCCTGACCTTCCGGCGCGCGCGTTTCAAGCGAGCCTTCAAGCGTTACATCCGGCTGGATGGGACCGCGGTGCACCGGACCGCTTCCCGGAGCATGCGCCGGGCCGCGATTGGTTGCTGTCTGTGCGCCCGTGTCCTCGCTGTGCAAAGCCGCATCCTCTCCGCGAGCTACTGTGTTTGTAGAAACTCCCGGCTCTAAATCGCTTTCTGCTACGTCATGGTTCTTGCCGGACTCAGTATGCGGTGTCGTTTTGATTGCCATTTATCACCTCTCCCCTGCTTTGAAGTGCAAAAGGCTGCGGCGCGTTGGCCCATGCTTCGACTTCCCGGTTCATCTGCTGCTGTATGTTCCAATCAAGCTTGTGATCTCAGACTTTGAAATCGGCAACGTCCCTGTCGGCGCAGGCAGGCTTTTCCTCATCGGCGGACCTTGCGTCATTGAGTCGGAAAGCCACGCCCGCACCATGGCTGAAAGTATCGGGCGCATCGCCGCTGACTTGCGGATGCCCTACATCTTCAAGGCTTCCTATGACAAGGCCAACCGCACCTCCGTCACCAGCTTCCGCGGCCCCGGCTTGCATGAGGGCACCCGCATCCTGCGCACTATTGCTGAAACTACCGGCCTGCCCGTGCTTACCGATGTGCACGAGCCTGCCCACTGCGAGATCGCTGCCGAGGGTGCCGACGTGTTGCAAATCCCGGCCTTTCTATGTCGCCAAACTGACCTGCTGGTAGCCGCGGGAAAGACCGGCCGCGCAGTCAACGTCAAAAAAGGCCAGTTCGTAGCGCCGGGCGATATGGAGCATGCCGTCGGCAAAATCCTGACCACCGGCAATGATCGCATTTCGCTTACCGAACGAGGCACTACCTTCGGTTACGGCAATCTTGTGGTCGATATGCGCTCACTCGGCATTTTGCGCAAACTCGCACCGGTCGTCTTTGACGGCACGCACTCCGTCCAGATGCCCTCTGCCGCGAACGGCGTTTCCGGCGGCCAGCCGGAGTTCATTCCACTGTTGGCCCGCGCTGCCGTGGCTGCCGGGATCGACGGCATCTTTCTGGAAATCCATAATAACCCGGCAGAAGCTAAGTCCGATGGTGCCAATGCGCTTCGGCTCGATCTGCTCAAGCCGCTGCTTGAGACACTGCTGGCTTTGCACGCGCTTGCGCCAAAGCGTCAGGGCTAAAACCGCCTGCACGGGCGGCGGCCACCTCATAGCGTGTACTTGTTGAAGCAAAGCCGTCGCTGCAAAACGGCGCACGGCTCCCTCAAAAGCAAAAAAGACCCCTCTCTCGAGGGGTCAGTCTGCCTTGGTTCTCTCGTTAGTCAAAAGCTTGTTACGGCAGCACCTACTGCGTTGGACCACCTGCAGGTGTAGTCGGAGCCGGGGCGGTGCCACTCGCGGGCGCACTACCCGTACCGGCTGATGAGCTCCCTGCCAAACTGTTTTGCACCACGCTCACCCGGACGGAACTACCGGCCGGGGCAGCTGTACCGTCCTGGAGCTTGGCATTGCCAAGTGCAATTTGATGAATCTTGTACACCGGGATTTGGTGCTCTTCTACGAGATACCGCACCACAGCATCTGACATATGCTGCGAGCTGGCAATACCTGCTTGCCCAGGTGTCCGCGAGTAGCCTGCCACCTCAACAGCGTAACCTTTCTGCCCTTGAAGCTGCGTCGCTACCTGGTCGAGTGCCTCTTTAGCTTTTGCATTCAAAATCGTCTGTCCAGGGCGGAACCTCAGTTCCGTATCGGACACCTTGGAGTATTGGTCAAGGCCGGAAACCGTCGTATTCAGCTTTGTATTTTGAGAGTTTGCCTGCTGCGCCAGCTGCTGCGCCTGGGTAGCGGTAGTGTTTGCCGTGGAAGCTGTCTGGGTGGCCTGGTCTGCAGTAGTCTGCGCCTGGTGAATCCCAGTTGCAGTCCGCGCGTCGAGCGAGCGAATATCATTCGCATTTTTTGATTGCAGCTGGTCGAGCTCATTCAGACGACCCTTTACCGGATCGAGCTGCCGATTGACCCACTTCTTACGAGCGAATGGGTTGAGATGCCCCCAGAAACCTTCCTTGGACGGCGGCGGTAATGGAGAGCCGGAAGCGTAGGTGCTGGTATCGGCAGGGTTGCTTGAGCCTCCGGCTTGGGTTGAGCTCGATGTAGCTGCCGGGGCCGAAGTACCTTGAGCCTGGGTTTGCGCAATGGCCGGCAGTGCTATAGACGCGGCAAGCAGCAAAGCTGCGCTTACAGAAATCTTATTGCTGTTCATAGTATTTTACCTCTCTTACTTTACAGCTTTCATATAGTGGAGAGCACCTTTACAGATAGAAAGTTGCATCCTGGGTGCAAAACTTCTTGATCCGGCCTTGAGCCTTCAAACCACTATCTTTATATTGATGAAGATAAACAAGATAGCTTTAACTCCAGGAGCTGGGAGCTGAAATAAATCTTGTCCAAAATCAAGACAGACTGAGCACTTCCGTACATTTTTAGGATGTAGCTTTTACCCGCCTGGGCAACTTCAGTTCAACGAGCTTCCACAGTAATGACCCGAACCTCTGGGTAGGCACCATCCCAGCTTTGCGGAACCGTGTCGAAGATTAGCCGGAAAGGCCGCGACTGACCGGGCTTGATCGGCTCAGCACCCACCGGCTCCGTATCCACATAGGGTTCTCGGAAGCGGATCAGGTTGAGCGGCAAGGTGTTCTTGGCGGCTAGCATCCCCGTAAAATCCTTAAAGGCAACCTGCACAGTAACGGCACGTACTGTTTGCGAACCATGGTTGCTGATTGTGCCGTCGAGATACGTCATCTTGCCGCCGGAAAGATTGGCTGAGTCGCTCATCTGCACATCTGTAATAGGCAGCAAAGCGGCATATGCAGCCGGTGGAGCCAGACCGGCACCGCCGGGGTTTGCCTGGTCCTTGGTGCGGCGGCCGACGAGCAGCAGTACCAGCAGCACGATCGCCACTACACCGACCGCGATTGCAACCGGCTTCCAGTCGCGCGGCTCCTTCGCCTGCGGCGTACCGCTGCTGAACAGCGGCCGTTCCGTCGTATCACCTCCGCGCTCAGGTGGCTGACCTGCTTCCATCATGCTTCTATCGTACCGCTGGGGCTTCGCATTTCACAGCGCATGCATAGTTTGCAGTTCCCTACTGTAAAAGGAAGTACAAAGGTAACTACTGCAATCGAAATTCACGTATAAAGTTCCCCTTCAGGGCAAACGTATGCGTCTTAATGGTGAAGTCGTTCTCCCTGAAAGGACCGGCTATGTCCATCCCACCTTCTGTACCCATGCCACCCATATCGCAACTTGGCGAGCGCCCGTACCGCATTGCTGCATTGATTGCCGCCCTTTTAATTCTATTTACTACTGCTGTTTAGCTTACGAAACCGTTAACGAAATCTCGCTCGCTTTGCACCTTGTCGGTAGTCCGGCCCGTGCATTTCCACTGGGACACACATCTCCTGCAAGCGGGAGCGCATGCGCTCGCCGATACGGTCGCCGAGCGACTCTTCTCGCAGACTCTGACGCGCCATAACACCGGCATCACCCGGCATCACACCGCCGGGGGGCAGGTTTGGGTAATTAGTAGTAATGATGGTAGTACGCTTGTCGTTGTAGCGTGTGTTCAGGATGTGAGCTACGGTTTCCCACACCCACTCCGTCGGTTTGGCTGCACCCAGCTCATCGAGTACCAGAACCTCAGCTTCAAATACCGGCTGCAATACTTCCAGCTCTGTGATCTGCACATGCGCGTTGTAGGAGTTGGTGATGGATTTCAGCAGTTCCCGATAGTCGCAGAACAGGCCTGACACGCCTTTTTCACTTACAAGCTTTTGCAGGATAGCTGTGGCAAGATGCGTCTTGCCGACCCCGATGGAACCGGTAAAAAGCAGCCCGGTACCATCGTTTTCTCCCGGATAAATCTCGACAAAGCGCTGTGCCGTATTTGCGGCTAGAAACAGGTCGCCATGTGCCTTGAAACTTTCCAATGTGCAGGCAGCATACCGCGCCGGAATTTGTGCTCGCTGCTGCTGTAGGAACACCTTGCGGACGTGCTGGCACTCGCACGGCTCTGCGGCGCGGCCGCCATCCGCCTGCGCGATCACACGCATGCCCATCCCATCGCACAATACACACGGCATTTCAACCATGCTTCAGTATGGCAAACCGGTAGGCCTTGCACCGAAATGTGTCCAGCCACATCTATTCCATAGCAGTCTTCATTGCCTCAGTACGCGGAGCGCGATAGCATAGTGAGATTGCGGAAAGGTTTTCAAGATCATGGCAAAACAAGGCATCCACCCCTCCTACAGTGAGATCAATGTAAAGTGCGCCTGCGGTACCGAGTTCAAGACGCGCTCGACACATAAGGGCAACATCAACGTGGAAATCTGCGCTTCCTGTCACCCCTTCTTCACTGGCAAGCAGAAGATGATCGACACCGCAGGTCGTATTGAGCGCTTCCGCCGCAAATTCGCGCAGAAAGACGCGCCGGCAACACCGACAGCCAAGTAAATCGTGTAGAACACAAAAGCCTCCGCGCTTGAGCGTGGGGGCTTTTTCTGTCATGCACCTTTGGAAAGCGGACATCTATGAGCAGAGGCTGGGACAACCCGATAGTTCGCGCTATGCCCCCGCAGGCGCGCGTCCCTGCGTCTTTTCATATCGGCAATGTGCATGTGGCTCCGGCGACTGTGCTGGCGCCGATGGTCGGCGTGACGGACACCATTTTCAGGCGCTTCATCCGCAACAGCAGCCTGTTTACCCCCTATGCTGCTCATGATGACGTGGAGACAACAGTCACAAATCAGCAGTCCGGTTGCGGATTGCTGATGACCGAGTTCACCTCAGCCGATGGACTCACACGCATGCGCGAGTCCAAGCGCAAACGCTATCTCACGTTCTATGACGACGAGCACCCCATTGCTGCGCAGATTTTCGGTTCGAATCCCCAGACGCTTGCCGAAGCCGCGAGAATTGTTCAGGACACCGGCTTCGACATTGTTGACCTGAACCTGGGCTGCCCGGCCAAACGGGTCGTAGCCTGTAACGGCGGCTCCAGCTTGCTACGCGACTTGCCTCTGATCGCGAAGATCTTTGAGGCAGTTCGTGCCGCAGTCACCATTCCCTTTACAGTGAAATTTCGCATGGGCTGGGATGACCGAAACATTGTCTGCGTGGAGCTGGCGCGCTTAGCCCAGGAGTCCGGCCTGGCCGCAGTTGCGCTGCATGCCCGCACCCGTGAAGACGGCTACTCCGGCCAAGCCCGCTGGGAGTGGATCGCCGCTATCAAGGATGCAGTTTCAATTCCGGTAATCGGCAACGGCGACATCCGTACGCCCGAGGACGCTTGCGCGATGGTAGCGCAGACCCACTGCGATGCCGTGATGATCGGTCGCGCCGCGCCTGCAAACCCCTGGATTTTTCGCCAAATCGCCCAGTACACCGCCTTTGGCCGCTACGATGAGCCGACCGAGGCAGATCGCTACGCGCTGATCCGCTCCTACTTCAGCACCCTGCTCACCGAGGCAAACGCCATGGGTGAGCAC
>CAXSHS010000083.1:0-14359 GCA_964237325.1 uncultured Acidobacteriaceae bacterium | reverse complement strand
TCGTCGGTCAGTTTGACTAGAAACTCTGCCATATCTCCGTAAACAACTCGCCCGGCCAGTCCCAAGCCGCTCCCATCAGGCTATCAGGCCTGCTTGGTAGACGGCTGCCGATGCCCAATGGCTAGCAGCCGCACCGGTTACTCCGGTACCGGGGCAAACTGAACGTGACTCAAGTATTAATGACCTAAGTACTATTGATGGCATATAGCCCTTGCACTACCGTGACATCAGCAGGACAGAACCTGCAAACAGCACAAAGCCCACGCAGAAACGTGGGCTTTGTGTGAAAAGGAAATCTAAGCATGACCTCGAAGCGAATGCCTGAATCCTATTGGCGCGATGTTGAATTACGCGCCGGTGTGGTGGCTGCCGTTCTACGGATTGTGATTGAACTGATGTTCCTCAATCACGTTACCGGCACTTAGTAGCGTATCACCTTACAACCCTGGGGTCTCTGCTGCCAGGCAGAGACCCTAATTTTTACCTTCTCAGTGTCCCTCTATGCTACGTTGCCGTCAACTGTAAACTACGCCTTGCAGTCGTCTTCGCCCTGGTTCCAATCACTTAGGTAATGTTGACGCGTCCAGGTTCAGCTTGCCGATGCGCCCATGCGGCCCGACTGCCCAGGGCAGGCTTAGCGCGTTCCACTCGCCGCCTTTTGGGGTATCGGCAGGGGCATGTTCAAGCGGTTGCCAGGTTCGACCATCGTCGCGTGAGATGTCAGAGCCATTTGGACCTACTGTGATCCATAACTTGTCCTCAGCATCCCAGGCCACAGCAGAGCGATAGCCGCTAGGAGGTTTTGCAGCGGCCGTCCATCGATTGTTGCTCAGGCTCCACCAAGCAGCTGTGCCGGTGTCTCCATCCGGTTTCGTGTAGTCGCCGCCGACTGCAACTGCGCTATCAATTCCTTCGCTGTTATCCCGATATACCAGCGAAAAAATGCCCTCGCTCGCCGTATCCCCGTTGACGGGTACAGGATCATGATTGAACGCATAATGCCTTTGGCATTGCTTCGGTGACTGGTTCATAGTGCAAAGGTCCAGGATGCCGGAAAGCACAAGTGCGCCTCCGGGACCACTCGTTCCTATCCAAGGGAGATTGCCGGGTCCAGCTGTGTTTTCCCCGGCTGTTACTCCGAGTGTGATGGAGCTGTTGCTCCCCGCAAACAAGCCTCGTTTGCCGATGTCAAGACCGCTTGATGAAACCGGAGTCCAGGTTTTGCCGCCATTTTTTGTGCGTTGCAGCACCAGGCTTCCGGCTACCGGGTCGCCGACGAGAAAGCCGTGCCTACGGTCGTAAAAAGCCATCCCGTCCCAAAATCCTTCTTTGTCCGGGTTTGTGTGTAGCAACCTCCAGTGTGCGCAGCCGTCCGTGGTCTTGTAGAGCCGCGACATCACACCGGGGCCACTTGACATCACCACAGCAGTCTCGTCATCCCAGGCCCAGATCGCACGGAAATCGAGCTTCTCCGCGCCGGGTGGGGTCGCGCACTGCTGCCATTCAAAACCGGAGTCCTGCGAGCGCAGCACCGTGCCGCCTGTGCCCGATGCCCACACCACGCCGCCGCCAACCGCGTGAATACCGCGGAGATCAGCCGTGGTTTCACTTGGTTCCATCTGCCACGGTGCACCGGTCTGCGCTAGGCAAATCACAGGGAGGAATAGAAGTGAAAGAACGGAGCGCATGGGGATCAGCATACTGTGTCGCTTACAGCTTCGCTTTATGTAAGGCTAAAGAAAACTGACAGGGGAAAGGGGTTCTTAAATAGGCGCGCTGCCCTTTACAACATGCGTGCCCGGCGGCGGTGTAAAGACGAACTCCCCGGCAGAGGCAGGCGCATCCGGCTGCTCGTCTGCAAATTCGAAAACATTACGCGCTCCATCCACCTCATCAATTTCAAGCTGGTGGATCACGCCGCCGGTATTCGCAGTGACTTTGAGCTCGGCGACTCGCCGCTCCAGCCCGCGCGGCACGCCCGCAAGTGTGCCTTCACCATTCACAGTAGAGGTCAGGGTCAAGCCATGTAGCTGCTTTGCAAGTTCGGCATGGCCCAGTAGGAGAGCCAAGGGTGAGCGCAAATCCTCCAGCTGCTGTGCCGGTACGCTCTGCACCTCGCTTTGGCCGGGCGTGTAGAAGTATGCGTCCTTTCCATCAAGCACGAGTAACTTGCCCGCAGGCTCGGTGTAGCTCCAACGCATCTTGCCCGCATGCAGGCGGCCGGCTTTGGACAGCAGCAGCGTGCCCCTTTCTACACGGTGCATGCCCAGGCCGTCATAGCTTTGGACAAACCGCACTTGTAGCGAGTGCAGCCGATTGTAGTGCGCGTCAATTGCAGATGCGAGCTGCTGCGCTGTGCCGGGTCCCTGCGCAAAACCCGGCATAGTCCACAGCAGTAGCGCCATCAAGCATTTCGCCTGTCTGGTTGAAAGCATGGCTACTGCAAGCTCTGCGTGCAATTGGTTCCGCCTGTAGGATCAGCTTTCGCCTCACCGGTCTGGTCGATGCAGAAGCCGCGATGACCGGTTCGGCCGGGCACTTTCGGAATGGCTGTGATCTCAAAGCTGGTATATGCCGGGTCGCCTTTTGCGCTTTTGCCGCACTCTGCGACTTGAAACAGGTAACCGCTCTTTTGTCCTTGAGCAAGAGCTGGCTCAAGTACCTGTGCCTGCGCCGTCGATGGTGCGCCCACGCCCGGCTTGCCCCCAAGTTGTACGAGCGTGCAGGCAAACCCGTCTGCCGGGTACCGCTCGGAAAATTGAACCTCTGCGCCGTAGATCGACCGAATGGAAGCGATGGCGGAGTTCTCGTTTGCTTCCATCCTTACGCCGGGCAAGTTCGGAATGGCAATGAGTGTCAGCAGCAAGATGACGGAGATAGCAATCAGCAGCTCCGTCAGGGTAAAGCCGCCCTCAAACCGATACAGGCGGTTCCGCGAAAGGGGTGCGAGCATGCGCATGCAGTCAAGCTTATCTGGTGCGGAACTCATTGTGGACCGTCCAGGCCAAACTCGGGAGACCGGACTCAGGAGTTAAGGAGTAGCGGTAGCTGACGGCAAACTCGCAGGGCTTGTCGATCCTTCCGGTGCGGCAGCAGTCGTTCCAGGCTGCGGCGTTGCGGCAGGTCCGGCTTGCAGGCAGTTGGTACCGCCGGTCGGGTCGCTGGTCACGGAGCCGTTGACGTCCGTGCAAAAGCTGGCGCGACCTGTTTTGCCCACCACCTGCGGTTGCGCTACAAGCTGGTAGTAGTTCACCGCGCCGCCCTTTGAAGTGCAGCCGGAGAAAGTAAATACATACCCTGCCTGGGAGCCGCCGGCAAGGCTCTTATCCAGAAAACCGGTAGCACCGCCTGTAAGGTCGGCGAAGCTGCAGGTAAAGCCTTTTTCCGGATAGGAAGTGGAGTAGGCGAGCTCGGCTGCCGTGATGTTTCGCAAGTCGGCACGCGCCGCCGTCTCGTTGCCTGCGATCCTGGCGGAAGTCAGCTGCGGGATGAGCACAAGCATCAGGATGACAACAATAGAGATAACGATAAGCAGTTCAACCAGCGTGAAGCCGGATTCCGGGTGACTGCCGCGGTCGGAGCGGTCTAGGCGGTCTGAAAAGAACTTCATGTGCATGCGACTCCGGGGAAGACCGCCTCGTGAGCGGCTTCCAGAAATAATGCTACCCCGAATGAAGTGCCGATGTCAGTGGAAGCCTGCCGCAGCATGTGACTGGAGTGCAAACAAGTAGCTCTACCATTGCACGCCTGGGTACAGGCTCGGGAGCCGTTCAGCCCGGTACTGGGAGGCGCCGCCTGTAACCGCCTGCCAGATGAGCTGCGGTGAGCTGCCGGTGAGATTTACCTCCTGGACTACCGCTCCCGCAGCTACCCCGCAGAAGTCAGCTTCCAGATCGCCGTTGCCGAGCAGGTCGACGTTGCCCCCGAAATAGCTGTACAGCGAAGGAGACGGCCTATAGTGCTCAATGAGCGTTGCGGTTCGCGCGTTTTCATCCACCGCATACACCGGCACGGTCGAGTAGAGACAGCTGAGTGCCGGACCGCTGCACACCGCGCTGGGCGGCAGGGGCCGGTCGTCGCCGTTATCCATCACGCCCAATTTGAAGAGTCCCGCCGTGTTCGGGCTGAAGTAGCTGGGATCGTGCTGTGCATAGAACCAGTCTGTCGGATCTGTCCCGCCGGCGAGCTTGAAGTCGCCGCCCTCGCCGAGCCGCCACAGGATGTTCCCCGAGCCTTTGCCGTCGTTGAAGTCGATCTTGAGAATCCAATTCTGGTGCCGCACCGAAAGCAGGAGGTTTCCATCATCGGCAGAGTAGAGCAGGGAATTGCTGTGAGTCCAGTCCGGGAACTGGAAGGGATGGCGGTTTACATCAAGATGGTCGAAGGAGTTCCACACCCAGTCCGGCGTAAAGTTCTGGTCTACGTCGATCAGGACGTCGCCGATGACGTTTGTGGTTCCGAAATAGCCAGGCAGATTGCTGAAGGCTTTGGTGGTAGTTGCCAGCAGCACCATGTGCCCGTTCGGCAGCGCCAACACGTCATGGTGCAAACTGCCGAGTGGAAAGGCGTAGCCCTGCGCAGTGAGTGCGGCAGCAAGCTGCGCCTGGGTGAGAGAGCGGATCGTATTGCCTACCAGGTCTACCTCGCGGATCTCATCAAGGGTGCCGGGCAAAATCGTCGGGTTGCGCAGCGTTATCGAGGAAAGGTAGGCAATCTGCGCCAGGAAGTGTCCGTTCGGTAGCAGTTTCAGGGGCTGCAACGCATCCTCGGCAGTGCCCCCGTAGCTGTAAGTCCAGATAACATTGCCGCTCAGGTCGGTCGCAAAGGCCGGGGCAGGCTCGCGGGGCAATAGGGTGTCGAACAGCTCGATGCCCGGCTGAGGTGCCCGGCCGTTCTGTGCCGAGGCGGTGACGGCTGCGGTAACCGGGGCTGCGCCGGTGGTAAAGGTCTGGTCGGTATCGGTGTAAGTTGCACCGTCAGCCAGCTTGACTAGCGCGCGCATGTGGTACAGCAGCTGCGCCCGCATGCCTGCGACGTAGATGCCCACCTGGCCGCCATTAGGCGAGGGCGTCGGCTGCGCCCAGGTGGGCAGCCCATAGTCTGCGGTCGGGCCGAACTCAACATGTACCTGGCCCGGAGCAGGTAGGTAGATGGAGTAGGTTGCGACCTGGGGGTTGGCGGTAGCCGTAACTGCGCCGGGGTGGATGAGGGAGACGACGGCAGTTGCAAAGTCGGTCGCAGGGGAGGCGGCCAGCGCGACGGTCACAGTTACATTTACGCTTTGCGTCAGGGTGGCCGGGGCGGAGTAGTTGCCGTTTGCGTCAACGGTACCGATAGTTGCATTGCCGCCCTGAACGCCGTTTACCAGCCAGTTGACGACGGCTCCGTTTTGGACGGAAGCGGAAAACTGCAGCGCCCTGCCGGGACCGGTTGCGGCATACTGCGGCTGAATGATAACCGTACCGCTTTGACCGGCTACCGGGGGCGGCTGGGTCGGCGGCGATTGCGAAAGAGGCTGTGTGGCGAGCTGCTGATTCAGGTGCACGCCGCAGCCTGCAATCGGCAAAAGACCGAGGACCAGCCAAACCGTACCGTATGAAAACCCCTGTTTACCCGCCATGGTAAGACGACGACTCTCTTTCGCAACTGTATGCCGCTAGCAAGCCAACTGTTCCCGCTCTACCTTGACGCCGTCAAGCCGACCCAGCATGGTAAGAGCCACTCGCTCGGGGTCAAACAGCGACTGTGCCATGGCTTGCAGGTCTTCCACCTGCACCGCCTCCACGCTGTCCAGAATCTCCTGCGGGCCGAAGAAGTGGTCGAAGTACATCTGCTGGCGGGCCAAGTTCGACATGCGCGAGCCCGAGCTTTCCAGCGACAGCAGCAGGTTGCCCTTGAGCTGGTCCTTGGCGCGGCGCAGCTCGTCTGCCTCGACCGGCGACTCCTTTAGGCGGCGAAACTCCTGCATGACAAGCTCAATAAGCTCAACCGCCTTGGACGCCGAAGTACCGGCGTAGACGCACAGGGAACCGGTATCGCGATACGGGTTCAGGTCAGAGTAGATGGAGTAGGCCAGGCCGCGCTCTTCGCGCACTGTCTGAAACAGGCGCGAGCTCATGCCGCCGCCCAGGATGGTATTCAGCAGCAGGGAGATATAGCGCGATGCGTCGGCTAGCGGACGCGCCGGAACGCCGAGACATAGCTGTACCTGTTCGAGTGACTTCTTGCTGCGCAGGATGATCTTGGCGGCTGTCTTCGGGGGAGCTTCGACGCTGAGCGATTGCCCGGCCGGTAACCCGGCAAATCGGTCCGTAACCATGGCGACAAAGCGGTCATGGTCGATGTGCCCAGCAGCGGAAAACACAATGTTGCCGCCATGAAAGCGGGCATTATAAAAGTCAAGCAGCGTGGAACGCTCAAACGCGCCGACCGTGTTGACCGAGCCGAGAATGGGCCGCCCCAGCGCATGGCCCTGCCAGAAGCTCTGCGTAAAAATTTCATGGACCAGGTAGTCGGGATTGTCCTCGTCCATCTTGATCTCTTCCATCACCACGCCGCGCTCACGCAGAATTTCATCCTGGGCGAAAGTAGGGTGCAGCACCAAGTCCGACAAGATGTCGAGTGCCTTGGGCGTGTGCTCGTCCAGCACCTTCATATTGAAGCAGACTGTCTCTTTGCCGGTAAACGCGTCCAGGTTGCCGCCGATGGCATCCACTTCGCGGGCAATAGCTTGCGCGGTGCGGTTCTGGGTGCCTTTGAATACCATGTGCTCGACAAAGTGCGAGATGCCGTTGACTTCAGGCGCTTCGTGTCGTGAGCCCGCGCGAACCCAGGCGCCCATGGCGACCGAGCGCAGGTGCGGCATCGGCTCAGTGAGAATGATCATGCCATTGGGCAGGGTGGTGCGGCGGATGTTGCGGTCGGGTACTTCGTAGGTTGCGGGTACATCGGGTGCGAGAGCTGCCATGCGTGTCGGATGTCCTTGGGCCCGTTCGTAAGCTGGAGCTGCGGTATTCTTAAGGGATACAAACCATGGCCGCAACCATCCAGAACGGGGTCTTTTCCATTGTAGCTGCCACGCCTGCCGCAGGCGTGACGTCCAAGCCGCTGTTTGGATTGGACGCAGCCGCGCTGGCGGAGGTCGCGACCCGGTTCGGCGGTGCACGCTACCGAGCGCAGCAGCTGGAGCACGCACTGTATCGACAGTGGGCCGGGTCGCTTGACGAGATGCTGACGCTGCCGAAAGCCTTCCGCGAGCAGCTGCGTGAGGCCGGGTACACGGTAGGATTGCCGCAAATTACTGAGACCTTCCGCTCGGTCGATGGCACGGAACGCTACCTGATCGCTGGCCTGGACGGCCAAACGGTGGAAACCGTGTGGATGCCGGGCGGCGACGGTGCCGAGACAACCATCGAAGGTTCTGCGGAGCTTGAAGACTCTGCGCCGGACACGCGCGGCACCAGCGTTCCGCAAAAACGCGCAACCATCTGCGTATCCTCTCAAATCGGCTGCGCGGTGAACTGCCAATTTTGCCTGACGGCGAAGATGGGCATCGTACGCAACCTGATGGCAGGGGAGATCGCCGGGCAGGTCGTCGCGGTGCTCAAGCGGCAAGGCGTGCACCTGGGCCGCGACCGGATCAACCTGGTTTTCATGGGCATGGGCGAGCCGTTTCTGAACTACGACGCATGGATTGCCGCCTTCAAGCTGCTCACCGGCCCGGTGCAGTTGCAACCATCGCGCATGACCGTCTCCACATCGGGCATCGTGCCGGGCATGCTGCGCTTTGCCGCCGAACCCGTGCGGCCAAGGCTGGCGATCTCGCTCAACGCGTCGAACGATGCAGTACGGGAAGCAGTTATGCCGGTCACGCGCAAGTGGAACATTGAAGCCATTATTGCCGCAGCCCGCACCGTTCCGCTCGGGCCCCGCGAAAAAATCACGTTTGAGTACGTGTTGCTGGGCGGGGTCAACGACCGGCTGGAGCATGCGGACGAAGTCGTCACCCTGGTAAAAAGCGCGAGTTTCCCGGCCTATGTCAACCTGATCGTCTGGAACCCCGGACCGGGCACGCCCTACCGGCAGCCCGAGCAGGCGACGGTCGATGCGTTCCAGAAGCGGCTGATTGCGCGCGGGATTATCGCGTATGTGCGCCGCCCGCGCGGGCGCGATATTTACGCGGCATGCGGGCAGTTGAAGCGCACAACACGCGAAACCGGAAGTATGTAAGCTTTTCCGCAGTACCATCTATGCTTGCCTAGCTGCTGAAGCTAGCAAGGTAGGCATGCCCGAGGCGTTCAAGATGCGTTTCCCAATCTGAAATGCAACTTGCCTCATCTGAGGCCTCAAGTGCCGCGCGTGTGGCACCTGAGATGGCAGCAAAAAAGGTAAATGCAATCATCTCTATATTGCCCGCCGGTAGCTCCGGCGCTGTGCGCAACATGGCTGCGATCGCTGCAACTACTAGCGTTCTTTCCTGGAAGAGAATGGCACCCGCACCCACGTTCATGACAACTCGATATACCGCTTTTGCTACATGCCTGTTTTCAAGTTGAGCTGCTACATATGCCTGAAGGAAGACGGAAACCATGTAGGCTGCGACTTGCCGTGACTCTCACTGCAAGCCTGCTCCAGCACCTTGGTTACCCGCCGCAGGTGTCGGCTGACAAGCGTGAGCAGCAACGCCTCTTTGTTCGGGAAATACTGGTAGTACGTTCCCATCGAAACGCCTGCTCGTTTGGCAATGCGGATCGTTGTAAGAAGGGTTAGGATCTTCTTTCAGCAAAAGCTGAATGGCAGCCACACAAATGGCTTCTACCGTCTCTATGGCACGCGACTGCATGGGAGCTTTGCGATGGCTCGATACATGTCTGATGATGGTGGCCATACACCATTAAGGTAATCCGCCGGTGCCCCGTAGAATTAATGATTAAAAAATAGTTTAGAAGGCGGGGCCAGGTTTAAGAACCTGGCCCTAGCGCATGATCGTTAGTGCCTGCCGCTCCATCCGCGCCCAGAGCAGGACGGCACCGGTGGCCGCGATCGCCTGATCGCCGAAGATAAGCTGCGTCGGCCCAATTGCCGGTGCATTTCTGATGAGGGATTTGGCATCTCCTGTATATTCCGATACTTCATGGCTCCAGAATACCTTCCCTGTTTCCGCATTGATGCGGTTAGATAAACCCACTCCAGTCGGGAACATATACCGATCCCTGACTTACGGTCGAAGTTACAGAAACATCGCCTGCTGTCTGGAACACCTATTTCTGCTGCAACCTAACCGCATTGTCCGGATTGATTTCATTCTTAGTTGCACCCGCATGGGTATTGCTGAGATTGCCGCCCCAGAAAGGCCAGCTGTGTTCTTCCGGCTCACCGCCAAATTGTACTTGCGCCATGCTGCTATGCCCGGCGGCTCCGGCGACACTGACAGCAGCCAAGGCAAATACACTGACTCGCCCTGCCGAGACCCATTTAGCCTTATTCGTGCGGTATCCAAGCTTCTTTCCGTATGCAACCATATGCATCACCCCTTTGCTCCCGGTTAAGAATGTATCTTTGCTGAGGCGGTTATACACTTGTGACTAAGTACAATCCGTGTTCATAACTGAATAGAACCGTCGAGTATTTTTGCTTAAGAGTTGTAAGTGCTAAAGCCCGTTGCACTTAGGCGATGTCTCTTACTGCTGTCAAAAGCGAACCTGCTTGCTCAACCATTTCTTCCCATGTGCCGCGAAATTGTGACCTGGGCCTGCGCCTCTCAGTGGGCAAGGTACGGTGCTTCAATACGCAAGGCAAGCTGTTCGGATGTAGGGCGGCTTCCAGTTGGAGTGGAAGCCGGTGGCGCCCAACTGGGCACCGTCTGGAATTTTACTGAAGCACATTGAGGATGCAGAATGAGTATTGCGGAAAGTTGCAATAGGTATTACTCTCCTACGCCGACAATCACCTGCAAACTGCCTGAAGCATTGGCCGCGCAGCTCACTGCGATGGCACGTGAGGAGCGCCGCTCGAAGTCGGCAGTGCTGCGCGAGGCGCTTGAAGCACGGCTCAAGGTCCGGAAAAGACAACAATATCGACTGCGTTCTCGCTGGTGGCACATCTGTGTGGAGCTATGCAGGGAGAACCGGAAGACTTGGCAACCAACCCGGAGCATATGCGCGGCTTTGGCGAATAAAGTCCGAGTTCTTCTCGATACCGGCCCCTTGGTGGCGTTCCTAACCACTCGGGATGTGTCGCACCCCTGGGCAGTGTCTAAATTCGCTGAGCTGCCTGCACCGTTTCTTACTTGCGAACCGGTTTTGGTTGAAACATTCTTTTTGTGCCAAGGCTCGCATCAAGGATCACGCCTCTTTTTTGAGGTGCTTGCCTCAGGGCTGCTGCACGTTGACTTCTCTGTAGCAGCCGAGCAGCCGGCCCTAGCTAGGCTGGTACACAAATATCGTGGCTTGCCTATGTCACTTACCGATGCCTGCCTAGTGCGCATGGCTGAACAGCA
This sequence comes from uncultured Acidobacteriaceae bacterium, assembly GCA_964237325.1. Lineage (GTDB taxonomy): Bacteria > Acidobacteriota > Terriglobia > Terriglobales > Acidobacteriaceae > EB88. Next base: position 3,861 of record CAXSHS010000083.1, on the reverse strand, counting down.
TCCTGGCGCAGCTGTCTTCACTTTGGACTCGCACTTCCGTGTTTACCAGAAGAACGGTCGTCAAACCGTTCCGGTAATCATGCCGTAAGACCTGCGCATTGTGCAGGTAGGGGTTCATAATGCCGCCATGGCCTTTAGCATCACCACCCTCGACCACCTCGTCCTGACCGTAGCAAACCTCGACGCGACCACCGACTTCTACACGGAGGTATTGGGCATGGACTTGGTCACCTTCAACGGGCGCAAAGCGCTTGCTTTTGGTGAACTGCGTATCAATCTGCACCATCGCGGGCATGAGTTCAGCCCGCGCGCCGCCTACCCCACACCGGGTTCCAGCGACCTGTGCTTTATCACCGACACGCCGCTTGAAGAAGTCATCGACTACCTCAATGCCTTGCGCGTTCACATTGAGGAAGGTCCGGTCGAGCGCACCGGGGCGCAGTCGCAACTGCGATCGGTCTATATCCGCGACCCCGACCGCAATCTGGTGGAAATTTCAAACTATATCTAGCGGCTGCCGTCCCTCACGTTTGGCACGGTCTCCAAGCGCCAGCCGCAGCGCCGTGCGTGCCACCAGGTCAGCATTGTGGCGCAGCACGTCACCCTCAGCGGCAAACGAGTCCGCGATGCAGCGGATGCCCATGGCTTCGATACGTTCGATATCGGCGGCGATGACCTCTGCGCCCTCAGCGGCATAGCGTTCGCGGATAGCCTCGGAAACGGGTGCTGTATTGACCAGGGCGTAATCGAGGAAGGGGGAACGGGCATGCTCGTACATGCGCTCGATGTGCTGAGAGGCGCTCAGGTGCAGGCTTTCATTGCCTTGTGTCATCAGGTTGCACACGTACACGCGTGTGCCTTTCGCGGCGGCAAGCGCCTCAGGAATGCCCGCGACCAGCAGGTTGGTGATGACGCTGGTGAACAGCGAGCCGGGACCAAGCGTGATGAGGTCGGCTGCGGCGATGGCCTCCAGCGTTTCCGGCAGCGGCGCGGCATGCGCGGGTTCAAGCATCAGTTCGACGATGCGTGCGCGCGAGCCGGTGATTTCCGTTTCGCCCCGGACCAGCTCGCCTGTATCCATGCGAGCAGCCAGGGTCACGTTGGCGTTGGTGGCCGGGTAGATGCGGCCGCGCGTGGCCAACACCTCCGCGGCCAGCTTGATAGCCTGCGCGAAGTCGCCGGTAATCTCCTGCAAGGCCGCGACGAACAGATTGCCGAAGGCGTGTCCCTCAAGCTCACCGCCTGAGCGGAACCGGTGGCGGAATAGCTTTGAAAGCAGCTGCTCATCCTCGGAAAGCGCGACCATGCAGTTGCGCAGGTCACCGGGCGGCAGCATTTTGAAGTCCTTGCGCAAACGGCCGGAGGAGCCGCCATCGTCGGTTACTGTAACCACTGCCGCGAGGTCGCCGATAAGGCTCGGCGCGAGCACCGTGCCGGGCGCGGGCAGCACGGCTGAAGCCGTAAAGTGCTTGAAGCCGCGTAGCAGGGTAGATAGCCCGGTGCCGCCGCCCATGGCGACTACCCGTAGTGCATCATGCTGAGCTGCGGGCGTTACACCGCCTCCGGGTACAGCAACTCCGTAAAGCGCGGATCGTCGGCCATCTGGCGGAAATCCACATCGCTGCGAGCCAGCACGCGATTGTACGGGTTCAGTTCAATGGCGCGCTCTAGGTGGTGCAGGCAGCCCTCTGCCTGGCCTGTCATGCCATGCAGAATAGCTAATCCATAGTGTGCAAAGTCCACATCGTCGTCACGCTCCAGAATCGCTTCCAGCTGGTCTCGCGCTTCCTCATAGTCACCATTGTTGATGCAGGCGATGGAGTAGTCAAACTGCTCGGAGTTCGAGTGGAACTCAAGCTGAGTAGTTTGTTTTTGCAGCTGGCGCTCGCAGGCTTGCAGGTATACCTGGGTCCGCTCGCGGATCTCCGGGGCGCAGCCCATGTCGATGGACTGGAATGTCTCTATGGCTTCGGCAAAACTGCCCGACTGCATAGCCTGCAGGGCCGCGCTATACAGTCCTAGCGCCTCCTTGTGGGCGTTGTTGGGAAATGGGTGAACTTTAGCGGCCAGCGTTTTGGGGGATGCGGTGGGCTTAGTCATGCGGGCGGCCTTGTGTCTCCAGTGGTGTGACCGGTATGCCTCAAATCTGAGAGCTAAGAGGCGTGAGTTCGGAGGTTTAAATTCGCGCTAGGTTGCCTCGTTTTATACGCAGAGAAGGGGCTCGGCGTCAACTCCCGTACAGTCTCTCACTTTCCTCGATCTCGCTGCGGCTCCGCTTGGTAGACCGAAGGGTTGAGACTTGGGTCGTTGTACATCTTGAGCTGCCGGTAGACCTTGAAACTACGCTCGGAGCGAAGCACACGATCCCAAAGGCGCTCCAGTCCGTGCTGCAGATCACCTCGCTGCTCGTTCAGGATGAGGAGGCGCTTCCGGTTGCGGTCTGCGTGCCCTGCAGGCGCGCCGGGACGTGTCAGCTCCTCACGCGTGTGGAACAATTTAAGCGCGAGAATGCTGAGCCGGTCGATCATCAGACCCGGGCTTTCCGAGTGCAGCTCGGCTCCCCGGTGCGGCAGTCCATGCGCTGCGAGCATGCTGAGCAGCAGTGTGTCGCAACTCTCGGTCAGGTCGTTGCGCTGCTGGTTGATGCGGTCGATGGCGCGCTTGGTCCCGGCAAGCTCATTATCGTCAATCCCGGGTCTTCGCGCTGCATCTTCAATGTGCCACAAATCGTAGTTGGCACGATGCTGCGCCAGCACTACCGTTTCCAGCGGATTGCCCGCAGGGACGGGAGCAGTGTGCTCCCCGTGCCACAGCCGTGTGGCATCGTCGTGCAGGGTTGTTACAGCCGGCATTACAAGAAGAGGCATAAGTAGGGAAGCCGGAACCGCTTACTATGGGAGCGTCACGGCTTGAGCTATTGTGCATCTTTGCACAACCGGGCTGCGGTACCATGGGGAGCCCGCCGCCTGGGCTCTGCAACAGCCATGTTTTTAAAGGAGCTCGCTTGTCCTCTGCCGTCCTGCCTTTAACTTTGATTACGCCGCACCGTCGCTACAATCCGCTGCGCCGCCAGTGGGTGCTGGTCTCGCCTCAGCGCACGCAAAGGCCCTGGCAGGGAGAGGTAGGCACGGCAGTCTCCTTTGGCGACGTGCACCACGACCCCGCCTGCTACCTATGCCCCGGCAATGCGCGCGCAGGCGGCGCGCAAACGCCCATGTATGACCATGTGTATGTATTTGACAACGACTATGCGGCCATCCTGCCGACCGCGCCCCCAAGCATGCCCACGCCCTCACCGCTGCTGCGCGGTGAGCCGGAGCATGGCCGCTGTCGCGTGCTGTGCTTCCACCCGGACCACTCGCTGACGCTGGCGCGCATGGAGCTACCGGATATTGAGCGTGTGGTGGAAGCATGGACCGCGCAGGAGAAGGAACTAAGCGCCGACCCGGCCATCGCGTACGTGCAGATTTTTGAGAACCGCGGCGCCATGATGGGTGCCAGCAACCCGCACCCGCACGGGCAGATATGGGCAACCGGCCACGTGCCGGACGAGGCTGCGGCTGAGGCCGAGGCTCAGGCGGCCTACCTGGCGGAGCATGGCACCGGCCTGCTGCTGGACTATGCTGCGCTTGAGGCCGAGCAGAAGGTGCGGGTGGTCTGCGGCAATGACGAGTTTCTATGCGTGGTGCCGTGGTGGGCCGTGTGGCCGTTTGAGACGTTGATCCTGCCGCGTACGGCTGTCGGCACTTTACGGGATTTTTCAGCGGTGCAGCGCGCAGGCCTGGCCGATATTCTGCAGCAAACCACGACACGCTACGACAACCTGTTTGAGACGAACTTCCCGTACACCATGGGCTTTCA
>CAXSHS010000082.1:0-14389 GCA_964237325.1 uncultured Acidobacteriaceae bacterium | reverse complement strand
TACGCCGATGTCTGGCTGCCCGAAGGAGCGACTTTCGCCGAAACCCGTGCAGCCGGCGCGCAAGTGGAAGACATCATCAAGAGCGTCTCCGATAGCTATGTTGCAGACCGGAAAGGTGCGCACCCGGGAAAGCCGGTTCTGAAATCGCTGACGACGTTTGTGGGCGGGGGCGGCCCCCGCTTCTGGGACTCCATTTCTCCTGAGCCATCTCACCCCAACTACGCTGAAGTCCTCATTGAAACTCTCGACAAGCGCGATACCGGTACGCTGGTTCCTCTGGTGCAGGCTGAAGTCTCCAAGCGAGTCACCGGCGCGCGAGTGGACGTGCGGCAGCTTGAAACAGGACCCGCGATCAGCGCGCCTGTCGCTATTCGCGTCCTGGGTCCGGATTCCGCGACTTTGCTGAAGCTGTCTGCTCAACTTCAGGGCATCTTGAAGGCTGACCCGCTAGCCGCACGCATCCATGACGACTGGGGCGGAGACCGGGAGTCCATGAGTGTGCAGGTCGATCCTGAAAAGGCCGCCAAAGCCGGTATTACGAACCAGGACATAGCCAAGTCATCGGCAATGGACACTAGCGGCCTTCCCGTGGGAACCATGCTGGACGGAGACCAGAGGATTCCCATTGTGCTTCGCGAACGCCACGGGGAACGGTCCTTCCTGACGGATACTCAAAACCGGCATGTCTATCGGGCCGGTGACGGCAAGCCGGTGCCTCTCGGGCAGATCGCTTCCGTCAGCTTCACGCCGCAGATTGCTCTGCTGCGCCATTACAACCGCACGCGGGCCATCACAGTCTCCTGCTATCCGGCAGCCGATGCACTTGCCTCCACCGTGCTGGATCGAGCCAGACCGCGGATCGACAGCATGGTCAAAACTCTCCCCGCAGGCTACTCGCTCACCATCGCAGGGGAGTACAAGGAACAGAAAAACGGTTTTGGCGACCTGGCAATCGCTCTCGGAGTGTCCGTTCTCACGATCTATCTCGCACTCATGGTGCAGTTCCGGAATGTCTTCAAGCCTCTCATCGTGTTTGCCGCCATCCCTTTCGGTTGCGTCGGTGCATTCGTCGCACTCACCGTTATGGGGGAACCGTTCGGCTTCATGGCCTTCCTGGGCGTGGCAAGTCTCATTGGAGTCATCGTGAGCCACATCATCGTTCTCTTTGATCGCATCGAGGAACAGCGCGAACAAGGATGTTCCCTGCTGGACACCCTGCTCAACGCGGGCTTGCTGCGCTCGCGTCCCGTCCTCGTGACGATCGGCGCAACCGCTCTCGCTCTGGTTCCGCTTGCCATTCATGGAGGTCCGCTGTGGAAGCCGCTATGCTATGCCGAAATCGGAGGGCTGCTGCTTTCCGGCCTCGTAACGCTTCTTCTCGTACCTACGCTGTACGCCTTTGTCGTGCTCGATCTGAAATGGATCTCCTGGGCGCACGAAGCACCAGACGACCAGGCTCCGACCTAGCCTGCCTGAAAGATTGGTGAACAGAAGTGCGCGTCAACCAACCGGAAAGTAAGGGTAGGACTACCTGCGACGTCATCCTTCTTCGCCGGGTACAGGCTTTAGGGTGTGGAGGTAAAGGTCCAGGTCAGAATTTTCTGACTGGACGCGGCACCGCCCGTTCCACCTGTAAAGCCGATGTAGGCAGTAGGTCCACCGAATATTTGTGTAATGTCCCCGATCATTGACGTTGTTTGCGTCCCCCCGGTCACCGTGTCCTTGATGGTGACGGTTAACGTACTGCCGTCGTACGTCTCATGGACGGCAATCGTATCGCCGCTGGCGAGAACGATTCCTGAGCTCGTCAGATCGATGGCGGGCAGGATCGGAGGAGCGCCGTTGATGAAAAAACCGGTGGAATCGGTCCCTTCCCCGGCATTGCTGTAGACGTCGAATTTGAGCGCCAGGCTCCGTCCGATGCCGATGGGCCCGGTTAGTGAGTCGGAGCCGTAGCCCAACCCTCCGCCGAAGAAGCCCAGGGCCGTGGGACCGGTGTTCTGCATCGTGAAGGTGATCCCGTCCGCGATCGGCGCATTGCCGGAAAGCTGGAACGTGTAATCCGTTGTAAAGTGTCGGACATTGACCGGCGTGGCCCAAAAGAAGCTGCCGGCCTGATACGTACCGCCGTTGGTGAGCTGCAGGCGGCTGTCATCGGCATGGATGGCGCTGCCGTTGAGCTGAAGCCCGGCCACGGAAGCGAAGCCGCTTGGAAAGTTGATCGTCGGCAGGGTGCCGACGGTGTACTGACCGATAGTTACCCCGCTATTGGACGCATTGGGTGCAACGGCAATGGCTTGCACGGTTACCGGTCCAGTCACCGGGATCGGCGCGCTGTAAAGGGCCGACGCAGCGGTGGGGATCGAGCCGTCGGTAGTGTAGTAAATCGCTGCTCCGGGCTGGCTATCCGACAGGGTTATGGCCTGTGCGGATTGGTAGTTCCCCGGTGCCGGGCTGAAGGTAGGGAGCGGAGTCACAGGTGTCGGACCCGCGAGAAGGCCATACACATCCACTTCATGCTGCGCGCCTACAAACACGCTTCCGTTGACAACCATCGGCACTGTGAATTTCACGGCCGCACCGGCGGTGTCGCGGCTCCCCATCTGGTTGCTTGTGTAAAGCAGCTTTGCGACGTTTGTGGCGTCAAAGGCGTACAAAATAGCGGGGCTGCCGCTGGAGTACCCGTCGGAGCGGATCGCCCAGACAACTCCGTTGCTTGTGCCGTTTGAAGTGATGACGGGGCTTGATCCTGGAAATGAAGCGCTGTCTCCGCCGATGGAAAGGGGTGTGGTGCTCAGTTGGCCGTTCGCAAGCGAGAACTGTTTCAAACCGTCGCTCGCGGCCCACATGTACACACTGTTGTTCCAGTAGGCAGGGGTACTCCACATGCCGTTCGGCAGGCCGCCGACTTCCTGCACGACATTATTCGACTGGGTGTTGTAGCCGCCGAGGTTGTCACGGTCCAGCAGTTCGATACGGCCGTTCTTTCCGACCTGGACCAGTTCATGGGGATGGAGGCCGGGCTGGTCGGGCAGTACGAGAATGCCGCTGGAGCCCTGATCGAGGTCCGCCTCTGAAAGAACGGCCTGATCGAAGGGGCTCCACTCGTCGCTTACCTGCAAACCTCCATTGCTCAGGTCCAGCCGCTCCACGGCATCCCCGAAGCTCATGCTGTTCCTATACGGCAGCGTGGCATCAAAGCTGCCATTGCCATTGACGAAGAAGAGGCGTCCGCTGCCGTTGTCGGTGTCTGCGGCCAGGCCTGCCCCCGACTCCCAGATACCGTTTTCTCCTCCGCTAGGACTGGTGTTATAAATACCCGTCTGCTGAAGAGTAGCGGCGTCATAGGCAAAAACCCAGCCATGGTAGGGGCCGTTATCCCCGTGCGATGCCAAGGCAAAGTACACATGACCGTTTAAAAGAAGTAGACCGACACGTTCATGCCCTAACAGTGGAGCGAAGGATATCTTGCCGCCCACTGAACCCGTGCCGGCACCCGGCACGGTGCCGCCGATTGCAACCGGACTGTTCGGCCTCTCGTTGCCGGTCGTAATGTCAAGCGCGTGCAGGCGCTGCACGTAGGTGCCGCTTTCCTTGCTCTTTGCCACCACGTACAGCGTGTTCGTCGAGGGATCGATCACAGGGGTTCCTGTAATGCCGATCTCCGGCACAATGTCGCCGGTGCCGACATCGGCGCTCGGTACGGATGTGGCTCCTGAAGCAGCGCCATGCGCCGTGTCGACCAGGCTTGCCTTCCATAGTTGTTGGTTACCGTCGGCGTCAAATGCATAGACGCTGTCATGCTCGGTAGCTACAAGCACCACGTTATGTATGCCGCCCGCCGTATTCAGGGCCGCCATGTAAAGCGGCTGTGCATACACATAGCCGTCCACTGCATAGGAGCGCAACTTGCCGAACGTGGCCTTATTGACGTTTGCCGGTGTGAGCTGCGTCTCCTGCGTGTTCTGACCCTGGCGCGTCATGTCATACCGCCAGGTTGGAACATTCAATTGAGCCGAAATGGAACCGGGCACAAGAAAGACGGAGGCACAGAAAAAAGCAGACTTTCTCGAAATCATGCAGTTATACAACTATGCTCCAAAGAGAACTGCAATAGCACTTTAGTCACAAAGATAGAGTTATATTGTGACGTAACTCCTTTGTGGGATGTTACCGACAAACATCGGTAACTCGGGTGCGGGTTCTGCAACACGTTTTGTTTCATCCGCACTTGCGGCGGAATAAAATCACCAATACCGGCTATAAGCTCTTTCTATCTCGGCTCCTATTTCAAAGCAAAGACGCTTTCGCGGGGACTCACTATTTCTAATCTCAGGTAAGCCCGATCAGCCCCTCAGCAAATACCGGCATGCTGTAACAAAGAGGCGTTAACCGCACTCCAAGGTTCGAGAGGCTTACGCCTGCTGAAATCCAGTCCGGAACCATTGCACCAGTTCATTCCTCAAGGAGACATACCATGATCCGAGTTCGAATCTATGTTCCGCCCTGTTGCTGTCCGGCAGCCTGGTCACGGCGGCATTTGCCGCGCACACCCATGTGCCCGCGCCCGATACCTGGACGCTCAACGTAAAGGAAACCGACTTCGGCGGTGGCCCCACCATAAAGTCCGACACCGACCATATACTTGCCGACAACGAGCAGCATTACCAGTGGCAAGATGTCACCGTCGACGGCAGCGGGGCGACCACGAAAACCTCATTAGGACGGTCCCGAGGATGGCACCCTGTGCACCCGATTCAAGGCTTGCCCGGCGCCAAGTTCAGCTGAAACACTGCGACTGACAGCGAACAGAACGTGTTTGCAGACGGCACGGTCTACGATGCCGTATTGACGCTTGCACCGGACGGGAAAATGATGACTTTCAACCAGACCATCAAGCAGCCGGACGGGAAGACGTTCCACCAGAAGCTGGTCTACGACCGCGTCAAGTAGCTCGTTCTTGTAAAGCTCATGGCTGGGCGCCTGTCTGGAAGTTGAGCGTGGCCGTGGCCAGGCGGTATGCGTAGGTGGCGTTGGTCACGTCGATGGCGGCTTGGGTCTGCTGCAACTGTGCTTGGCTTAGTTCTACGATGGAGGAAAGGCCCAGTTGGTAGCGGGTTTTTGCGAGCGCCAGGCTCTGGTTTGCCTGATTAAGCAGCTGCGAGGTAACGCCGATACGCTGGTACGCATTATTGGCCGCGAGCCACGACGTTTGCACGTCACGCACAATGCGGTCGCGCAGCAGCCGGGTTTGTTCGCTTGCGACGTCGGCGCGCAGCCTGGCTTCCTGAGCTTCTGCGGAGTAGAGAAAGCCGGTGAAGATGGGAATGTTGATGTTCGCCCCAATCGCCCCGTCATAGCTTGAAACGAAATACTGCCCCGGCCTAACCGGTGCGCCGCCGACCGTGCCGAGTGCGCTGATCGTCGGGCGCTCCAGGTCATGTTGCGCCCGGCTGAAACGCTGCGCTGACTGCTGCGTAAGGTTTGCCGATTGCAAATCCGGCCGCTGCTGCAGGGCCAACTGCACCAGCGCCTGAGAGCTGGGCGGGGGAGCCGCGGCTACGCCGGTAGGATCATCCACCAGCATGTAATTCACCGCATGGTCGAGCCCCAGAACTTCATCAAGCGAGGCCATGGCGGCATTTGCATTGTCGGCTGAGTCGAGCTGCAGCAACTGAGCCTGTGACACATTTACGTTGGCAAATGTAAGGTCAAGGGTTGAGCGCAGATTGTTGCTCGTCAACTGGTTGACCTGGCCCTGGGTAGCCTGCCGGGTTGATACCGTCTGCTGCGCTACATGGAGCAGTGCCTGCGCTTCAAGCGCGTTGTAAAAGGCTTGGTTGGCAACCAGGACTACATCGTCACGGGTGGCCAGGGCATCTGCCTGACGTGCGCGCTCTTCAAGCTTTGAGGACGCGACGAGATTTGCGGTGCGGCCGAAGTCGGTGATGAGCTGGCTGAGCGTGATGCCGCCGCCGGCATGTTGAAAGAGGCGCGAGTCGTTGAGGCCGCCTGAAGAGACGCGGCTGCCGGTTCTAGCTGCCTCGGCGGTAATGCTGCCGGTGACCTGCGGCAGCAGGGCCGAGCGTGACTCGCGCACGACTTGGTGCTGCGTCAGCGATAACAGGCGGCTGATGCTCACACGCGGGTTGTTCTTGAGTGCCAGTGCCTCAGCCTGTGCGCGGGTAAGCGTTTGCGGCGCATCGACTGCGTGGGAAGCAGAAGCCGCCGACTGGAACGGTGCACCTGTCGGAGCCGCTGGGAGGGCGGTCGGGACTGCTGTGGTACTTTGCGCGTGCGCCGCATAGCTAAGGAAAACAGCAAAGACAAAAGTAGAAAATTGAAGAGGCATGATTTAGATCGCCTCCCGCGGCTGCCCGGAAGCGTTTTGCCGAGACCCTGCCTGCCGGTCACGCCGACCGTACACCACCATATACACCGCAGGCACCAGGAACACTGTCACCACGACAGATACAGAAAGCCCGCCGATGATAGCGCGCGCCAGCGGTGCATACTGCTCACTGCCGGCTTCAAGCCCCAGCGCCAGCGGGATCAAACCCAGCAGCGTCGCAAGCGAGGTCATCAGAATGGGCCGCAGCCGAATTTTACAGGACTGCACCACAGAGTCGGCGTAGCTCTTGCCGCCCTCGTGCAGGATGCCTGCGAACTCGACGATCAGGATGCTGTTCGACACTACAATACCGACCATCATGATGATGCCCATCAGCGACATGATGTTCAGCGTGGAGCGCGTAATGACGAGCATGACGATGACCCCGGCAAGGCCCGGCGGAATCGCCATGAGGATGATGAACGGGTCGATAAATGACGTGAACTGCGCCATCAGGATGAGGTAGACAAGCGCAACCGCAAGTATCAGGCCAAGCCCGAACCGCTCAAACGATGTGTTCATGCTTTGCACCGCGCCGTGCATGGTTGTGCGCATGCCCTGTGTCGTCGGTACCTGCTTGATGAGGTCGGCCACCTGCTTGCTCACCGCGTTGAGCGCTTCCGTCTTCGGCTGCACGTAAATGTCGATCTCGCGCCGAAGCTGGTAGTGGTCCACTTCAGTCGGCGTGTTGATAGGCTTGACGAACACAACCGAACGCAGTGGTGTATAGCTCTTGCTGCCCACACCGCGCAAGGGAATGTTCTCGAACTCCTCCATGTTCATGTGGCTGATTTCCTTAGTCGAGTACTGCACCGTCAGCAGGTAGTTGTTGCCGGTATTTGGATCGATCCAGTAGCTCGGTGCCGTCACCCCGTCGGAAGTCAGCGCGGTAATGACGTTGTCCACGATATTTTTAGGCGTCAGGCCGACCAGGCTTGCACGCTCGCGGTCGATGTCGAGCGCCAGTCCCGGGTACTTCAAGTCCTGCGGAATGTACACGTCGGAAACCGTGCTCAACCCGCGCAGCTTATTCTCCATCACCTGCGCCTGCGCAAACGCAGCGGCCTGGTTGTTCGAGCTGATCTGGATATCGATGGGCGCGGGCAAGCCTTGGTTCACGGTCGAGTCCACTAGCCCGCCGGCCTGGAAAAACGTGCGCAGCTCCGGCATCTGCGAAGCAAGCGCCTTGCGTGTCGCGCTGATGTAAGCGTAACTGCCGGTGGTGTGGTCTTCCTTCAGGCTTACCTGCATGAACGCCGTGTCCATGGTGGCATTCGAAGTATAGATAGCGGAAAGATCGGGCGTAACGCCGATGTTCGAAACGATGATGCCGAGGTCTGCCGGAGCTACCACTTGCCGGACAACCTGTTCCACCCGTGCCATGTACTGGTTGCTGACTTCAATACGCGTACCGGACGGCATTTTTACGGTGACGATAAACTGCCCCGGGTCAGTGCGTGGAAAGTAGGCATCGCCGAGAAACGGCACAAATACCGCGCTGACCAGCACAATAACGCCCAGCATCACGAGCGCCGCAAAACCGGGCTTCCTGATGGTCCAGTAAGCTGCCTTTTCATAACGCTCCAGCATGGCACTGAAGACATGGTTGAAGGCCCCCACGCCGCGCTGGAACAGGGAAGGCTTACCGTGCTCCTCAGAGTGCGGCTTGATGAATTTCGCGCAGAACAGCGGCACCAGCGTCATGGAAAACGCATACGACGCGAAAATTGAAAACACAACCCCGTAGGCGAGATCGGTGAACAGGTACTTGCTCACGCCCGAAAGCAGAAACACGGGAAAGAACACCACGGACGTTGTGACTGTCGCGGCAAGCACAGGCAGCGCAACTTCAGAGCCGCCCTCACCGGCAGCCTTCTCGGGCGAGGCACCCTCTTCCATGAAGCGGAAAATATTCTCAAGCACAATCACGGAGTTATCGATAAGCCGCGAAAGAACCAGCGCTAGTCCACCCAGAAGCATGGTATTGATGGAGCCGCCCATCGCATTGACGATCAGCAGGCAAGTAAGCACCGACAGCGGAATTGCGATCAGCGCAGCTATTGTGGCGCGACCGCTGCCCAGAAAAACCAGGATCATGATGCCGGTCAGCAGCAGGCCGATGCCGGCCTCTTTGAGCAGGTTCTTGATCGCCCCTTTCACAAACACAGACTGGTCGAACACGACCGCGGTCTGGAGCGACGCGGGAATATCGACCAGCTTGGCAATGGCAGCGCGCATGCCGTTGACAATGGTGATGGTGTTGCTCTTGCCTGCCTGCTTCAGCACCGGCACATAGACGGATTTCTGCCCGTCGATGCGCACGATGTTGGTCTGGATCGCCCCGGAATCCTCGGCATGACCGATGTCGGCTACCAGCACCGAGGCATTGCCCACCGACTTCAGCGGCATGGAGTTGATCTGCTCCGGCGTCGGGATCTGGCTGTTGGCATAGATGTTAAAGTCGCGCGTGCCGATCCGCACGTCACCCGCGGGCAGGATCAGGTTTGACTCGTTCACACTGGTCACAACATCGGTCAGGCTCATGTTGTGCGCTTCCAGCTTCAGCGGGTCCACGTACACCTGGATCTGCCGGTACCGCCCGCCGAACGGCTGCGGCACAGACGCGCCCTGTACATTAGCGATCTGGTTGCGTACCTGGAACTGTGCCAGGTCCTTGAGCTGCGTTTCATTCAGGCCCTGGCCTTTAAGCGTCACCAGGCAGATGGGCTCGCTGGCTGCCGTCATGCCCAGCACCACAGGCGGCAGGGTCCCCGGCGGCAGCCTGCGCAGGTCGGCAAGCGCCAGGCTTGAGATATTGCTCACCGCCGAGTTCGGGTCCGTGCCGGGCCTGAAGTACACCTTGATCAGGCTGACGCCCGTAAGCGAGCGCGACTCAATATGGTCGATGTTGGCGCCGAGCGTAAAGAACCGCTCAAAAGTATCTGTAATGTTCGCTTCAATCTGCTTGGGCGGCATGCCCGAGAAAAACGTCGCCACCACCACAACAGGAATATCAATGTCGGGGAATAGATCAACAGGCATGGTAGCCACATTGACAACGCCGACCAGGAGCACCATGAGCGACAGCATCAGGACGAAAAACGGATAGCGAAGCGCAAAGGTAGGCATTAGTTGCCACCTCCGCTAGTATCCCCGGACTGGGTATCCTGCGGGGCCAATGGATCTACCATGCCGCCTTCTTCGTGCATGACGTCATTGGTCGGCTCTGCCTGCATGCGAGGCGTTATCCGCTCGCCGGGCTTGTAGCCTGCAGCCGTGCCCAGCACCACATGATCCCCTTCATTCAACCCGCTGACGACCTCGACCAGAAACGACCCGCGCAAACCGACCTGCACCGTGCGCGGTTGCAGCTGGTTCTGTCCATCGAGCACCATCACGCGCCCCGTATGCCCGTCACCCTGTACCGCTGCAATCGGCACCGTCAGCACATTCTCCCGGTGCGCCAGCTGCACATAACTGTTGGCGTACATGCCGGGCGTGATGCTGAGGTCAGCATTGGGCACATCTACCTCCGTCTGCATCGTGCGTGTGTCCAGGCTGATGTCACGTGCAAAGCGGACGATCTTGCCTGTAAACGACCGGTTCAGGGCATCCACACGCACCTGCATCGGGTCTCCATTATGGATGTACTCGACAGCATCCTCAGGCACCGGCACGCGGAGCCGCAGCAGATCGCTTTGCGACAGCTTGATGAGGGGCAGGCTTTGCGTGTCGGAGCTGGTGCCTGACTGGATAAGAGCGCCTGTATCGGCATAGCGTTGAATCACAACCCCGTTAAGCGGAGCCGTAATCGTGGTGTACGACTGCAAGGCGCCTACGCGCTCCTTGTCAGCCTCTGCCGTATCCGCCCCCTGCTGCGCGGCAGAAAGTCCCGCCTTGGCACCGTCGATGCGTGCCTGCGCGGCGTCAGCTTGCGACCGCGCGTCGTCAAGCTCCTGCGCCGCGATCAAACCGGGCTGCGCCTTGGCGGCAGCCTGCAACCGGTCGTAATTGGCTTGTAGAGACGCATGTAGCGACTGCGCCCTGCCGACCTCATGCTGCGCCTGTTCAATCTGGTCCTTACTGCGCCGCTCTTCAGACTGGGTGCCGCGGTACTGCGCGTTCAGCTCCGGCACTTCCAGCACGGCCAGCGTTTGCCCGGCATGCACGCGGTCGCCGATATCCACGTAAATATGACGGATGTAGCCTGAGGCCTTGGCATGTACGTCAACAACCTGGTAGGGCTGGAACTGGCCGGCAATACTAAGTGTGTGAGATATATTGCCGCGCTGTACCTGGCATACCGCAATTGCAAGCGGGGCAGCTGCGGCCTGGTGTTGCGGCTTGCCGGCGCTACAGCCGGAAAACAGACTTCCGGAAGACACAACAACACATGCCACGAACAGGTAAAAACTCTTTCGCATAAATAACTTCCAAGGCGCACAGGCGGATAACCTTACGCTTAAGAGCGTTTCCCCATTACCATGCGCTGGCCGCTAAGCTGCAACAGCGGCTCCGGCTTACATCGGGAAAACGCTCTATCTGAGACGACGACACGGCTTGGCCGGTCACAACATTCAGACTTGAAGTTCTACCGGCGGTGGCCTTCTAAGCAAGGCTTTTGTCATGCCGATTTCATGCGAGGGCAGTGCGGCGGTGGTACGAACCAGCCTGGAGATGGAGCTGGGCGGAAAAGTGCTAAACAGAAGCGCGGCAAACAGCACAGGCACAATCACCGGCTCAGCCTGTGCAAGCTGCTGCGCGTCCGGGGTGGAACGCTCCTGCTGCGAGAGAAGCTTGGCAGGCTGCCCTACAGAAAGCGATGCAGAACTGCTGTAAAGGGAAAGCTTGTAGTGCAAACCCCACCCGAAGACAGCAAGTCCCAGCATGAACATGAGCACAGCAGATGCGCTGAGGGAAAAGCGTCGACCTGTGGAGAGGATTTTCATGCACCGGACCTGATTTCCTCTTAGTATGCCATGGCGAGTGCCTGGGTCTTGTAAATACGGGTTCAAGCGCAGAACGCGCCCAGTGGGTGATAGAGTGGCGGGTGACCGCGCTGCCATGAAGAACTTCGGAGTCTGTGCCTGCATGTCTTCCTGCCGTTTGTTCTCGCTCCTCTTTGTATGCATTCTGCTTCTACCGGGCGTCAGTGCGATCGCGCAGGTTGCCGCGTTCAAAATCGACCCGGTACCGGCTGAGGTCAGCTCGAACCGTTTCCGCGTGACAGTCAACGGTCACGGCAGCAACGTACTGCATGCCGCAACAGGGTATTATCTGCTCAACTTCAGCACGTCCGGCCCGGTCACGGTGAGCGTCACAGCAAGCAACCCGCACTACTGGGACGCGGGCGTGGAAGTAAAGCCTATGCGGCTCGGTATACGCCCTGTACGCCGTGGCGCAACCGTCACCTTCCGTCTCAACGGGCCTGAGAAGCTGACCGTCGCCCGCCCAGGCGACCACTTCGCCGAGGCGGAAATCCTGTTTCTGTTCGCCAACCGTCCAGAGACGAAACAGATCACGGCAGACACGCCCGGCATCCGCTACTACGGCCCCGGCGCGCACCGTGAGAACATCGACGCGCACACCGGCGACACCATCTATCTCGCTCCGGGCGCAGTCATCTTCGGCTCGTTAAACATCTGGCAGGTGCAGCATGTACACGTCTTCGGCACCGGCACAATCGTCTACGACGGTCCGCAGAACCCGCACGACGACACCGGCTGGATCCACAAGCAAAACTGGCACGTTATCGTGATGGACAACGCCGACGATATCGAGATCGACGGCATCACCTGCATCACCCGCAGCCGCTCCTGGCAAATCCAGATGAAAGACTCGCGCCACATCGGCTTCTACAACGTCAAGGTAATTGGCGGCAACCCGAACAATGCCAACCAGGACGGTATGGACTGGCTGGGCGGCAGCGATACCACGGTGCGCAACAGCTTCATCCGAGCGTCTGATGACAACTTCGCCCTGCAAGGCAACTGGGATGGCTACGACCCGGCGGTCATGCGCGTCCCCGGCCATGACGTGACGAATATCACGATCGAAGACACCGAGGTTTCAACCAGCATCTCGAACACGGTACGGGTCAACTGGCCCGGCAAAACCTTCAACAGCGCACACTTTCACATGCGCGACATCGACGTACTGAGTACCGGCTTCGGCGCCTGCAAGATCCCGTTCGCATTCTTTGAGCTATGGTCCGACCCGGACGGCAAGGGCTCGCACACCGACTACACCTTCAGCGACATTCGCCTGGAAGACTGGTATTCGCTGTTCCAGGTCCGGCAGCCCCTCCCGCGCGTACGTGATATCGCATTCCGCGACGTATGGGCCATGGACGGCCCCGGCATGATCGGGTCCACCTTGCAGGGCGATGTGTCCGGGGTGAGATTGCAGGGCGTGCTGAACACCGACCTCCATCTCGAAGACGGCGCGGCACTGCCGATAAGCGAACCGGCAACACTGCATGCACAATTCACATACACAAACGGCATCCTGAAGCCCCGGCAGAAGATCGACTTTACCGCCGGGGAGGAAGATGCGGACGGGCGGCGCTTCGAGTGGATTTTCGGCGACGGCAGCCGCGCGCAGGGTCGCAGCATCGCGCATGCCTTCCCAGATGCTGAAGGTACGCTGCTCGACGGCTCAGGCCGCTTCCGCGTGCTACTGCACGTAACAAACCCCAGCGGCGCGCAAGTATGGAGCAGTCAGAGCGTAGTGCTCGACGGCGGCCACCCACGCACCGCAAGCACACCGCAAATGCCGAACAGCACGACCCCAGACAGCACGACCCTGGAGCGCGTCGTCCATGTGCCCGCCGCCGGCGGCTACACCTTTACCCTGCTCACCGGCACCGCTGCCACGTTAAGCCTCGATGGCAGCTCGCCGTTGCACACGCCTGCCCCGCAGGCACAAGTCTGCGGCGCAGAAGGTAACGCGGTGCAACCCGTACGGGTCAGCGCGGTGCTTACCGCCGGAGACCACCGTCTGCAAATCCGACAAATACCCGGGATCGAGAACACAGACACAGTCAAACCCACACTGCTGTGGGAAGGGCCCGGCCTGGAGCGCCAGCTTCTCCCCCAGGACAGTCAGTAGCCGACCTGCTTTTCCCCAGCCATGCGCAAAGTTCAAAAGCAAAAGCTAAGCCCTTCGACTCCGCTGCCCTCTGCTTCGAGGGTGTGTGCAAAGTTCGAATCAGTTTGAAGGGGTCATCCTGAGCGCAGCGAAGGATCTGCTTTCCCCCCATCGGCGCGAAAAGCAGATCCTCCATTGCTTTGCTCTTCAGGATGACCCTGTTTTAGTTAATTTTAGAAAGTAGATACTTCTCGCATATCTTCCTTGAACACCCCCCTGTTTCATAAATCTTTTAGCAGCGCCTCCACTTGGTCGCGGCTAGGCATGGAAGGCATGGCACCGACCCGCGTAGTAGATAAAGCCGCAGCCGCAGCCGCGACACGGGCAGCAGCGCACGGATCGCTTCCCTGAATTAGCGAGGCCGCAAAAGCTCCGTTGAAGGCGTCCCCCGCCGCTGTAGTATCCACTGCCTCCACCGCAAACGGCTCGATCCAGCGTGCGACTCCCCCATGCAGCAGGTACGCGCCGCGCGCACCGAGCTTCAGCACTACACCGCCCACCCCTTTTGCAAGCAGACTCTCCGCCGCTGCCCGCAGCTCCCGCTCCCCGGCTTGCGTAATGTCCACGCCGCACAGTGCGCGCGTCTCAGTCTCGTTCGGCGTAAGCCACGTCACCGCGCACAGCAGCTCCGGCGGCAGCGCCTGCGCGGGTGCCGGGTCCAGCATCAACGGGATGCCCGCTGCCCGGCACCGCTCGGCAAGCCGAACCACGGAAGGCAGCGGGATCTCAAGCTGTGCCAGCACCATGCCGGCCTCGCGGATCGCAGGCCACCACTGGTCGATATCCGCAGGCTGTATCGACCCATTGGCTCCCGGCACCACCGTAATGGAGTTCTGCCCGCCGCCGACC
>CAXSHS010000081.1:0-14526 GCA_964237325.1 uncultured Acidobacteriaceae bacterium | reverse complement strand
GGAAAGCCACGCCGCAGCTTACGCTGACCTACGGTATCCGCTACGTCTACCTGGGCGTGCCGTATGAGAAAGACGGCCAGCAGATTGCACCCACAATTGCGTTGAACACTTTCCTTGCGAACCGCGTCTCTGCTGCTGCAACAGGCCAGGCATATACCACGCCGGTTTCCTTTCGCGCCTCCGGTTCAGCAAATGGACAGCCGAATTTCTGGACTCCGCAAAAGCTCAACTTCGCTCCGCGGCTGGCATTTGCCTACGCCACCAAGGACAATAAAACTTCAGTTCGCGGCGGCTTTGCCATGGCGTACGACCACTTCGGCGCGGGTGTGATTGACTCGTACCAGTCCAATACGCAATCGCTGTTCTCGCTCTCGCAAACCAATCTTGCAACCTTTACGGATATCAACTCCAACCCGCGCTTCACCGGTTTCCGCGATGTGCCCGCAGTGTCAAGCAATGGGGGGTCGCAGCTGCCTTACACGCCGGTCGACAGCGCGTTCACCTTCGACTACAGCATCAACGATCAGCAGAAAACGCCGTATGCAGAAACTTTCAACCTGACGGTCCAGCATCAGCTGCCCCACAATCTGGACCTTACAGCTTCGTATGTGGGGCGCCTGGGACGGCACCTTATTCAGAACGTGGATGTAGCGGCACCTACGAATTTTGTAGATGGAGGAAGCGGCCAGACGTACTTTCAAGCTGCGACGAACTACGACAAGATGGTGGATGCCGGTGTAGACCCGTCGACCGTTCCCGACTCGGGTTATTTCCACAATGTATTTCCCAACTTCGCCTTCGGCGGCTACCGGGGTGCGCAGGCATACTATGCGTACTTTGCCGCGAATCGCGGCAACGAAACGAACGCCCTGTTTGCCGCTGACACGGACCCAACCGCTTCCGCAGGCGGGCAAAGTTTCCGCTTTTTCTTTCCGCAAACGTCTTCCATTTACGTGCAGTCCACTACTGGGGTCAGCAGCTACAACGCCCTGCAACTTTCGCTGCACCAGGCCCTGCGGCATGGCCTAGACTATGGCCTGAACTATACCTATGCCAAGTCGCTCGATGAAGGCTCTGACCCGGAGCGGAACGGGATTGCAGGCAGCGTGATCGTCAACACGTTTTCACCGCACCAGCTCTATGCCGACTCGGACTTCGATGTGCGCCATAACATCACCGCGTATTACACGGCACCCTTCCCCTTCGGCAAGGGGCAGCAGTTTCTGAACAAGGGCGGCCTGGTCGATCTGCTTTTCGGCGGCTTTCAGTTGAACGGCGAGGTTCACTACAGCACAGGCTTTCCGTACAGCGCTGTAGCTAACGGCAACTGGGGCACCAACTTCGCTTTCAACAGTAACCTGGTACAGACCGGTCCGATCCCGACCGGCGGCCACCATTACGATCCGGTCAACCAGCAGGAGACGTCGCTGAAAGGCATCACTTCTGCCCAGGCGCTTGCCAACCTGCGCTTTGCCTACGTGGGCGAGAGCGGCCAACGGAATAACTTCCGGTCTGATGGGTATTTATCTGTCGATGACGGTTTGGCGAAGTCCTTTCATACCTTCCGCGAGCAGCAGCTGCGGCTATCTGTCGAAGCTTTCAACATTATCAATACAAACCGGTTCGCAAGTGTGCAGACAAGCGGTGTGAATAGCAACTTTGGAACGTACCTGAACAGCACCAGTGCGTTTCAGAATGGAGCTGTGCAAAGCGGAACCAACTCATTGCTGCTACAGCCGAGGCAGATGCAGTTCTCGGGCAAGTACACGTTTTAAGGGCGCGGGAAAGCAGATCCTTCGCTTCGCTCAGGATGACCCCTTTTACATAGGAAACGTGTCATCCTAAGCCCGCTGTGCCAGGTAGCTGCGCCAGCCGCCGAAGCGGGTGATCTCCTGCGCGCCTGTGAGGGCGAACGGCTCGCACAGGAAACCTTTCACCATCTGGCCGTTCTCAAGCCGGATGGTGCCGATGGAGAGCGGCGGCGGAACCAGCGCGAGAAAGCTGCCGACACTTTCAATCGGCATATCCCACACTTCAACCTCAATCCCCGGCCCCTCGAACCCCGGCTCATACACAAGGCCGGGCTTGGGCGGCACGGTGTTAGCCAGTGCGTAGAGGCGGTACTCGCGCGTGGTGCGGCTGCTTTCAAGCAGGGTGCCGCCGCGCTCGGTGAGCTGTGAGTTGAGCGGTTGGCCGCTCAGGTGGGCTCCTACGACGACGATCGGCAGGTGCGTCACAGTAGGTGCCTTGGAAACAAAGGCCGGGGCATGGGCAAGCAGGTGATGGGAATTGGAAATCCTTTCGTTGAGAGCGCGGTGGAGGTAGTCGCCCAGCTGCAACAGGGCGAAATCAGAGGCTGCCGGTGCGATGAAGGAGGCTCCAAACGGCAGCCCGCCGGGCATGGTGCCTGCCGGTACGGCAATCGCTGCCAGGTCAAGCAGGTTGACGAAGTTGGTGTAGTAGCCGAGCCGTGCATTCCGCTCAATAGGGGACTGCTGCACCTCGGCAATCGTGTAGGTTCGGGGCACTGTCGGCAGAAGCAGAACGTCAACCTCCGACCACACAGCCGAGGTGATGCGCCGCAACTCTTCCAACCGGTAGGAGGCTCTGAAGGCATCGACAGCGCTGTAGCGGTCCGCGCCAGAGACGATCTGCCGGACCGTAGGATCCATGGCGTCGCCGTGGTGCCTGACAAACTCCTGAAGGCAGGCCAGCCGCTCGGCAACCCAGGGGCCGGAGTACAGCAGGTCCCCTGCCGCGCGGAACGGCTGAAGGTCAAAGCGGATGAGCTTGCCGCCCAGCGCTTCTGTGGCGGCGACTGCTTGCCTGTAGGCAGACTCCGATTCCGTGTCGCCGAAGAACTCCAGCTGATGTTCATGCGGAACGCCGAAGCAGAAGCCGTGACTTGAGCCGAAATCGTAGGTTGTGAGTGCGAGATCGCGTGAGTACGGGTCGCTATGGTCATAGCCGCGCGCTACGTCAAATACCAGCGCCGCATCGGCGCATGTGCCGGCGAAGATGGAGACGCAGTCGAGTGTGCGGCATGCGGGCACGATGCCAGTGGTGCTGAGGAGGCCGGGAGTCGGCTTGAGGCCCACGATGCCGTTGAGCGCGGCGGGTACGCGGCCTGAGCCTGCGGTGTCCGTGCCGAGCGCGAAGCTGACCAGACCTTTAGCCACTGCCACGGCGGACCCGGAACTGGAACCGCCGGAGATGTATCTGTCGTTGAAGACGCTCGCGCACACGCCGTAGGGCGAGCGCGTGCCGACGAGCCCGGTGGCGAACTGGTCGAGGTTCGTTTTGCCGACCAGGATCGCTCCTGCCTCCAGCAAGCAGTCGACAACCGGCGCACTTTTCGTCGGCGTGTAGGCAAAGGCGGGGCAGCCCGCAGTGGTCGGCATACCTGCTACATCGATGTTGTCCTTGACCGCGAAGGGGATGCCGAAGAGCGGGTACTTGCCTGTTCCCTGGACAACCGCCGCCTCAAGCGCGTTTGCGCGTACCAGGGCTTGGGACCTGGGCACGCGCACAATCCATACCGGTGCCGGATCGGCTTCCATGCGGTTATAGAGCTGGTCAATCAGCCCGCCAGGTGTGAGCTGCCGCTCGCGGTACTGGGCATGCAAAGCGGCAATATTCATTGCGTGGCTCCATCTACTCGAATGATGATGAGCTGCTGACCCGCGTTGACGAGTGCCCCCGGCTTTGTAAGTACGGTCTCAACCGTGCCGGTAGCAGGAGCCGCTACGACAAGCTCTGTCTTCATGGCGTCGAGCACCACTACCTTGTCACCTTCCTGCACCCGTTGGCCCGCTGCGACAGAGACTTGGAAGATGCTTGCCGTAGTGGGAGCAACAACGGCTTCGCAGCCCTCCGGCACCAGTGCGGACGTGTCTTCGCCCTCGAACTCGGCTTCCACGGGGAGGGGCGGCAGCAGTTTCCAGCGTTCGCGCTCGGCGTTGAAGGCTTCCTTCTGCACCTTGCGGAAAGCTGCCGTTTCGTCGCCTATGAAGTCGAGAAAGGTCTCGTAAGCGCTCAGGCTGAACTCTGTCTGCTCGATGCGGATATCGTACTTGCCGTGCGGAAAGGCCGCGCGGGCCTCCAGCAGTTCTTCGCCTGAAACAGGGAAGAAGCGGAGCTGGTCGAAGAAGCGCAGCGACCATGGGTGCCCCGGCTCGAAGACCGGGGTAGTTTTGTAGGTGTTCCAGACCTGGATGGTGCGCCCGACGAGCTGGTAGCCGCCCGGGCCTTCCATGCCGTAGATACACAGGTAGGCGCCGCCGATGCCGACTGCATTTTCAGGCGTCCAGGTGCGCGCCGGGTTGTACTTGGTCGTAACTAGCCGATGGCGCGGATCGAGCGGTGTGGCCAGCGGTGCGCCCAGGTACACATCGCCCAGTCCGAGCACGAGGTAGCTTGCGTCGAACACGGTGCGGTACACGTCATCGATGGAGCTGAGTCCGTTGATGCGGCGGATGAACTCGATATTGCTGGGACACCAGGGCGCGTCGGGGCGCACGGCCTGCATGTACTTTGCCTGCGCGAGTTTGGCCGCCGGGTCGTCCCAGGAGAGGGGCAGGTACACCGTTCGTGAGGGCACGGTGATGTTTGACAGGTCGGGCAGGTCGCGTTCCAGAGCTGCGAGGGCTTCCAGCAGTTCTTCGCGCGGCAGCTTGCGGTTGTCGTAGTGGACATGCAGCGAGCGAACACCGGGAGTGATGTCGAGGATGCCGCGTAGATTGGCCGTACGCAGTGCGGTTTCAAGCAGGTGAACCCGAAAGCGCAGCGTGAGGTCGAGCACGTTTTCGCCGAGCTCGACAAGCAGATACTTGTCGCCGTCGGCACGGTAGGTTACAGAGGGTCGCCGCTCGTCGCGGCGGATGATGGCGAGCTCCGGTTTCGATTCCCCAGGTAGCAGCGGCAGGGGCTTTGCCAGGTCTTCAAAAAACGCCTCCTGCTGCCGTTCAAGAGCTTCTGCGTCAGCGAGTGCGAGGCGCTGAAAGCGCACCAGGTCGCCTGCCTTGAGCTGGCCCAGCTTCCACAATTCGGCCTGCACTACTACAGCGGGGCACACAAAACCGCCCAGGCTGGGGCCGTCGGGACCGAGCAGGATGGGCATGTCGCCGGTGAAGTCGATTGCGCCGACTGCATAGGCATTGTCGTGGATGTTTGAGGGGTGCAGCCCCGCCTCGCCGCCGTCAGGTCGCGCCCAGGTCGGTTTTGGGCCCACGAGTCGCACGCCGGTGCGATCGCTTTGGTAGTGGACCTTCCAGTCCGTGGAGAACAGCATTTTGATATCGTCTTCTGTGAAGAAGTCGGGTGCTGTCTGCGGGCCGAAAAGCACCCCGAGCTGCCAGTGCTTGCTGTAGACCGGCGTAGCGGCTTCGCCAAGCGTGAGGAGGGATGCCGGGCTGCTCACCGGGAGAAAGTGCAGGACATCGCCCGCTGTCAACGCTCGTCCGGCGTGGCCGCCGAAGCCGCCTAGCATGAACGTGCCTCGGCTGCCGAGATACTGCGGTACGTCCAGGCCGCCTTGGATTGCGAGGTATGCCCGCGCCCCGCCGCCGCGTACCGAGCCTAGCTTGAGAACGCTGCCGGCCTTGACAGTGACGGCCTGCCACCGGGCAATGAGTTTGCCGTCGAGCTTCGCATCCATGTCCGCGCCGGTGACGGCGACCATGGTATCCGAGTGGAAGCGGATGCGGCCGCCGATGGTCGTCATCTCGATTGCCGCTGCGTCTTGCGGGTTGCCGACCAGCCGGTTTGCGATGCGGAAGGCGAGCGGGTCCATGGGGCCGGAGGGTGGCACGCCCACGTGCCAGTAGCCGATGCGTCCGGGCAAGTCCTGTACCGTCGTTTGCGGGCCGCTTTCGAGGATTTCAAGCGCAGAGCGGTGAAAAGCAAAGCTGCCGAGATAGGCGGTAGTGACGGTGCCTTCGACGAACTCGGGCGCATGCGTGACGGCACGCAAGTAAGCCAGGTTCGTCTCCGTGCCGTAGATTTCAGTTGCGGCAAGCGCAGCCTGCATCTTGTGTACGGCGTCGGCACGGTCTTTGCCGGTTACGATGATTTTTGCGATCATCGGGTCGTAGAACGGTGTGACCCGGCTGCCGGATTCGACCCAGGTCTCGATTCTTGCAAGCCCGGCAGGGAAGCGGACGTGCGAGAGCAGGCCGGGGGTAGGCTGGAAGTTTTTCGCGGGGTCTTCGGCGTAGATACGGGCTTCCATGGACGCACCGCGAGGTGTAGGGGCGATCAGCGGCGGCAGTTCACCGGCAGCCTCAAGGATCATCCACTCGACCAAGTCGATGCCGGTGACCTGCTCGGTAACGCCGTGCTCCACCTGCAGGCGGGTATTGACCTCAAGGAAGTAGAACTCGCTCGTATCTTCGTCGTAGATGAACTCGACAGTCCCGGCATTGGCGTAGTTGACGGACTTGCCCAGCAGCACGGCGGCATCGAGCATGGCTTTACGGGTAGCGGGAGCGAGCCCCGGAGCGGGTGTTTCTTCCAGCACCTTCTGGTGGCGGCGCTGCGCGGAGCAGTCGCGCTCGCCAAGCGCGATGACCTCGCCTTTGCCGTCGCCGAACAGCTGGACTTCGATATGCCGGGCGCGGGCGAGGAATTTTTCAAGGTAGAGCCCGCTGTTGCCGAAGTTGCTCCGGCTTAGCCGCGAAGCGGGCTCCCATGCCTGGTCAAGATCAGCGCCTGTATGGCACACACGCATGCCGATCCCGCCGCCGCCGCCGGAGCTCTTGAGCATGACCGGGTAGCCCAGGGCAGCGGCACCGGCAAGCGCCTCATCGAGCGAGGCAAGCACCCCGGTTCCCGGCAAAATGGGCACATGCGACTGCTCGGCAAGCGCGCGCGCCGTATGCTTGAGCGCGAACGCCTCCACATGCTCGGGGCGCGGACCGATGAAGCGGATGCCGCTTGCTTCGCAAGCACGTGCAAACTCGACATTCTCACTTAGAAAACCGTAGCCGGGGTGGATGGCGTCGGCACCAGTTTGCCGGGCGGCTGCGAGTACCTTGTCCACCGCAAGATAGCTTTCGCTTGCCGGTGCCCCACCCATCAGCACCGCTTCATCCGCCTCAAGCACATGAGGCGCATGCGCATCGGCCTCGGAGTACACGGCGACTGAGGCGATGCCTATCCTGCGCAGCGTGCGAAGGATGCGGCAGGCAATGGCCCCACGATTTGCGATAAGTACCTTAGAGAACATCACTCTCCCAGATGAGGATTTGTACCGGTGTGGGGTTATACCCATTGCAGGGATTGTTGAGCTGCGGGCAGTTACTGATAACTATCAGCGTGTCCATTTCGCTGCGCAGCTCGACATACTTACCCGGCTCGGAGATACCGTCTTCAAATGTAAGGGTGCCTTCCGATGAAACCGGAACATTCATAAAGAAGTTGATGTTACTGCTCAGGTCGCGCTTTCCAAGCCCTCGCCCCCAGGCGAACGCACCTTTCAGAAAGGTATTGCGGCAGGCGTGCATGGGTCGCTTGTCAAGCGAGTAGCGCACCATGTTGCTCTCAGCCGAGCACGCGCCGCCGAAGGTGTCGTGGCGACCGCAGGTGTCGGCCACGATTGTCAGCAGTACGTTGCCTGCGGTCGAAATCAGTTCGGTACCGGTAGTGAGATAGAGATTGCCCTGGTTGCGAACCGTATCCTGCCCGCTGTAACGCTCGGCATAATCGTGCGCGTTGTAAAAGAGGGTGTCGACCGCTTGATTGCCTTCAAGGTCGACAATGCGGACGTACTGGCCGCGATGTATCTCGCGTAGAAACGGATCGCCCGCCTTTACAGTTGCGGTGTAACTTGCCGCAGCCGGGTCGAGCTTGCTTGGAGTAAGTGGTATTGCCAAAACTGTCTCCCGATATGTGTGAGAACGCTAAAGAAAGTATCGCTCCGTCAAGGTGTAGGCGCGGGCATTTTCAGGATGCGAAGTAAAGCAGAAGTCGTCCGTGGCAGGCTGCGGCACGCGGCTCAAAACAAGTTCTACGGGCTTCGGAGCGTATATGGGGGAAGGGTCGAGCGGATGTTGGCAGGTGTTCAGGATCACCAGCGTGTTCATCTCGGCGCGTAGCTCGAGGGAACTGCCTGCGGGTGAGTGGCCCGCTATGAAGTCAAGCGTCCCATCTTCGGCGACCTGCACCTTGCTGAAGAAATTCATCGTCGCTTGCAGGTCTCGCGGTCCCAGACCGTACTTTGCAAGCTCGATCAGGAAGCCATCCTGCGCATTGCGGTGCCATGCATTGCGGTGCTCCTGATAGTCGGCAGCACCGTATTTTTTCTCGACCAGGGTCGCGCTTGAGCCGCCGCAGAGCGGGTCGTGCCAGCCGAGAGAATCCTCCGTGATGGAGCACAGGATGCGGCCCATATCCGACATCAACACGTGGCCTGCGGTGAGCTTCGCCGTGTGCTGAGCTTTGAGCGTATCGGGCAGGTTGAAGCGTTCCGCAGGCAGCTCGAAGTTGAGAAAGTATGCGCCGACATTGGCGCCTCCTTCTGTATCGACAATGCGGAGCGAGGTGCCGCGCTTGAGCACGTGCGACCATGTGGCCCCGCCTGCGACCGTCTCTTCCCAGAGAATGGATGAAACCATGCAGCAATCTCCTTTGCCCGGTGAGTGGGCCTTGTTGTACGAAGTCCATGGAGACAGGAGCATTATTTCAGCGTGTCCGGTGCAAATCTCCAGATGTCCCCGGTGCGCAAGTTTGTAAGCCACAGCGAGCCATGGCCCGTGCGGATACTGTCGCCGCCTGCACCTGCCCATTGCGCGGTGACCTGGTTTGTAGCAGGGTCGATGCGCGTGATGGGAAAGCCGAAGACTGTGGCCCACACTGCATCGAAACCGAAGGCGATCTCGCCGCCTTCTCCCGGAAGGCCTGCCTCGACAGCGGCAACGCAGCGGCTTGTCTTGGTGTCGATACGCGATATGGTTCCATCGCCCTGGTTCAGCGTCCACACTGATCCTGCGCCGGCGGTGAGAAAGCGCGGACCCTTGCCGACGGCGATCGTAGCGACAACCTTGTTTACTGCCGGATCGACTTTCAAGAGAGCATCGTGCCCATGCGAGCTTACCCAGACAAAACCGTCGGCAAAGAGCGGGTTCGAGGAGTCGGAAAGTATCGAGATGGCCGCTTCCACCGCATTCGTATTTCCGTTCACTCGCGTGAGTGTGCCGCCCGCGCCTGTAACCAGCCACACCGATCCCGCGCCGGCCGTAATACCGCCTTCAGAATCTGCCGGGCTTGCGGCGATCTTGGCCAGGATGCTGCCGTTGCCTGCTTCGGCGCGTATCAGCGCATGGTCACCGCAGCTTGGAATCCACAGACTGCCGAAGGCAAACAGCAGTCCTGAGCACGGCTTTGCTACGGAGACGGTTTTCCCTGTCTGATCGGTGGAAGCTCGGAGCTCGGTAATCACGTTCGCGCCTGAGCTCGTGACCCACACCGCATCCGGCGTCACCGCCATCCAGTCCGGATGACCCTGCACGTGAAACGTCGATCGGGGATGAAGATCGCTCATCGTCCGCTTCGCTTCACTACGCGACACACCCAGCTTGATCGGCTCGTTCCCTTGCGTCTGCGCGACAGCGCAAAGGCTGCCGGCGAATAACGCGGCAAGGAGCAGGGTGCGATGGCGAGTCTCTGTCTGCATGCATTCCTTGGTGAAGATAAAAATCGGGAGTAAGGCAAGTCAGTTATTTGTACTACGCAGGGGATGTACTGACTGCGGACAATTGTCGGGGGGATTGCGCAGTGATGTCGCGGGCGGGGGCAAAGCTGTCGGCTTGTGTCCGCAAATGCCTTTGACGATCGAGGGGAGATGCCACATTCGAAAGCATGCTGTGCGCAGGTACGCGGGAAGCTGCCAAGTAAAATCCTTTATAGCCGGTATAAGTAGATATAGAGGCCCTGAGAATGTAACGTTGCTTCATTTATCTTGAATCAAATGAGGGTTTTTCCGGCACCGGCCCTGCGGGTCCCAAATATCGTAAGTAAAGGTTTCAAACCCGGCCGACGCCTTGAGTGCTGTTGCCGGTCGTTTGTGCGCGCCATGTGTTTTCTATTCTGTTTGTCGACGATCGGCCTCGCGCCGGCCCAAGCCGCCGCTCCGCCGAAATTTGTTATCGGCTGGTCGGTCTATGCAGGTTGGAATCCTTACTCCTACATGGCCAAGTCCGGCATTCTGAAAAAATGGGCCGCGAAGTACAACGTCGAGATTGAAGTTCGACGTTTCGACTATGCCGCATCGCTCGATGCATTTGTAGCAAAAAACCTCGACGCATGCACCATGACCAACATGGAGGCGCTCGATCTACCTGCCGCGTCCGGTGTGGACTCAACGGCCATCATCGTAGGCGATTATTCCAACGGAAATGATGCCATCCTGACCCGCGACGGGCTGAAGCTCAACGGCCTGGCAGGCAAGCGCGTGCTGCTGGTACAGAAAACGGTTTCAGAGTACCTGCTGGAGCGCGCCATGGTGCTCAACGGTTTGGGCGACCAGCTGCCGCGCCTGAAGCTGGTCAACACGTCCGATTCGGATATTGTGGGTGCGTTTGCCAACAGCAGCTCGGGCCAGGCGGTAGTGACCTGGAAGCCGCTGGTGTCAGAGATTGAGCGGCAGGACAAGGGCATCAGCGACATCTTCGACTCTTCAAAAATCCCGGGTGAAATTCTTGATTTGCTGGTCGTCCGGACCGAGGTGCTCAAGCGGCCTGACGGCTCGGGCGAGCGCTTCGCCAAAGCCATTACCGGCGCGTGGTACGAGACGATGGCGCAGCTTACCGCTTCCGGCGCGGCGAGTGATAAGGCCATCAGCGGCAGTGCCGCGGCATCCGACGACAGTCCGGCTTCGTACCGCGATCAATTGAAAACCACCTTCCTGTTCGCAACGCCGCAGGCTGCGACCGGCTATACCGACAGTGCGAAGTTGCGGGAGCAGATGGACCTGGTGCGGCAGTTCTGCTTTCACCATGGGCTACTGGGCGAGCGTGCCGCTTCGGCGGATGATGTTGCCGTGCTGTACCCGGACGGCACGGTCCAGGGCAAAAAGGATCGCGTTCGGCTTCGCTTCTCGTCAACCTACATGCACATGGCCGGGCAGGGCGGTCTCTAGTGGCTGCGTCGGCGTTCCATCCCGGTCGGCTGCTGCGGGTGCAGGCGCGCCCGCATGGGAGTGCCGTGCAGCTGCTCTCATGGCTGCTGTTTCTTGCGGCTATTGGGCTGTACATGCACTTTTCGGCAGCACGCCATCGTGATAACCCGGAAGACCGGATTGCTCCCTCCGCACACCAGCTTGCGCAGGGCGTTCGCGCATCTGTATTGCAGCCCGCAGAAGAAGATGAGGCGCTGCCCGACGGTGCCACGCGCTGGCAGCAGATCCACGGCAGCATGTTGTGGAAGGATACAGCGGCAAGCTCACGGCGTTTCGGCATTGCGCTCCTGCTCATGGTGCCCGCTATTCTGCTAGGGCTGCACATGGGCGTGTTTCCCTATTGCGGCGCGGTGTTTCACCGCTTTACGCTTTTCCTCGACAAGATTGTCGCGCTCTCATTGCTACCGATCTTGTTCCTGGTTTTCGGAATTGACGAGTGGTCCAAGATCATGCTGATGGTGATCGGCGTCGCGCCTACACTTGCACTCGACACGTTCCAGATGGCGCGGGGGGTACCCCGTGAGCAGGTTGTCAAGGCGTTCACGCTCCAGAGCGGAAACAGTGATGTCGCCTACCGCGTCGTGCTGCCGCAGATCCTGCCGCAAATTATCAACAGCGTTCGACTCAACCTGAAGCCGCTCGCGTTGTTTCTGTTTGCCGGCGAGATGATTGCCTCGACGGATGGTCTGGCGTACCGCATCGCGCTGATGCGGCGGCACATGGGTATGGATGTGATCCTGCCGTATGTGCTGTGGATTGCGCTGCTTCTATTCCTGCTCGATACCATGCTGCGCCTTGTGAACAGGAGGCTGCATCCATGGCTTTAACCGCACCGGCGCTTGGAAATCCTGTTGCTGCATCAGCCCCTGCGGGCATACATGCGGCCATTCGGCTGCGCGGCATTTCCAAGACGTACCCAGCTGTCAGCGGTGAGCGCCGCACCGTGCTTTCTCAGATCAACCTTGACCTTGAACCCGGTGAATTTATCGTCATCCTTGGGGAAACGGGCTGCGGCAAAAGCACGTTGCTGCGCCTGATCCTGGGCGAAGAACAGCCGACAGGCGGCACAGTCGAAGTCGGCGGCAAACCGGTACACGACATCGATGCGCGGTGCGGGTATGTGCCGCAGCGCTACTCGTTGTTTCCCAACCTCACGGCGATTGAGAACGTCATGTTCGGCCCCAAAACGGCACGCTACCACCTCGGCGGTTTCCTACGGCCCAGCTACTATAGCTTCTGCCGCAACCTGCGCGAGGAAGCCATGCAGCAATTGCTGCGCATGGGCCTCAAACAAGCCGACGCAGCCAAGTATCCGCATCGCATGTCGGGTGGCATGCAGCAGCGCCTCGCCATCGCACAGGCGCTCATCATGCGACCTTCCGTGCTGCTGCTCGATGAAGCGTTCAGCGCGCTCGATCCGTCCACGCGCATCTCGCTCCAGGAGCTGCTGCTGGGCATCTGGCGCGAGACGAAGCCGACCATCGTATTTGTTACGCACAACGTCGCAGAGGCTTTGTTTCTCGGTACGCGCCTCATTGTGCTTGCGCCCTATGCAGATGAAATGGGCGCGGCGACCAACGTGATCGCGGATATGCCCGTACCGCACTCCGAGCTGCCGTTTCTTGAGCGCCGGCACACGCCGGAATTTATTGAGCAGCTTTCATATGTCGAGCAGCTTTCGTACGGCATCCACCGATCGCAATCGCAGTCAGACGCAGGACAGCAGAAATAGAACTCAGGCAAACAGAGCAAATTATGAAGGCACTTCCACTTCTAGCTACGGCTTCTCTTTCCCTCTGCGGAATCGCGATGCTTGCGTCAAGCTTGCGCGCGCAGGATGCCGTGCCCGCGCCATCCTCGCCGGCGTACTACGAAACGCAAGTGAAGCCGATATTTGCCGGCAGCTGCTACAAGTGCCATACCGAGCGGATGGCCGGCGGCTTGCGGCTGGACTCGCGCGAGGCGATGCTCAGGGGCGGCGACTCCGGGGCGGCCATTGTGCCGGGCGATCCGTCGAAAAGTCTGCTTTTAGAAGCGGTACACCAGAGCGGCGACCTGAAGATGCCGCCGAAGGGCAAGCTCGACGATGCGCAGATTGCCATAATCGAAACTTGGATCAAGGCCGGAGCCGTGTGGTCCGGCACCCCTGCGGCTGCCGCTGCAACTCCGGTTTCTGTTCCAGCTTCGAGTGCACCCGCAGCATCCCCCACGCCCATTGCCGGAGCGTCAGCCGCTGTTGTTGCTGCTGTGCACACTGGCCTTCAACCGATGCAGGCACAGGATAGCGAATTTTTTGAAAATAAAGTCAGGCCCATCCTGGCAAACAACTGCAATGAGTGCCACACCGATGGAGCAGCAGCCGGGCTCCGTGTTGACTCGCGCGATGCCTTGCTCAAGGGCGGGGACTCCGGCCCGGCACTCGTGCCCGGTGATCCTTCCAAGAGCCTGCTGATGGAGGCTGTGAATCAGACGGGCCACCTGAAGATGCCCAAAGGCGGCGCCAAGCTCAGTGACGCGGATCGCGCCACACTGGGAGAGTGGGTCAAGATGGGTGCTCCCTGGTCCGTCGCGCCGACCGTGGCAGCGCGGGCGGGCGGGGATACATTGACGGCAGCGCAGCGGGATTTCTGGTCCTTCAAGCCGTTGCACATGCCGGATGAGCCGAAGATAGCCAAGGAAGACGCCCGCTGGGCAAAAACGCCTATCGACCGGCTCGTGCTGGCCAAGCTGGAAGAGCAGGGGTTAAAACCCGCAGCAGCCGCCGACCGGCCCACGCTGATCCGTCGCGCCACATTGGACCTGATCGGACTGCCGCCGACGCCTGAAGAAGTCGCGGCGTTTGAAAAGGACAAGAGCTCGAATGCCTACGCCAAAGTAGTCGACCGCCTGCTAGCGTCGCCGCACTACGGCGAGCGTTGGGGCCGCCACTGGCTCGACGTAGCCCGCTACGCCGATGACGACGTGCGCGGTCTTGATCCGAAAGGCCGAGGTTACATGCAGTTTGAAGGTGCCTACGTCTACCGCGACTGGGTGATCAAGGCTGTGAACCAGGACGTGCCGTATGGGCAGTTCGTTCGTATGCAGCTCGCCGGGGACTTTTTAGCCCAGGCGAAGCAGAACACGGCAGAGGCAGAGGCGCGGCACGATGACCTGGCAGCTACGGCGTACATCGGGGACGGTCCATGGATCTGGGACCAGGCGGAACCGGTGCAAGGTCGCGCGGATGAGCGCGCCGAGCGTGTCGATGCGGTTTCACGCGGGCTGATGGGCTTGACCGTCGGCTGTGCCCGCTGCCACAACCACAAGTACGACCCCATTCCGCAGAAGGACTATTACTCCATGGTGGGCCTGTT
>CAXSHS010000080.1:0-14872 GCA_964237325.1 uncultured Acidobacteriaceae bacterium | reverse complement strand
CCGAAACATTCAATCCGGCAGCAGATACTGTTAAAGTTCCATTCTTGACAGTCGGATTGTAATTCGAAGCAGCCGCTCCACTTACAGAAGGCACGATAGTGTAAGTTGCTACCGGCGACGCGTTTGTGGCAGTGGTGGTAAAAGTTTCCGCGAGGTTATCGCCATTGACAAGCCCGGCCATAGTTCCTGTAAATTGCGGATTCATTGCCCCGTAAGTCCGAGTTGCGTCGTTAGCTGTGATATTAAGTCCGGCAGCGGTAATCTGAAGTGCACCGTTCTGCACATTCTGCGTGTAGTTGCTCAAATTGGGGCCAGATGCGGAAGGCACGATTGGGTACGAAGCAACTGGTGAGCTTGCTGTGGCGGAAGTCTTGAAAGCCTCCACGAAAGTATCGCCGTTAACAGCACCAGTTATTGCTCCAGTAAGCTGCGGGTTTGCAGCGCCATAGGTGCGGGTTATCCCATTAGCTGAAAGGTTGAGCTGAGCTGCTGTGATTTGGATGGTAGCCTGACCAGAAGACTTACTGTAATCGGTGCTGGATGGCGAGAAAGCTCCATTGAGCGTGAAGCTCCCCACTGAGGAGGCAAGATACGATTGAGTTGCGGAACCATTTGTAACTGCTTTAGAGCCAAAGGTACCGTTTTGATCGGAGAAGACTATTGTGCCACTTGGTGTTGAACTACTGGTCTGACCAGCGGTGATGGAAGCGGCAACCTGTACAGGATTGCCATAAACGGCACTTGTTGGTACAGACAAGACAAAGTTAGTAGGTGCAGTGGAACCGGTGCCTGCCAGTGTAATTGCCTGGAGCGCGTTCGCAGCGTTCAAGTTTGTGTCGCCGATAACGACGTTACCTTGCAAAGACCCGGTTGCTGTCGGCGCAAAGCTAATTGCGAGTGCGCAGCTCGCGCCGGGAACCAGGCTTGCACTTGCTGATCCGTTGGTTGAAGTTTGAGGACAGGCATTCATGACAGAATCATCGACGGAAAAGTTAGCTGATATGGCCGGATTGCTGCCTGAGGCAGGAACAGGAAAGGCAAGTGGAGCATTGCCTATATTTTGTAGTGTTACCGTTTGCGCACTGCTGGTTGCGCCTACATTTGTAGCAGCGAAGGCCACGCCAGGTGCGTCGGCATAGTCCATTTTCAATACTTGGCGATGATACGTGTCTTCGATATACACGTTACCGCCGGCATCGACTGTTACGCTATCAGCCTCGTTCAGGCCGCCGCTAATTTTGCTTTCAACATAACTCCCGTTCGTTAAAGCTTCTTTAAGAATGCTGCCATTATTTGCATTGGCAATGAAGATATTACCGGAAGCATCCACCGCTATCTGCCTGGGATGGTTGAGCCTGCTCGTCGGTATAATGCTTGCGGTATAAACGCCGC
The DNA here is from genome assembly GCA_964237325.1 of uncultured Acidobacteriaceae bacterium. Classification (GTDB taxonomy): domain Bacteria; phylum Acidobacteriota; class Terriglobia; order Terriglobales; family Acidobacteriaceae; genus EB88. The sequence goes on along the minus strand of CAXSHS010000080.1, from coordinate 13,480 downwards.
TACTTAGGGTTTCCTTAACAATTTGGTTGTTTCCGTCATCAGCAATATAAAGATTGCCGCTCGCATCGAGTGCGATGCCGTCGGCATCGGAAAGCCCGCTTGAGATTACAGTTGTCTGGGTGTAACCAGCAGGCGAAATTGTTTCAAGAAGAACATTGCCGCCACCCTGGGCAACATACATATCACCGCTGCCGTCAAGTGCAATCGCCTGCGGACAGCTGATGCCTTTGACTACAGTGCTCTCAAGATAGCTGCCGCGTGAAAGAGTTTCCTTTACGATACGACCATGGAAGCAATCGCCAATGTAGACGTTCCCCGCACCATCCACAGCCACACCGATAGGATACTGAAGGCCCTTCGAAGCAACTATGCTCTCCGTGTAAGCTCCGCCCGAGTATGTCTCTTTGAGTACACGATTATGGTCAGTATCGGCGACATAGAGGTTGCCGTTTCCGTCTGAAGTCAGGCCACGAGGATTGAACAACCCCCCACTGGTGACAGTACTCTGAACAGCTGGCGAAAAGCTTACTTGCGGCCCTATGCCGATACCATATGCATAGCCGGTTGCAATTGCATTGCTGGAGCTATCCTTCAACACAGCTGCTCCGTAGCGTGGGCCGGAGAGTAACGGAGTAAATACCAGATCTACCGAGCAGGTATCACCGGCGTTATAAGACTGTCCAGCGATGCAGGTTCCGGAAGAAACAGCTGCGAAATCGAGACCGCTTGCACCTTGCGTTAAAACTACGGGAGCTGTGCCTAGATTCACTGCAGCGTCAAATGTAAATAGGAGCGAAAATGTTTCACTCTTGCTTGCAGTAGGCACGCTTCCAAAATCCAATCCATTTTTTCTAAGTATAAGAACGCGATTATTGTTATACGCATCTGCGATGTAAATATTACCGGCTGCATCCAGCTTTACGTCGTCAACGTCGCTCAGTCCCTCTGCGGGCACTACGATTTGAGTGTAGTTTCCACTTGATAGAACCTCTTCGATTATCCGACCATTGTCTGAGTCTGCAATGTATATGTTTCCGTTGGGATCTACAGCAATACCGCAGGGACCATGAATGCCGGTTGTCGGTATTGTGCTTTGGGTATACTTGCCACCTGTAGTAGGTGTTTCCTTGGTAAGAGTGTTTTGAAAATAACTGCCTATATACAAGCTGCCGCTATTATCTAATGCTAATCCTGCTGGCCACTGTAAATCGCTTCCGAGTATGCTTTCAGCATATGCATTGCCAGTTGGGATCTCTTTGAGAACGCGATTGTTTCCAGAGTCAGCTATGTACAGTGCCCCGCTACCATCAACAATTACAGCGCTTGGACGGTCAAGGCTGCTAGTCGGTATGGCGCTCTCAACATAAGCTCCCGCAAGAAGTGTTTCCTTCAAGATAAGATTACCGCCAAAACTAGCTACATAGAGAGTGCCATTTGCGTCAACAGAAATTCCGTCCGGTTGGCTTCCTCTCTTTAGAGTGACAATTGTGCTTTGTGTGTACGTACCCCCTGACAATGTTTCCTTCAGCACGCGATCGTTACGCTGATCTGTGACGTATACATTACCTGCATTGTCTATCGCGATACCTGCGGGAACATTGAAGCCGGTGCCGATGGTACTTTGCGCTGCATAGAAGTGCGCTGTTTGCGCCTTCATGACGGGTCCCATGAAAAAAACTGCCAGTCCCACTATGCCAAAAGCGGTACCGGTTCGCCGCTTTGCTTGCGAATAGACAGGGTAGATCGCAAGTTGTCTCAACAAGGAAAGCTTTAAGGCTGAACTCCGCTCACGAAGACATTGCAGACACAAAGCGAACTGCAAGAAATGACGCATGCTCACACAAGCAAGAGCAAAGAGGGCAACAAGTAGTAATAGATAGTTCATGGCGATGCCTCGTGGCATAGAGATTTTGGTACTTAAACTCGCACCCTGCTGTTACGGACCGGCAAGAAGTAGCAATGCGAACCCAAATCCACTATCGGCGGCTCCCCAAGGATTTTCCATGGAAAGCGAATTGAATAACAGGTGTCTTCTTATTTCTTGACCCAGATTGAAACATTTCCCATAGTGGGAATTGCTACTGAACTGTGGACGCATCATGCTTACCAATGCTTTTCAGCAAGCCACATCCATTGAACTCGCCAAAGCCAGCTACTATCGAGGGGCATGAATAAATTGCGGGTAGGTATTCTTTTCGGCGGCAGAAGCGGTGAGCATGAGGTTTCCCTGCTCTCTGCCGCGTCGGTTCTCGCAGCGATCGACCGTGACAAGTACGAAGTCGTTCCCATCGGAATCACGAAGGAAGGCCGCTGGCTCACCTCTGGAAATGCCGAACTGCTGCTTGCGCAGTCAATTAGCAGTCCAGCCGAGGCCGAGCAGCCTTGCTCCGTTGACCCGCTGCCAACTACTTCGATCTCTGAGCTGACGCAAAGCCCGGTCACACCGGTGCCGCCTGGATCAGGCGCTGGATTTATGCCGTTTCAGATGGAGAGTATGCCGGACGCAGAGGCGCTTGCCCTTGACGTGGTGCTTCCCATCCTGCACGGCACCTTCGGCGAGGACGGTACCATGCAGGGTTTGCTGGAGCTGACCGGTATCCCCTATGCGGGCTCGGGTGTACTAGGCTCTGCCGCGGGCATGGACAAGGATGTGATGAAGCAGCTGTTCGCCTCTGCCAAACTGCCCATTCCTAGGCACGTTACGCTGCTGCGTTCGGCTTGGCAAGTAAGCCCCCGCAAAACGATTACAGCCATTGAGGAAGCTTTGAACTACCCTCTGTTTGTAAAGCCTGCAAACGGCGGTTCTTCTGTCGGGATCAGCAAGGCGCATGACCGGGAGGAGCTTGGCGCGGCACTAAAGCTGGCTGCGAACTATGACCGCAAGCTAGTGGTGGAGCAAGCGGTAGGCGGCGGTCGCAAGGGCACAGGCAAGGCGCGCGAACTGGAGGTCGCCATACTGGGCAATGACGCACCGGAAGCATCCGTTGTGGGCGAAATTGTGCCGGCCAAGGAGTTCTACGATTATGAGGCTAAGTACCTCAAGGCAGGTTCGGAAGCGGTGATCCCGGCAAAGCTGAGTAAGGCGCAAGCGAAGGAGATCCGTACGATGGCGATCCGCGCGTTCCAGGCTTGCGACTGTGCCGGCCTAGCTCGGGTTGACTTTCTAATGGAGCCCGGCAGCAAATCCGGCAAGCCGGGTCGTATGTATCTAAATGAGATCAACACCATGCCTGGCTTTACCGCTATCAGCATGTACCCCAAATTGTGGGCTGCCTCGGGCGTACCCTACCCGGAGCTGATCGACCGCCTGATCGCATTGGCGCTGGAGCGTGCCGCCGAGCGCAAGGCCACCAGTTATAGTCTTTGATCGAGGCGGGAACCGAATGATGCATCGGCGTGTCTATACAGCTATCCTCACAAGCGGAAGAGCATTCCCATACACCTGGAAGGAATGCTTTAATCGCATGAGCCACAGGAGGCGAGCACCGCGATGACATTGCTGGATGCACCGCGCTACGACCCGCGTCGCGACAACCTGATTCGCAACAGCGTTCTGGCTACACTCGGAGTAGCTGTGCTTGCCGCGATCCTCACCGTGGTTTTCTGGGATTGGCCGCAGCAGCACCGGGTCAACCACTTCTTTTCGCTGGTTGAGAACCATGACCTGCCCGATGCTTTCGCCTACTGGACCAACGACCCGGCCTGGAAGCAGCACAGCGACCGCTACAGCGGCTACAACTATGCACAGTTTTCTAAGGACTGGGGTCCGGAAGGCGATTACGGAGTCATCCGCTCGCACAAAATCAGCATCACCAAAACTGTGGGCACCGGTAAGGGCAAGGGTGTGGTGATGGGTGTGAATGTCAACGGCGGCAAGACGCCGCTGTTCCTGGTAGTGAATCTGCAAAGCAAGGAAATCGGCTTCTCGCCGGTTGAGCTGTATGTAGGGCCGGACTGAGAAAGGGGCGCGGTTGACGCCCCAACTCATTTAGGCAGTTACTACGAGCGTTTGACGTACCGCTTTCGCTGCGGCGGTCATGTTGCGTAAAGCCTCGCGCACTTCGCTCCAGCCGCGAGTCTTCAAGCCACAGTCGGGATTGACCCACAACTGTTCTGGCGATATTACTTCGCCCGCAGCACGCAGCAGTGACTCCATCTCCCCCTCGGGCGGCACACGCGGAGAGTGGATATCCCACACGCCCGGACCAATGCCGTTTGGGTAGGCCGCATGGCTGAAGGCATGGAGCAGCTCGCCCTTCGACCGTGCGGACTCCATGGAGATCACGTCCGCATCGAGCGCTGCAATCGCTGGCAGGATCGACTCAAACTCGCAGTAGCACATGTGGGTGTGAATCTGTGTAGTGTCCTGCGCGCTTGAGGTCGCCAGCCGAAACGCTTCGACCGACCACTTCAGGTACTCTTCCCAGCCGCTGCGACGCAAGGGCAAGCCTTCGCGCAGCGCCGGTTCATCCAGCTGCACAGCCTTGATACCGGCTGCTTCCAGATCGCGCACCTCGTCGCGCAAAGCGAGCGCGATCTGGAAAGTGACTTCCTTGCGCGCGATGTCGTCACGCACAAACGACCATTGCAGGATCGTGACGGGGCCGGTGAGCATGCCTTTTACCGGACGCTTGGTCTGGCTCTGTGCAAACGCACTCCAGCGTACGGTCATTGCATTGAGCCTATGTACGTCGCCGTAAATCACCGGCGGCTTGACGCAGCGTGAGCCATAGCTCTGCACCCAGCCGTTCTGGGTAAAGGCAAAGCCTTCCAGCTGCTCGCCGAAATACTCCACCATGTCATTGCGCTCAAACTCGCCGTGTACCAGCAGGTCCAGGCCGGCAGCTTCCTGCTCGCGGAGGCAACGTACTGTTTCCTCTTCCAAAAAGCTTTCGTACTGCTCCTGCGTCAAGCTGCCGGAGCGCCAGCCGGCACGCGCCTTCCGCACCTCGGGGGTTTGCGGGAAGGACCCGATGGTTGTCGTCGGCAGCAGCGGCAGGCCCAGTACGCTTGCCTGCGCTTCAGCACGCCCGGCAAACGGCAGATCGCGCTTGAAGTCGTTCGGCTGCAAGGCTGCGATAATGGCGCGAACAGTCTCATTGCGGCTGGACTCGGCGGCGGCGCGCGAGGCGAGCGCCGCCTTGTTGGCGACGTGCTCGGCAAAGCTTTGATCCGCTCCGCTGGCTAAAGCATGGAGCTCGTCAAGCTTTTGCACGGCAAAGGCTAACCACGACCGCACCACCGGCTGCATACGGGTTTCGCCCGCGGCGTCTACCGGTACGTGCAGTAGTGAGCAGGAGGGCGCCAGCACCACGCGCTCCGCCCCAAGCGCGGCTACAGCCTGGTTGATCAGCCCACGGCTGCGCTCGAAATCGTTGACCCAGATGTTGCGGCCGTCCACCAATCCTAAAGACAAAGATTGCGAGGGCTGGACCAGCGGCAGCGCGGCAGTAAGCTGCTCAGGCGCACGCACCAGGTCGAGGTGCACGCTCGCAACAGGCAGTGAAAATGCCAGCGGCAGGTTTTCTTCAAGTGCCGCGAAGTAGGTCGTCAGGTGGATTGGCAAACCGGTTTGCCCAAGCTCTGCGTATGCTGCGCGATAGTGCGCGTCGGCACCGGCAGGCATGTCCGTCGCCAGGCAGGGCTCATCGAACTGAACACTCTTCGCGCCTGCCTGCCCCAAAGCACCAAGCAATGCTTTGTAGGCGGTAAGCAGCTTCGGCAGCAGTGACCACACATCAAAGCCCGCTACAACAGGCTTACCTAGCAGCAACAGCGAGCAAGGTCCCAGCAGTACCGGGCGCGTCTCAATGCCGAGTGCTTTTGCTTCCTCGAACTGGCTTACAGCCTTGGTTGGATCTGCTTTGAAGCTAAGTCCTTCAGACCACTCCGGCACCAGGTAGTGATAGTTCGTATCGAACCACTTGGTCATCTCCATGGCTGTCTGTTCCTGGCTGTTGCGAGCCATGCCGAAGTAGGCATCAAGCGTCACCGGCCCCGTGCCGAAGCGCTCCGGGGTGGCACCTACAGCAACCAGCATATCGAGCACATGGTCATACATCGCATAATCATTTGAGGGGATGTTGGTGATGCCCGCAGCCTGCTGTAGCTTCCAGTGGCGCGCGCGCAGTTCCGCCGCGGTTGTCAACAGCTCCGCCTCTGTACGTGTTCCCTTCCAGTAGCCTTCCAGTGCAAACTTGAGCTCGCGTTGCACACCCATCCTGGAAAAACCAAGGGTGCTTGTACCTAACTGTGCTTGTGGCATTTGTATGAAGTCCTTATCCGTTTCTGATCTGGAAAAATGTGCTCCGCAAGACGGAACTGTATTCAAACTTCGCCGGATTTTGTGCTAAAGATTCCACCGGCATGCCTTTTGAGTGTAGCTTAGCCGCCCACCAGCCAGTCATACTGCTCATCGGTAAGCGGCACCACGGAAAGCCGGAACTGCCGGAACAGGATAGAGCCTGAAAATACGGCGGCCTCGCGCATTGCGCTCAAAGACCGGCCCTGTTCAAAGCGCTTATCCGGTTTGATGCGCACGGCGGGGTTCTTCTTATCACTTGCATCAACCGATACCACAGACGCTGTGCCCACGGCTTCCCTGCCAGTATTGGAGTGATAGATCACCAACTTTTCACCCTTGTGCATGCTCGTCAGATAGTTCAATGCCTGCGCGTTCTTGATACCGTCCCACAACGTCTCGCCATCGCGCACCAAGTCGTTATATGAGTATTTCTCCGGTTCCGTTTTGAGCATGTAGGGCATCGCTTGTTTACAAACCTTCGGCCAGACTCAGCAGTGAATTCGTACTTTGCATCGCACGGTCGCGGTGTACGCGAGCCTGCACAACTTCGTACACCCCGTACACCAGCATCAACAAGCCGAATGCGATCACAATGATGCGCTTGGCCGGCGTAGCAACCTGTTTGACCCGATTATCTCCGCTGACGAACGGGCCCGACTCGCCCGGTGTTGTTTTGAGAAAGTAGCCCATCGCAATTAGGTAGATACCGGCAATGACGTAGAGCCCATTCGACATGATGTAATCTCCCGCCTGGTGCGCGTTAGCGCAGCCCGACTATCTCGCCTTCCGCATCGACGTCAATGCCCGAGGCGCGCGAGCTTTTCGGCAGCCCGGGCATCAGCATCATGTTGCCTGCGATGACAACCACAAAGCCTGCCCCGGCTGACAGGGCGGCACTCGCTACCTGCAAGCGCCAGCCGCCGGGTGCTCCGGCCAGTTTGGGGTCGTCTGAGAGCGAGTACTGAGTTTTTGCGATGCACACCGGCACCTCGCCAAAACCCCATCCCGCAAAGCGTGCCAGCTGTGTGCGTGCCCGGTCCGAGAAGTCAACGCCTGCCGCGCCATAGACCTTTGTCGCGACTGCCTCAATCTTGGCTTCGAGCGAATCGTTTAGTTCGTAGGTTGTGTGCAGTGTCGGTGCCGCGCCGTCTGTTGCCGCAAGCACGGCGCGCGCCAGGTCCGCCGCTCCTTCTGCGCCGCGTGTAAACGCCTCTGTAAACGCGTTCGGCAGCCCTTGAGCGTCGCACCAGCCTTTGAGCCGGGCTAGCTCATCGTCTGTGTCCTTGGGGAAATGGTTGATGCCGACCACTACCGGCAGGCCGAAACCTTTCAGGATGGCGACATGCTTAGCAAGGTTGGCGAAGCCGCGCTCCAAGTCGTCTTTGCCGTTATCCTCGGGCATGGCCTGTCCCTGATTTTTCAGACTTTGCGCTGTGGTCACCAGCACGGCTGCCGCAGGCGCAATGCCGGCCACGCGGGTCACGATGTCCATGTACTTTTCAAGACCGAGGTCCGATGCAAAGCCGCACTCGTTCACCGCATAGTCAGCCAGCCGCAAGCCGATCTCCTGCGACACGATGCTTGACGTACCGTGCGCGATGTTGGCAAACGGCCCGGCGTGGACAAAGGCCGGGGTGCCTTCCGTGGTCTGCACCAGATTTGGCTCGATTGCTTCGGCAAGCAACGCCATCATCGGGCCTACAGCATCCAGGTCACGCGCACGTACCGGCTCGCCCGTCCGTGTTTCCGCCACGATAATGCTGCCAAGCCGCAGCCGCAAGTCTTCACGGTCCCTCGCAAGCGCCACGATCGCCATGATCTCGGACGCAGCCGTAATGACAAAGCCTGCCTGCTGGTTTGAGCCCTCGCGCGGTGCGCTGCCGTCCTTCTTGGGGCCGGCGATGTTGGTGCTGATACGCCGTAATCCGCGGTCATTCATGTCGAGTGCGCGCGGCCAGGTCACCGTTGCCGGGTCGATGCCCAGGTCATTGCCGTGGAAGATATGCGCGTCCAGCAGTGCAGCGAGCAGGTTGTGCGCGGAAGTAATCGCGTGGAAGTCGCCGTGGAAATGGAGGTTGATCTTCTCGCTCGGTTCTACCTGCGAAAGGCCGCCGCCCGCCGCACCGCCCTTCATGCCGAACACCGGCCCAAGCGATGGCTCGCGCGAAGTAAGCACCACACGTTTGCCGGTGCCGCGCAGCACGTACTCCAGACCTTGCGTCAGACCGATGGAGGTCACTGTTTTGCCTTCTCCCGAAACGGTCGGCGTGGTTGCCGTGACCAGGATGAGTTTGCCCTTGCGCGGAAATGCAGGATCGTTGAGCAGGCCGAGCTTGACCTTGCCGCCGTACCTGCCAACCTGTTCAAAGTACTTCTCCGGGATGCCGAGCTTGGCTGCGACTTCGAGAATGGGGAGTAACTGCGATTTCATCTTGATCTCTTTCTTCTGTGTAAATTCAGTGTGCATCGAGCGCGGACAAGGTAGTTTGAAGGCCCCCCGCGTCCTCGACATTCAAGCTCGTTTGTGCACGGTCAATCTGCCGCAGCAGCCCGCTCAGCACCTTGCCGGGACCGACCTCAACCCAGTATGCGGGCTGGAACCGGTCGCGCAGAGATTCCATCGACTCCGTCCAGCGAACCGGGGCGGTGACCTGCTCCACCAGCGCGCGTCGCAGCGCGGCACCGGACTGCTCCACGCGGGCAAGCGTATTCGGCACCACCGGCATCTGCGCGTCACCAAACGCCAAGGTTTCGAGCAGCGGTGCAAGCCTATCCTGTGCGGGCCGCATCAGCGCACAGTGAAAAGGTGCGCTCACCGGAAGCATTACAAATCGCTTGGCTCCCGCTTCTTTTGCTCGTACTCCGGCCCGTTCTACCCCGGCGGCAGTCCCGGATATCACGATCTGCGCGGGCGCATTCAGGTTAGCCGCGGACACCACCTCGCCTGTTTCCGCGGCTGCTTGTGCGCAGGCTTCGGTCACAGCCACTGCATCGAGCCCCAACACGGCAGCCATTGTGCCTTTGCCCGCGGGCACGGCCTCCTGCATGTAGGTTCCGCGCGCATGTACGGCGCGCACGGCGTCAGCAAAGGAAAGCACACCGGCTGCGACCAGCGCCGCGTACTCACCTAGTGAGTGCCCGGCAACTACGGCAGGCACGACGCCGCGTGCGCGTAGCACTCGCTCTGCTGCTACAGATACGGTAACAATGGCCGGCTGGGTAAAGGCAGTCAGCCGCAGGCGGTCTTCGGGTCCCTCAAAACACAGCTTGCTGATGGGGAAGCCGAGCGCTTCGTCGGCCTCTTCAAAGACTGTGTGCGCTTCGGGAAATGTGTCGTGCAGCTCGCGGCCCATGCCGACCGTCTGCGAACCCTGGCCGGGAAATAGAAATGCAATCGTACTCATCTGCTCCTATCTGAAACGATCATGCCGCCCTATGCAAGCTGCGGTCTGCCGCGCGCATGCCACAGCGCGCCTTGTAGCGGGTCCACCGGCGTCCCGGGCAACACCGTATCGGGGAGGCAGGATGCAAGCGCGGCCTGCATTGCCTGCCGCACAGGAGCAAGATGGGTGAGCACGCCGCCCGCGAACGCCACGCCTAACGGCACCGAGCGTCCGCCTTCGAGCACCTCTATCTTTCGTACAACAGCTGCTACCAGCCCGGCTAAATCCTGCCCGGCCTGACGCAGTACCTCACTCGCCGGCGCGTCGCCTACCAAGGCGGCTTCAAGTACTACTGGCACTAAAGCCGCGGAATGAAAGCCGGGCGCGTTTGCCGCTCCAATAACGTCATCAAGCGTCGCGAGCCGAAGAGCCGCCATGCAGCGTTGCAGCAGGGGCGGCAGGTCTCCGGGTAGTACCGGCTCCGCAAAGCCGGAGGCGCTTACAGCATCGGCACTCGAAGGTGACGCCGTATCGATCGCCCGGAAGCATGCTCGCAGGGCTTCAGTGCCGATCCAGTGGCCGGAGCCTCGATCCGACAGCGCCGGACCCCAGCCGCCTGTGTGTACCATCACGCCGGTACTTGCGCGGCCTATGATATTCGAGCCTGTCCCGGCGATGACCAGCACTCCCCGCGAGCGCGGAAAGGCCGCATCTAGGGCAATCACTTCATCACCTAGTAGCAGGAGCTCGCCGCCTACAGCCTCTGCAAAGGCTATGTGCAGCCACTGTCGCACACAGGGCGCGGAGATGCCGGAGGTGCCGATGCAGGTACGAAGCACTTTGCCGCGAATGGGAACGTCTGACTGCACCTCAAGCTCTTCCAGTATGGCTTGGAGATTCGCTTGTGCCTGCGCCGGTGAAAGCCGCATTGTCTTAATGCTGCCGCTTTCCGCTCTTGCCAGAATATTGCTTTCATTTGCCAGAACCGCCGCGGTTTTCGAGCCGCCAACATCAAACGCCAGATACAAACTCATCTGTCGATTATGCCGCTGAACGCGCATCGTACTGGGTATGCGTATCCCGGTCGGCTAGCACATGGGCCGGAACCGCTACGAATAGGAGTAATAACGTATGAAAACAATTTTGGGTACCATACTCGCACTGACACTTACGGCAGCACCCATCCTGGCGCAGACGCAGCAGACCCCGCAAACCGCTCCGGACCCCAGCGCGTCCACGCAAGACCCTGGGCAGCTGGACAATACGGCAAAGCAGGACAAGATCAAGGCCGATGCAGCGAGCAAGAAGTCCAAAGCTGCGAAGAAAGCTGCAAACGCTCAGAAGAATGCAGACAAGCAGCAGAGCAAGATGACCGATGCACAACAAAAGGCCGCAGCTGCGCATGCAGCCAATGCTGCAACACCTGCACCCCAGTAGACCGGACGCAATAGGCCGGTGACGGCAGCGAACTCTAGACTGGGTTTAGCTGCCGGACAGCTCTGCTTCGATCAACCCGTTAACGCCTGCTTCAGCAAACTCAGCTGCTACGCGGATACCATTGCGAATCGCACGGTCGTTTGACGACCCATGACCTACGATGCAAACGCCGCGCACTCCCAGTAGGGGCGCACCGCCGTACTCAGACGGATCTGTCTTTCTTTTGAAGGTTGAGAATGCTTTACGCGACAGCAGTGCCCCTACCTGCGCTGTGACCGTCTGCCGCAGGGAGTCTTTCAGCATGTCGCGTACCAAGCGGGTCAATCCTTCGCTCGTCTTAAGAGCTACATTCCCTACAAAGCCGTCGCAGACAATCACGTCGGCATTGCCGTTATAGAGGTCGCGTCCTTCTACGTTGCCGATGAAGTGCAACGGCAAGGCCTTGAGCAGTGGGGAAGTCTCACCGGTCAGCTCATTACCCTTGCCTTCTTCCTCGCCTATGGAAAGCAAACCTACGCGCGGCTGTTTGATCTTGAGCACGGTGCGGGCATAAAGCTCACCCATTACAGCAAACTGGACAAGGTTTGAAGGTTTGCAGTCAACATTTGCCCCGACATCGAGCAGTACGCAGGGGGTACCGGCAGTGGTGGGCAGCACCATGGCCAGTGACGGCCTGTCTACGCCGGGCAGAGCACCGAGGGTCATCTTGGCGGTAGCCATTGCAGCACCGGTATTGCCCGCAGTCAAGAAAGCAGCAGCCTTGCCCTCACGCACCAGCCGCAGCCCTACGCGCATGGAGCTGTCTTTCTTACTGCGAACCGCTTGTGCTGCCTTCTCATCCATGCCGATGCGTTCGCTGGCATGCACGATCTCAATGGGCAGCTTTTCGCCTCCCAGAGCCTGGAGGAGTAGCGGTTGCAATTGTTCTTTGGCTCCGACAAGCAAGATATGAACGCCGAGCTCGCGCGCAGCCTGAATCGCACCGCAAATCTCCGGCTCCGGGGCCTTGTCGGCACCCATGGCGTCAACGGCAATTACAGTGTGCATGGGTTGGGGTACGGCTAGGGCCGTTCTCCTGTAGGTAGATACACCTGGGTACTGCAGCATGTGGTTTTGACGGAAAAGCCGCGAGGAGATCCTTAACTACCTGACAGGAGCAGGAGAATGGCTTAGCCGGCTTCCTTGGTCTCAAGCACGGCACGGCCCTTGTAAGTACCGCACTTGGCACAGGCGCGGTGCGGCAGCTTGCGCTCATGGCAGTTAGGGCACTCGGAGAGCCCGGTAGCGGTCAAGAAATCATGGGCGCGGCGCTTGGAGGAGCGGGCCTTGGAGTGGCGGCGTTTCGGATTGGGCACGGCAAAAATCCTTTCAGTGGTTCGTAGCGCAAAGCGCTTGCAGCTAGCGCAAATTTTACCTACAGCTTCGGGCTTTAGGAAATCTTGATCCGGCTCCGCAAGTCGCCCAGCGCATTCCAGCGCGGGTCGGCAGGGACTTCTTCGCAGGAGCAGGGATTGTTGTTCCTGTTATTGCCGCAACGCGGGCAAATTCCTTTACAGTCTTCGCGGCAAAGCGTCCTGGCAGGCAGGGACAGCAGCACCTGTTCCCGCAGAACGTCTTCAAGCAGAAGACTGCCATCCTGATAATAGCCGATTTCAGTCTCGGACGCCCCGATGGAGTGCTCCTTATCGTCGGAATCGACGCCAATAGGACGGAACAGCACGTCATAGTCCCCGGCCAGCGAGTGCTCTACGAAGTCCAGACAGCGGGCACACGGTACCTGAAAAGTACCCGAGTACGTACCGCGCAGCCGCATATCCTGGACGATTTCCTTGGGTCCGCGATGCTCCTCAAGCAGCTCTGCCAGTCCGGCAGCCTGCAAAGGTCCCTGCTGCTCGACATCGCTGCCAAGCTCGATGCCGCCCGGCGGGAAAGAGGTGTCATAGTGGAACGGCTCGCGCTCAAGGTCGGCAATGGTGATTAGCATGGTGGCCTCTTGGTATCTATATACCAGCCTATGAGGTGGGGGGGCGCAGGGTCAAATAGCGTGAGTATTCCCTGCAACCACCTTCTTCTCAAAGTACGCCGCGTTCGCCATGTGGCACCCGGCAGCCGCGTGGTGCCCAAATACAACATCCTCAACTGGCGGCTTGCGGGTGCGCACTGACATAAAGAAGTTGTTCAGGTGCGGGCGCAGGTCGTCCCATGTGGGGCCATGCCATACCGTCGGCTCCTCCACCAGATGGGTCGTCGGGTCACTGTCATGCTCGGCATGCCACTGTGTTTCATATGCGGCATGCTGGGCCGCCGTGAAGCCGTTCAGGCCGTAATCCGGCGAGCGATCCATGCCGGTTTGAGG
>CAXSHS010000079.1:0-14887 GCA_964237325.1 uncultured Acidobacteriaceae bacterium | reverse complement strand
TGCAGCTGTAGCTTGGGGGTATGGCCAGCTTTTGCGGCGTGGCCGTACCGTCCTGTATCAGGGGGAGCTTGTAGATAGCGCCCTCGGAGTTTGAGATCAGGTACTTGCCGTCAGGCGACCAATTGGGTGCTTCCCAGACGGAATCGGCGGTGTACACCAAGTGTGAGGAGCCGTCACGCAGGTCATAAAGGAAGAGCTTGCTGCGCAGATGCTCTCGGGCGGGCGCGGCAGATACCGCGGCTGCGGCGGTTTGCGCATGCAGCGCGGGTGCCGCAAGGCAAAGCATTGTCACGGTGAGAGTACGGCATACTTGCCAGGGTGCAAGGGACAGCTTCATCTGTCAGGACGCTCCTGCTATGACAAGATGCCGGATACTCCCAAAGCAGAAGCCTAACGCACTTTGCCTGCTGCGTTCTCAAGGAGAACGTCTGAAAGTACGGCAGTATCCACCGTTGCCGGCAGGTGCGAGCAGAAGCCGACGCCTACATAGAACGGTCCATTGAGGTGCAGAGAAATAGGCGGCCCGAACTGGTGCATGGGCTCACCCTCAAGGCTGACAAAGATTGAGATAGAGTCCCCATGCTTTTCAATGCCGATACGCTTGGCTAGTACACCGTCAAGGCTGCCGCCGAAACGGAACTGCATATCCTTCATGGAGCCGCCTTGCTCAGGCCGTTGCGCCAAGTGGATCATGCCTGTGCCATGCTCGCCGATCATGGCTTCCTTAGAATCGTCATCGAGGCTCTGGCGAATGATCAGGACAGCCTTGCGGTCGTTGTAGCCTTTCGGGTCCGGAAACGTAGCGTCCGCAGCCAGCGAGACATCGCCTGACATTTTCTTCCAGAGATATCGGAACTCATCGCGCGAGTACCAGATGTTATAACCCGCGGATCGAATCGTGTACTGCTTCATCGCAGCATTGAAAGCCGAACTGCCCGGCACAACTGCGGCACCTACATCCGACTGGCCGTCGAATGTACCTATGGGGGTATCGGAGGTTCGAGTCGGCCTATGAAAATTTACCGGCGGCGGTACCTGCGTGTGCGTAGGCGAGCCCGGCTGCGCCCAATCCGGTACGGCAGGTACCTGCGCATGCAGATGGGGTGCAGGTTGGAGGAAGACGGCTAGACAGAACACATACATAGGGCGCGTCATAGGCTCAATCCGATACTGCTTAAATTACGGCACACTACCGCAATATGCTTATATCGTGTAAAGCTCTGGTAGGTCGAGTATCACTGTGTGCCGCTTACGGCAGCCTGCTCAGTAGGAATGGTTTTCTGCCGTTGTTTTACTTGCTCAAGCAGCTTTTTGAGCTTGCCTTCAATACTCGCATCTCCTACATGCTCGTCCTGAAGCACACCGTCGCCGTCGATAGTAAAGGTATGCGGAATCGCATTGACGGCAAAGGTTTTTGCGAGCCTGCCGTCAAATCCGCCGTCTCGGTATTGCATCCATGTCATATTGTTCTGACTTATGAACTGCTTCCATTTCGCTTCATCCGAGTCCAGACTGACACTGAGAATCACCAGCGGCTGACCGGCAAACTCCCTAGCAATGTGCTGCATGTGCGGCAAGGCTTCGCGGCATGGCCCGCACCAGGTAGCCCAGAAGTCGATCAGCACTACCTTGTCTCCCAATTCATCGAGCGACACCCGCTTGCCGTCGAGCGACGTTACGGTAAAGGCGGGTGCCATACGCGCCCGTACCAGCTCCGGACGCTCCGCATAGCGCGCCACCCGTCCTGCATCGACGGAGCCTTTTTTGAGCCGCGGCAGCAGTGCGGCAAACACCTGCCTGGCGGCTTCATCCTGTTGTTCGTTCGCCAGGCAGGCCCCTTTCAGGTACAGTGCCGCGCCGTCTCCAGGCTGTAGGGCTAACGCGCTTTCTGTTTCCTTCTCTCCTGCGGCGAAGCATTCCGGCTTCTTCTTTGCCTTGCCCATAGCCAGCAGCATCTCTGCCCGGTCCACGTGCGCCCTGGCTTGCTCCGCGGGCGTATTCGCCATCGCTATCAGTTCCTGGGAGGCGGCATCGGCTGCCTTGTAGTCGCCCAGGCTCGCACCCAGGGTCATTACTTTTCTTGCGCATGCGACGCAGTGCCCATCCTGCTTGTCTGCTTTTTTAAAACTGTCGAGGGCAAAGGCGTACTCGTGCTTTGCCTCCAGGCTCTGGCCTTCCGCAAAACTTTTCTGCGCATGTGCATCCGTAGGTCCATCGGCAATGCTTTGTCCGTAAATCATGCATGGCAGCACGCCGATCCGGAGAAGACAGGCAAGGAGAACAAAACGATATCGCAAGGCTTATCTCCACAGGGTAGAATCTACGCGCGAATGTATCACGGTATGCAGTACGCCACCGGCATTACCATGGCCCTCTGCAACCATGACGAAGGTGGCATACAAGGGGACTGAAATTCAGGAAGGCAGACTTCAATCTGCGGTAGCACGACATTTTAGTTTTATCTCCAACCGGTAGCGGCGCATCTATCATGCGATCTGAACATCATCCAAGTGCAGGAGGAGCTACACATGGGCACAAGCTGGGCGCACATGGGTACGTCGGTCGCAGCTTCCTTCCTTGCCTCACTCGTGGAGTGCGTGGAAGCGCTTACAGTTGTGCTGGCGGTAGGCAGTGTGCGCGGGTGGCGTTCCGCGCTTGCGGGCTGTGCCGCGGCGCTTGCCGTGCTGGCCTTGCTCGTGCTCACGGCAGGGCGGCTGCTGTTGCACGTCCCCCTACACACATTGCAGCTCGCGGTGGGTGTCTTGCTGCTGATGTTCGGGTTGCGCTGGCTGCGTAAGGCGGTGCTGCGAGCTGCGGGGCTTATCCCTCTGCACGATGAAGACGCTGCATTCGTTAAAAACACCTCGGCCATGCGGTCGCTGACAGCGAAGGCAGGCGGCTGGGATCGTGCGGCACTTGCCGCAAGTTTCAACATCACTATGCTTGAGGGCACGGAGGTGGTCTTTATCGTGGTTGCCATCGGCGCAGGCGGAGCGGGCACGCTGCTGCCGGCAGGGCTGGGTGCCGGGGCGGCCTTGCTGGTAGTGGCTGCGCTGGGTTTGCTGCTGCACAGGCCCTTGGCGCGTGTGCCTGAAAACATGCTGAAGTTTACCGTCGGCGTGCTGCTCTCCGCCTTAGGCACGTTTTGGGTGGGCGAAGGCCTGCGGCTCGCATGGCCCGGGGCTGATCTTGCCATCCTGTGGCTTATCGCCGCTTACCTGCTTGCGGCAACTGCCATGGTTGCAGTGAGCCGCCGCCTGTATGCAGCGGTACCGGTGCAGTAAGCTATGGGCTGGATGCGCACCGTAGCGCGGAAAGTCCTCAGCCTGTTTGTGGAGGACGGCAGCTTTGCGCTTGCCATTCTACTGTGGCTTGGAGTGATGTGGTTGGCAGCGTCCCATCTCAGGCTTGGGGTACCGGGCGGCGTGATTTTAGCCGCCGGGCTGCTCTTGGTCCTGCTTGAAAATCTGGTTCGCTCGTCCCGCCGAAAAAAGTAGGCCGGTGGATGCACCGGCCTTTCACATCCGTGCCGGGTTCACGCTCTCGGTTGCGATCCCAAGCTCGGCAAAAGCAGCCTGCGCCCGGGCTTTGTCAAACGCCCCGTCGCGAGCAAGCTTCGAGAGCGTTGCAGCCACGATCGACTCGGCGTTGATTTCAAAATGTCGCCGCAGGTGTTCGCGGTTATCGCTGCGGCCGAAGCCGTCCGTACCCAGTGTGACCAGCCGCATCCCCAACCACGGTGCAAGCTGGTCGGGTAGCGTCTTCATATAATCGCTGGCGGCAACGATCGGCCCTTTTGCCTCGCCGAGCGCGGTCAGCAGGTAGGGCTGCTTCTCCGCCTCGACGGGATGCAGGCGATTCCAGCGCTCGGCTTCAAGCGCGTCGCGGCGTAGCTCGTTCCAGCTGGTCACGCTCCATACATCGGCCAACACGCCATACTTTTCCGCGAGAAGGGTCTGTGCGCGTAGCGCCTCGTTCACGATAGGACCGGAGGCAAGCAGCTGGGCTACAGGTGCGCTCTTACCTTTCTTTGCAGGGGCACTTTCCGTTTCAGGAGCTGTACGCAACCGGTATAGCCCGCGCACAATACCTTTCTGCGAGCCCTCGGGCATCGCCGGCATGGCGTAGTCCTCGTTGTACATGGTGATGTAGTAGAAGCAATCCTCACCTTCGGCGTACATGCGCCGCACGCCGTCTTGCAGGATCACTGCCAGCTCATAGACGTAAGCCGGGTCGTAGCTGATGCAGGTAGGTACGGTTGATGCCAGCAGGTGCGAGTGGCCGTCCTGGTGCTGCAGTCCCTCACCCAGCATTGTGGTGCGACCTGCGGTACCGCCCATCAGGAAGCCCTTGCCGCGCGAATCCGCGAACGCCCAGATCATGTCACCCACGCGCTGGAAGCCGAACATGGAGTAGTACATGTAGAAGGGAATCGTGGGCAGGTTGTAGTTCGAGTATGCTGTGCCCGCCGCGGTAAAGCTAGCCATCGACCCGGCCTCGGTAATGCCTTCTTCCAGGATCTGCCCGTCCTGCTCCTCGCGGTAGTACAGCATGACATCCGAGTCGTGCGGCTTGTACTTCTGCCCCTCGCTCGCGTAAATACCCACTTGCCGCACAGCCGACTCCAGCCCGAACGTACGCCCCTCATCGGGCACGATCGGCACGATGAGCTTGCCGATCTTCGGGTCCTTCATCAGCGCCCGCAGGATCGACACAAAGCCCATGGTCGTCGATACATCGCGGCCCTTCGAGCCGGCAGTCCACTCATTGAAGAACTCGATCGACGGTGCGGTAAAGTCGCGCTCCGGCACGCTACGTGAGGGCAGGTACCCGCCCAGCGCCTTGCGCCGCGCCTGCATGTACTGAAGCTCCGGTGCATTGTCGGACGGCTTCCACGGCTTGGCACCCTTTGCCTGCTCTTCCGACAGCGGCAGATCGAACTGTTTTACAAATGCGGCAAGCGCGTCATCAGTCAGCTTTTTTTCCTGGTGCGAAGCATTGCGTGCCTGCGTCCCTGCAAAGCCGTAGCCCTTAACAGTCTTGGCGAGGATCACCGTCGGACCGCTTGTATGCTCAATCGCGCGTTTGTACGCGTTGTACACCTTGGCAGGATCGTGCCCGCCGCGATGCAGAGCACCGAGCTGCTCATCGGTGTAGTCGGCCACCATCTCCAGCAGCTCCGGGTACTTGCCGAAAAACTCCTTGCGCAGGTACGCGCCGCCCTTTGCCTTGAACGCCTGAAAGTCGCCGTCCACGCACTCTTCCATGCGTTGCAACAGCAGGCCGGCGTGGTCGCGCTCAAACAGCTTGTCCCAGTCTGAACCCCATACCACCTTGATCACGTTCCAGTTCGCCCCGCGAAACACTCCTTCAAGCTCATCGATAACGCGCATGTTCCCGCGCACCGGCCCGTCGAGCCGCTGCAGGTTGCAGTTGATGACGAACACCAGGTTATCGAGCTTTTCGCGCGAGGCCATCGTAATCGCACCCAGGGTATCGACCTCATCCGTCTCCCCGTCGCCGACAAACGCCCACACCTTGCGCGGGGTTTTTTCAATCAGCGAGCGGTTTTCAAGGTAGCGCATGAACCGCGCCTGGTAGATGGCATTGAGCGGGCCGATACCCATAGAAACGGTCGGAAAACGCCAGAAGTCCGGCATGAGCCACGGGTGCGGGTAGCTTGACAGGCCCGGCTTGCCGCGCAGCTCATGGCGAAAGTGAAGGAGGCGCTCTTCATCGAAGCGACCTTCCAGAAATGCCCGCGCGTACACGCCCGGCGAGGCATGACCTTGAAAATAGATGAAGTCGCCCGGCTGCTCCGGCCCGGCGCTCCCCGCGTTGCTCGGATACTTGGCATGGAAAAAGTGGTTGAAGCCGACTTCAAGCAGGGTCGCCAGGGAGGAGTATGTGGCGATGTGGCCGCCGATGCCTGCATCCTTCTTGTTTTGCCCATGCACCATGGCCATGGCATTCCAGCGGATCAGGCTTTCAACCTTGCGCTCAAGCTCACGGTCACCCGGATACGCTACTTCTTCATGGGCCGGAATGGTGTTTTTATAATCTGTTACCAGCTCGCCGGGGGTGGCGATGCCGGCCTCACCGGCGCGCTTGCGCAGTGCCTCCATCAGCGAGGCGCCCTGCTCCGCACCCTCGGCTACGATAACTTCGTCGAATGCCTCAATCCATTCAGCAATCTCGCTCTGAAACTCTGCCTCAACGGGTACAGCGACTTTGGTGGCCATTTAGACTCCTCACACGGAGAGTAGGTTGCAGCACTTACAGGTAGCAGGTATGCACGAGATGAGTGTACGAGGTGCAATCAGCAACTGCACAGCAGTACCTGTACTGCATTTGAAACATTGAATAACAGAGGCAGCTATCGAGTCCCATGACTCTTGCGCGCTGTGCTTGCCTGGGTTGATTTTGCGACCGCGGTTGCTGAAACTGCCTGGTCCAGGTACGAGAACAGCAGCTGCGGGTCTGTCACCTGCACGTACGGGTGCCCGGCATCGTGCGAGTGCGCGGTAACCACCCATATGGTTGGTGTCCGATTGACGCCGAGTTTGACGCCGAGTTCTTTATCCGCGCGCACCTCATCGGCCAGCTTTCCTTGCGGGTCCATCACAAACGGCAGCGCGACATTGTGCTCCTGCGCAAATTTCTGCGTAAACGCATTCAGATCGTCGTTCGTGCTGATCGACTGCTGCTGCGCGAAAATGGCGTCGCGGTAGGCTTCGCCCAGCTTGGGGGATTTCTCGTCAAACCAGCGTGCGTTGATTGCACCCTGCTTACTCCAGTTGTGGGTTGGAATGAGAAAGTCATGCCGCACCAGCGGCACATGATACTTTTCCATGGCGTTTACCAGGGTCGGGTTGGCAGCGGCGCAGGCTGGGCATTCCAGATCCGAGAATTCGACAATTGCTACATTTGCGCCTGTAGGCGGTTTCAGCGCAGGCGAGTCAGCCATGGCCTGCGGCACCTGCGATGCTTGCGAAAACTGCGCGTGTGCGGCCAACGGCGCGGCGGCAAGCACCCCTGCCAGTACTAGTAATGTGCTGCTTATCCTGCAATCCCGTCCAAACATATGTTTGCTCCTTTGGAACGCGCTGCACGATCTAACGGCGCGGCTGTAAACTTGGGGTTGCGGCAGTTTTAACTGCTTGGGAGAGCCCTAACGTGCGTGTCCTGCTGGCCCTGCTTGCTACCCTCGGTATTATCGTATCGTCGCTTGCGCTGCGGGTCCACTACTCGCACGACGTAGAGCCGTGCGACATCAACGCCCGCTGGGATTGCGGCATTGTGAACCACAGTCGCTTTGCCATGTTCCACGGAGTCCCGGTCGCGGCTATCGGCATCGCCGGGTACGCGGCACTGCTGCTGTGCGCAGTATTTGGGCTGCGCAAGCTGCTGCTTGTCGCAGCGGCGGCGGGCTTCGGCTATGCAGCCTACCTGACCAATATCGAGCGGAACGTACTTGAAGTATGGTGCCTGTACTGCGTCTGCTCGCAGGGAATCATCGCGCTGATCACGTTGGCGGCTGCCGGATGGGTGGTAATGGGAAGGCGTCAGAGTAAAAGCCGTCCCATCGCACAAGGTCTGCGCGCGTAATTGCCCAGGTTGTCGAATCAAGCTGGGTTACTCAGAACGAAGCGCCAGCACAGCAATCCCGGCAAAGCCTGAGATCAGGACTGTGTTGAAGCGGTGCGGGGCTTTACTATCGGAAACGGCATGCTCCATGGTTTGGACCTGGGTCAGCGGGAGTTGCGGGTTGATGGAGCGGACTGTGGCGCGCAGCACGTTTTCCATCTGCTCGGGAGCAATGGCTGTGCGAAGCGCAATGTAGCCGCCGTCGCCACTCAAATCAATTGGTGAACCGAGTAGTCCGATCATTGCTTTTGCCTGACCGGTGGCCACGCAGTACCTCTGCTTGAGCGGCAAATCGGGAGAACCTTCTTTTATATCGGCAACCTTGCCGACCACTGTCGCCCAAGGTGTCTGCATGGACTGCGTCCCAAGCCGCAGCCGCTTTCCGATCGGGTCTTGGCTCGGCCAAGTTGATCTGCAAGCTTGCGATTTACAACGACTACAATTTGCGTTCCAGCTCTGTCGTCAGGCGTAAGCAAGCGTGCGCGCAACAGCCAAATGCCCATGGCCGCGAAGTAGTCCCTTCTACCTGAACTGTGGTAGCGAGATTCAAGCTGCCGTTTGGCACGATAGAACCTTCCGCGAAGAAGCCGCTATTGCTGTTGTTCCCGGAGGCCGGCAAAAATGAAGTAAGCCCAACACTTCTAACTCCAGGCGACTGCTGTAAGCGCCGCAGCAATTCGCCGTTAAACCGGTCTACCGAGGTTTGTGTCGCGTACTGCTTCTGCGGTAAAGAATAAGACGCCACAAGAGTATGGTCCGGACGAAAACCTAAATCTACATTGCGCATCTTCTCAAAACTGCGTAGCAGCAGGCCCGCTGCGGCTAGAAGGACCATCGCCACCGCGATCTGAACAACTACCAACCCTGATCGAGATCGCGCATTGCCGGTACCCGAACTGCCGGTGCGACCACCTTTCTTGAGCGTTTCATTCATGCTTGTACGGGCAGCCGCAAACGCCGGTACCAGCCCGCACAGCAAGCCGGTGAATACGACCAATCCTATCGTTTCCTCAGCTACATGCTTTGCATCGCTCACGGCTTGTGTAGCGGTTACGTTGGGCTTCAATCGCCCAATCATCTGGAAGTTCCAGGAACCATAATCTGTAAGTCCGAGGGGGCTTGTCATATGTCCATGAACGGACAGAGCTGTCCAAGAATGGACACTTGATGTATGCGGTCACTTACAGCTTGAACAACTCCCGCAGCCGCCGTGTTTGCGTGCGGCTTACGGGTATTTCTGACGCTTTGCGGTCGCCCATGCGCAACTGGTAGCTGCTTTTGAACCATGGCACCACCTCACGGATGTGGTTCAGATTCACCACAAACGACCGGTGCGCGCGCCAGAAAATTGCCGGGTCGAGCAGTTCCAGCAAATCCTCAAGCGTGCGGCACCTGGGCTGGCCCTCAAGCGTGGTCGTGGTCACGGTAATGGTGCCGTCGTCTACGCCCGCAAAGCAGATATCTTTCTGGTCTACGAGCAGCAGTCGAGAACCGGCCTGGAGAGCGATCTTGCCGCTGGCGGCAGGTTTGGGCGTACCGGACTGCTCAAGCAGGCGCAGTAATGCCGATAGCTGCGCCTCCGCACCGCCCGGCAGAGCCTCTCCTTGTACCGCCGACCGCTCCTGCACACGGGTACGCGCGCGGCCCAGCGCCTGCAGTACCCGTATGCGGTCAAAAGGCTTCAGCAGGTAATCAATGGCATTTACATCAAAGGCGCGCACGGCATACTGGTCGAACGCTGTGGCGAAGATGATCTGCGGCAAGGCTTCTGGGCCCGAGAGCTCCAGCAATTTGCGGAGCACGGCGAAGCCGTCCAGCCCGGGCATCTGGACATCGAGAAACACGACATCCGGCTTGTGCGAACGGATCAGGTCCACAGCCTCGATGCCGTTGCTGCCCTGCGCCAGCACTTCAACATCTTCATCGGTTTCCAGCAGGAATTCGAGTTCTTCGCGGGCCAGTTGTTCGTCATCGATAATGAGTGCGGTGAGGGAAGCGGTCATTCGCCGTCATCGCGGAACGCATATAAGCGTTGCGGCGCTTCTTCGCGCGCACGGTCGTAGCCGCAGCTTACGCAGAATCTATCTGTAAGTCCCATGCTGCTGTAGCACCGGCGGCAGGCGGCGGAAAGCTGGTAAGCGCACTGCGGGCAGAAGTGAAACTCATGCTGCACCGGAGTGCTGCAGGCCGGGCACAGGCTTACCACAGGCTGGCGCAGTAGGAAGTAGAGCACCGCGCCGATACCCCCTGGCAGCACCAGGCACACAATGATCCATAGCCGGGCGCGCATGGCGCGGCGCTCAGTATCGCGGGAGATGTAGCCCACCATGAGCATGTACAGCGCCGAAAGCGCGCTCCAGGAAAGCGCAAAATACAGCCGCAGCCCAAACGGCAACTGGTGATGCCGATGTGCGGGCACAATGACCCAAAACAGATACAGCATACTCACAAAAGCCAGTGCCGCGGCTGCTACTGACCATTGCGGAACCAGCTTGAGCTCGGACGAAAAGGAGCGATGCTCTCCATCGTTAGTATGGCTGGACCGGGTTGAAAAGCGATCGTTCATAGGAGTCCATTAGCGTCTTTGGTTACGCGCAGCGGTTTGCGGTGTTCGCCTGTCATCGCCCAGCAGAAATAGAACCGCTGCCACTGCAGCAAACAGGGTCATCCCGAGGGCGACCAGCATGCCCGGCAGATCCAGCAAGTTTTCGCCGCCCAGCATGTCGTCAATACCGGCCCAAAGTGCGGGTGCCAGCGCTAGGGTCAGCGCGCCGGTCACCAGCACCGCGACTGACAGGTTGCGACGGCCAAGCTCGCGGTCTGTCCTGCGTGCCATTCCTGCGTTGTACACAGCGCGGCGGGTACGGAGCGCCAAGGCACGATCCGCTGCGGCATCCGTGCCTGTTAGAGCGGCAAGCAGTTGAGAATCACTGGATGTAGTTTGAAGATCATGCGTCACGATCGGCTCTCCCCTGCAACATCGGAGTTGCGACTGGTGGCCTCTTCGACAAAGGGTCGCAGCGCCGCCAGTCCACGGTACAGCCTGGACTTTACAGTAGAAAGTGGTGCGCCGGTAACTGCTGCAATCTGGTCCAGCGCCAGCTCTTCATGGAAGCGCAATACGAGTACCTCGCGGTGCAGCGGGTCAAGCGTCAGCAACGCCTCGGCCACCAGTGCGCTGTTCTGCCGCGATAAGTAGTTGTCAAAAGGCGTCGGGTCCTTGCTGGCAACTTCGAAGGGGCGCTCATTCTCAGCTTTTTCTGAAAGCTCTTCCAGGCTGACCATGGTGCGGCGACGGCGGAAATCGATGACCAGGTTGCGCGCAATGGTGAACAGCCAGGTGTCGAAACGAGCATTGCCGTTGAACTGCGCGCCGCGCAGCAGCACGCGCATCCAGGTTTCCTGGAATAGGTCTTCGGCCAGCTCACGATTGCTCGTAAGGTACAGCAAGTAACGCAGCAGCCGGTGCTGGTACTCCACAATGAGCTGGTCAAGCAGGGAGGGGTCGCCGCGCTTGAGCCGCTCTGCAATTTCAAGGCTTGCGGTGCGGGTCGCAGCGTCGGTGGCCCGAAGAACATTAGTTTGGCTGCTCATGTCACCTCATCAGACGCCGATACACTCCGAAAGGACGCGTTCTGCGAGTAGAAAATGCAGGCGGATGTCTCCCGATACACTCAAAAGGATGGATATTCTGTATGGACTTCACCCGGTGGAGGAAGCGGTACGCGCCGGCTCCCGCACCTTTGATCACGTTTGCCTGGCGCGAGACCGCGCCGACGTCAAGCTGGACCGGCTGGCCGCGCTGTGCCGCGAGCGCGGCATCCGCATGCGACTGGAGCCGCGCGACCACTTGACGGACCTGGCGAAAACCGCCGCGCACCAGGGCGTGGTGGCCGTGGTGCGAGCTAAAGCGCTGTCTGACCTTGAGGATTTTCTCCAACCGCGCACAGGGCACGTGCCGCTGCTGCTGGCGCTTGATGGTGTGGAAGATCCGCAAAATCTGGGCGCACTGCTGCGGACTGCAAATGGTGCCGGTGTCGACGGCGTGGTCTCTACCGAGCGCCGCGCGGCCCCATTGAGCGGTGTGGCGGCGAAAGCCTCCGCCGGGGCGGCGGAGCACGTGCCCATGGCTCGCGTGGTCAATATGACGCGCGCCCTGGGGCAGATCAAGGAAGCCGGTATCTGGGTGATCGGCCTGGACGAGCGCGGAAGCATGAATTACGACGAATTCGACTTTACCGTTCCCTGCGCGCTGGTGCTGGGGCGTGAGGGCGCAGGGCTGCACGAGCTGGTAAAACGCACCTGCGATCACCTGCTGCGGATACCCATGGCGGGGGCGATTGCGTCTCTCAATGTGTCGGTAGCGGGCGCGGTGGTGCTGTTTGAGGCGGCACGGCAGCGCCGTGCCGCCTCGGCGATGCTCACCCCGGTAATCGCGGCTGAGACGCCGAAGAAGCAGAAGGGTTTAGGGTCGCTCTAAAGGTGTTTCTACAATTTAAGAGGGCGCATAGTTGTTCCGCTTGGCTGCTGTGTTTCACGGCGCACATCGCGCTTGCTCAGATAGCGCCCCCTCCCAATGCACCTCTTGGAATACCGCCTATAGCTCAACGGACTGAGCCGAAGACACATGGCACGGTGCTGTTCAGGCGCTCTACAACCGACTCTGGCCCATCACAGTCAGCCGGCGAAACCGCGCCGCCGGCGCTTGCCGATTCCCTTACGGACGCAATGCGTAGCGCACCCGTTTTTACCGCCTATGACTTCACCCTCCACCTGCAACCGGCCTCAGCCGGGCTTGAAGCGCAAGTAAAAATCACGCTTCGCAATGACGGGTCGCTCCCACTTGCAACATTGCCCCTACAGCTAGGGTCCGTGCTGCATTTCGAGCATATTCGCCGGGATGGCATTGCACTGCCGTTTACGGTGCATATAGTCCAAAGCGATGCGGACCACACGGGCGCGCTGACCGAAGCAGCCGTGGCGCTGCCTGCATTGCTTGCTCCCGGTGCGTCTGTCAGCCTCACTGTCGAGTATGCGGGAACCATCGCGCAGTCGAGCGGGCGGCTGGACAGGATCGGCACCCCGGCAGCGCTTGCCGCACGTTCAGACTGGGATCGCATCGAGGAGGACTTTACCGGGCTGCGCGGCTTCGGTAGTACGGTCTGGTACCCAGTCGCATCCGTACCGGCTGTGCTTGGCGACGGGGCCAAACTGTTCCATGAGATCGGCCGCCAGAAGCAGCGTAACAGGGAGGCGGTCGTCAGCATGGCCATCACAATGGAGTTCGTAAGCGACGTGCCCAACGTGTGCGTGCTGGACGGGCATGCGATCGCGCTTGCAGAACCGGCATCGCTGCCGTCAGCCGGCTTCCCCGGCGTCCTGCGAGTGGAGCTGCCCCCCACTATGCTGGGCTTTGCGCTGCCGTCCATCGTGCTGGCCGCGCGCGCTCCGGCGGTACCCGGCCCGCTGATCTCCATTGCCGCGCTGCCGGTCCATCAGGATGCCGTGCCCGCCTACACCGCAGCGGCCGGCTTGCTCGATCCGCTATTTCAAGACTGGTTCGGCACGAATCCGGCTGCACCGCTCCAGCTCATCGACCTTCCGGTCGAGAATGCTTCACCTGCCGAAGATGGGAGCGCGCTGTTGCTAAGTCTTACCGGGAGTGAGCCCCCGCATTTAGCCCGCGAGCTGAGCGGGTCGCTCGCACACGTTTACTTTCACTCACCGCGAGCCTGGCTCAGCGAGGGCGTTTCTGGACTGATGGCCGCACTGTGGACGGAGCGTACCGATGGCCAGGCACGTGCCCTGCAACAGCTGGGCGGAAGCGGTGCCGCGTTGTCACTCGCGGAGCCGGAAAGCCCGGGAGTCTCCGGCGGTCAGCCGCTGATCTCCGCGCAGGACGCCATTTTTTATCGCACCAAGGCGACCTATGTGCTGTGGATGCTGCGCTCGCTTGCCGGGGACGATGCCCTGAGTGCCGCGCTGCGCGCCTACAAACCGGCTGAGGATACAACGCCAGACTATTTCGAAAAGCTGGTGGAGCGAGCCGTCGCGCAAACGCCTTTGCCGAAAACGGGTGGCAGCGACAGCCGGTTCGCCGTGGACACCCCAGGCTCTACCGGACCTGCCGCCGTGCCGCCTGCGCCGAACGCAGACCTGCGATGGTTCTTTACGGACTGGGTATACAACGACCTGGGACTGCCCGACCTGGCGGTCGCCAATGTATTTCCAAGCCGCACAGGCGCGGGCGACCAGTGGCTGGTGGCAGTCACCGTGCGCAACTCCGGCTTTGCCGAAGCCCAGGTGCCCATCACTGTACACTCGGCAGTTGCCGCCGCGACGGCACAGGTGCGGGTGCCAGCCCATGGCGAAGTATCGCGTCGCATCCTTCTGAACGGTGAGCCGACTGAGGTGGACGTAAACGATGGAAGCGTGCCCGAGGTGCAGGCCGGCACGCACCGGCGGTTGCTTACTTCCACGCCGCGTCGATAATTTACTGCGCCGGAGATGCCGGCGGTGCTTGCCCGTCCGGCGTCTCCGGTTCGAGAAGCGGAGACGCCAGCGTACCGGTAATGCTGCTCGGCGGCGCATCGGGCGTACCGGAACGCTTCAAAGCCAGCACGCGATCCCAGCCGATGCTGCCGGTGAGCGTGTCCGTAAGCGTGCGGGGACCACCGGAAAGTGTGCTTTGCGTCAGCCGCAAACCTTCACTGTCAAACGTGCCCATCCCGTCCCAGCTTGCGAAGCGGGGCAGGGCAGGGGGCAGGTCTCCGCTGCTCCATGAGGCCTGAAAATTTCCTTTGCTACTGCTCATCAGTTCGGGGGCAGTCGTACCCGCAAGCTCCAGCTCCGCTGTACCGTCAAGCGTACCGGGTCCCCAGCTCTCATGCCACAGCGCAGCCGCCTGTGTTGCGCTTGCGCCGGTCACCACTGCATGCAGCGTGTAGTGCGGCACCATGCTGCCCAAAGCGGGAGGACTGAGCAGGTCGAGGGTGCCTCGCAAGTGGAGGGTGCCGCCCAGGGTCTCACCATCCAGATTTTCCAGGGTGAGTGCGGTGTTTTCATCGGCCTCGGACGCATGGACAGTGGTAAGTGTGGCTGAAACATTGTGCACGGGCAGCTTGCCGAGGGTTAGTAGTGCTGTACGTAGCGACCCTTCGAGCGTTGGCAGCCGAGCATGACTGCCATTAAGGAGACCGCCGAACAGTGAAGCCTGCCCGAAAGTGAGAGCCGCCTGCAG
>CAXSHS010000078.1:0-14935 GCA_964237325.1 uncultured Acidobacteriaceae bacterium | reverse complement strand
GCGCCTACAATACGATTGTTCCGCCCAGCGGCAAGGTGCTCTCAGGCGGCGTGGATTCAAATGCGCTGCAGCGCCCGAAACGCTTCTTCGGCGCGGCCCGTAACATCGAGGAAGGCGGCTCTCTAACTATTATCGCGACAGCCCTGGTCGATACCGGCTCACGCATGGACGAGGTCATCTTCGAGGAGTTCAAGGGTACGGGCAACATGGAAGTCATCCTGGACCGTAAGCTGATCGACAAGCGCGTATTCCCGGCCATCGATATCCAGCGTTCCGGTACGCGCAAGGAAGAATTACTGATTACCAAGGACGACCTGAGCCGCGTATGGGTGCTGCGCAAGGTGCTCAACCCGCTCTCACCAACCGAAGCCATGGAACTACTAGTGGATAAGCTTGGTAAGACGCGGAACAATGCGGAGTTTCTGCATAATATGAGCTCGCTGTAGAACGAGGAGGGAGTGCCCGTGGCGCTCCCTACCTTCTGCTAGGCAAATATTATGAGGATTTGACAAACTCTACCTTGATCCCATCCAGAGCAGGCAGAATAACAGACAATACACGGGCCGAAACCCGCCCGGCGATTACAGCAGGGTCCTGCCGTGCCAGTGCCAGAGCTGCATCCGCATCCACAGCTTCAATAATAGAAAATCCGACAATCTCACCGCCGTCGGTAACCGGCCCGGCAACCTTGTAGCGTCGCCATTCTACTTGCTCACGAAGAAAGGCAAGCTGCGCCGGCATCAGGGACTCGGCGCCTTCAGGATCATCCCACCGCTCGCCCTTGACTAGAAAGCACAGGTAGTACGGCTTTAGATTGCGAGGGATATCATGGGTTCCGCGCTCGCCGGGGGTTGGTATTTCTTCAGGCACATTTACACCTCGAAATCATAGGTATTCCCGCTGAGGATACCTCAGTCACCGTCACGTTACCTGCGATGCTGCACGTATCGCACAAGCCTCGGTACACTCCCCCTATGCCGCGCCTCTACCTCGAAAACTCCAAGCTGCTTCAATTTCGGGCGGCAGTGACTGACATCCGTGAGTTTGCACGCAAAAATGGCCAGCAGGTATGGCAAATAGCACTGGATAGCACAGCTTTCTATCCCACAGGCGGCGGCCAGCCGCATGATCTCGGCACATTGACGGCCCAGTCCCGCTCCGGCGCGGAGCTCACTGTAGTCGTAGAGGACGTAACCGAGGATGAGGCCGGTACAGTGTGGCATACGACCGTGAAACCGTTGCTGACCGGCACAGTAGTGCAAGGTACCGTAGATGCGGCGCGACGCCTGGACCACATACAGCAGCACACAGGGCAGCATCTGCTCTCTGCCGTGCTGGCCGACGACTTCGGGCTGCGCACAGTCGGCTTTCACATGGGTGAGCAGGACGTAACAATCGACTTGGCAGTCGAGGATCGTGCCGCGCAAGACGCGGTGCTGACAGACTTGCATACAGTAGAAACGCGCGTAAACCTGCATATCGCAGGGAATGCGCGTGTCACAGTCCGCGAAGTCTCAGGCGAGCAAGCGCAGGCGCTGCTGGCAGAGGGTGCACTGCGCAAGTTACCTGCTCGCGAGGGACCAATACGCCTGGTGGAAATCGCAGGATTGGACCTGAACGCCTGCGGTGGGACGCATGTGCAGGCACTTGGTGAAATCGGCGTGTTGCTGCTGCGTGAGACAGAGCGCACCAGGAAAGCTTTGCGGCTGCACTTTATGTGCGGCTTGCGCGCTGTGCGCGCTGCGCGCGAAGACTGGACCGAGCTTACGGCGGCAGCCGGTGCGCTCTCTGTCGGCTGCGCAGATGTATCCGCCGGCGTGCAGCGCCTGCTGGCGGAAACAAAGGCGCTTTCAAAAGAGCGGTTGCGCCTGCGCGAGGAGATCGCGGAAAGCCATGCCGTGCAGCTTGCAGTCGAGGAGCGCATTGTCGAGGGCTTGCGCGTTGTTCATCGCACATTCGCCGATCGCGATGCCGACTACCTGAAGCTGCTAGCCACGCGCCTGTTGCAGGCCGTGCCCCGTACTGTTGCCCTGCTGGTCTCCTGTTTGCAGGAGCCCGCCACTCTGATCCTTGCCAGCAACACCGCGCTGCCGCGCGGCTGCAATGTCCTGCTGAAAGATGCCCTGGCACCCTACGCTCTACGCGGAGGCGGCACTGCGGAACTGGCGCAGGCACAGGTGCCGCAACAGTTACTCCAACCGATTAGCGATGCATTGTTGAAGAAGATTGCTCAGCGTTAACGCGCGATTACTGCCAGTAGCTGCGGTCGAGGGTGCGGTACTGGATTGCCTCCGCGATATGCGGCACCGCGACGGAGTCTTCTCCTGCAAGGTCGGCAATGGTGCGCGCTACTTTCAGGATACGGTCGTGCGCGCGCGCGGTAAGCCCCTGCTGCTGCATGGCCCGTTCCAGCAGCCTCTCGGAGTCGGGCGAGAGTTCGCAGAAGGCACGGATCTGCCGGGTGCTCATCTGCGCGTTTGAGTAGGTCTTCTGCTTGGCATCGGCAAAGCGGCAGCGCTGCCGCTCACGCGCGGCCAGCACCCGCCCGCGAATGGCGGCTGAGCTCTCCGCGGCTGCGCCCGAACGCAGCTCACGGTACTGCACGGCAGGCACTTCGATGTGGATATCGATACGGTCAAGCAGCGGGCCGGAGACTTTGGCCACATAGCGCTGAATGATGGGCGGGGTGCAGTGGCACTCGCGCGACTTGTCGTTGAAGTAGCCGCAGGGGCAAGGGTTCATTGCGGCAGCAAGCATAAATCGAGCCGGAAAGCTCAGCGACATTGCCGCGCGCGCGATCACGACATTGCCGTCTTCAAGCGGCTGCCGCATGACCTCAAGCACGTTGCGTGGAAACTCCGGCAGCTCGTCAAGGAACAGCACGCCGTTATGCGAGAGCGAGACTTCACCGGGCCGCGGCACGGCACCGCCGCCGATCAGGCCCGCGTCAGAGATAGTGTGGTGCGGTGCGCGAAACGGCCGCTCCGTAACCAGCCCCGCGCCTGGGTCGAGCACACTGGCAACAGAGTGAATCTTCGTCGTCTCCAGTGCCTCTTCAAGCGAGAGCGGAGCAAGGATGGTGGGCAGTCGCTTGGCCAGCATGGTCTTGCCGGAGCCCGGCGGCCCGATCATCAGGATGTTGTGCCCGCCCGCAGCCGCGACTTCCAGTGCCCGCTTCGATGAACCCTGTCCGCGCACATCGGCAAAATCCACATGGAAACGCTGCTCCTCAGACAGCAGTTCGCGTGCCTCTACCTTGAAGGGCTGCGCCTGGATGCCGCCCGCGGCATGCTCGTTCAGCAGCTGCCGCACACAGTTCAGTGATTCTGCAGGGTACACGTCAACCCCGTCGACAACCGCAGCTTCGCGCGCGTTCGCTTTGGGAACAATTAGTTTACGGATACCTCGGTCGCGGGCCAGGATCGCGATAGGCAGCATGCCCGGAACAGGGCGCAGCAAGCCGTCCAAGCCAAGCTCGCCTATTAGAAGAATCTCCTGAAGGCTCTTTGCTTGCATCGCGCCCGATGCATGCAGGATGCCGACGGCAATGGCGAGATCGAAGCCGGAACCCTCTTTTTTAAGATCAGCCGGCGCAAGATTGATGGTGATGGATGTGGGTGGAATTTGAAAGCCGGAGTTCTTGATCGCCGCGCGTACCCGCTCGCGTGACTCGCGCACAGCCGAGTCGGGCAGACCGACCATGTAAAAGCGGTCCTCCATCAGCTTGATACCGGAGAAATCCACTTCCACGTCGATAAGGTTTGCGTCGATGCCGTACACGGCAGCGCTGAGTGCTTTGGCGAGCATAAGGGTTGTGGGTTAGCGAGGCTGAGTCTAGCATCGGCTCCCCCAAGTACCGGCGGGAAAGCGCGCCATATGTGACCTTGGGTATGTGCGGCACCTCCAGCTGTCCACAAAACTGAAAACGACAGCATAAGATCAATGCAGTGAAGACCAGCTTTTTTGATTTGTTCAAGCCCGGCATCGGCC
Source organism: uncultured Acidobacteriaceae bacterium (assembly GCA_964237325.1). Lineage (GTDB taxonomy): Bacteria > Acidobacteriota > Terriglobia > Terriglobales > Acidobacteriaceae > EB88. Next base: position 10,945 of record CAXSHS010000078.1, on the reverse strand, counting down.
CCTCAAGCTCGCACACCATGGGTCCTATGCGCGCTGCGCGTGCCTTCGCACTCCAGCTTGCGGAGCTTGGCCTGCTGCAGGCTACAAGCAGCGTACAAGCGGAGCTGTACGGCTCGCTGGCACTGACCGGCAAGGGCCATGGCACGGACCGTGCCGTGCTGCTGGGCTTGCTGGGTGAGCAAGCTGCTACCACCGACCCGGATACGGTAGATATGAAGCTGGCGGCGATTGACGATTCTCAAATTCTGCTGCTGCTTGGGCAGCATGCCGTGCCGTTCAAGATTGCAACCGATCTGCGGTTCCATCGCGAAACCATGCTGCCTCCGGGTGCCCGCACTGAGCACCCGAACGGCATGCGCTTCCTGGCGCGTGACGCGAGCGGCGCAACTCTGCTTGAGTCCATCTACTTTTCCATCGGCGGCGGCTTTATCGTACGGGACGGTGAGGATGTGGCTGCCATAGCTGTCGCAGCTCTCCCCTTCCCATTTGCAAGTGCGGCAGAACTGCTCACCATGGCTAAGGCGCAAGGCATGACGATTGCCGAAATCATGTTCGCCAATGAATGCTCTGTGCAATCTCCCGAGGCAGTACGCGCGGGCGTGATGGCAACATGGGCGACGATGTGTGCCTGCATGGATCGCGGCATGGTGACCGGAGGCATTTTACCTGGTGGCCTCAACGTGCGGCGGCGTGCAGCGCGGCTGGCAGCGCGGCTGCGGGAGCGCGCGGCAGATGGCACGCCCGGCGACCCGCTGGCCCCCCTGGACTGGGTAACGGTGTTTGCCATGGCAGTGAATGAGGAAAATGCCGCGGGCGGTCGCGTGGTTACCGCGCCCACCAATGGCGCTGCCGGTGTGGTGCCGGCGGTGGGTCGCTACTATCTCGACTTCATCCCGGGCGCGGACGAAGCAGGCTTGCTGCGCTACCTTCTGACCGCCGCCGCCATTGGTGTGTTGTACAAAGAAAACGCGTCAATCAGCGGGGCGGAAGTTGGCTGCCAGGGAGAAGTGGGCGTGGCCTGCTCCATGGCTGCCGGGGGGCTTGCGGCCGCGCTGGACGGCACCAATAACCAGATTGAACATGCGGCCGAAATCGGTATGGAGCACAACCTAGGCATGACCTGCGACCCTATCGGAGGCCTGGTGCAGATCCCCTGTATCGAGCGCAATGCTATGGGCGCAATCAAGGCCGTGCAGGCATGCCGCATCTCTATGCACGAGGGTGACGGCCACAAGGTTTCGCTCGATCAGGTGATTCGGACCATGTACCTCACTGGGCTTGACATGCAATCCCGCTATAAGGAAACTTCTCTTGCCGGTCTTGCATTGAACACAATTGAGTGTTGACTAATTTTGGACGCGTTGTACACAGACGTACCGTAAATTTCTCCTTTTCCCTTGACAGGTATTTTGCCCGACTTTATATCTTGCGGTAACTGTAGCTCAGCGCTGCGGGAACAAGGGAGAACAGCAACCATGGCAGCGACATCAAAGAAGGCAGAGACCAAGAAGCCCGCGGCGAAAAAGGCCGCGACTGAGAAAGCAACGCCTAAAAAGAAGTAACCGCAGCAGGCAAGGCAAAGGGGACATGCAACCGGTGTCCCCTTTGTCTTGCGCGCAAGACACGCGACAATGAAGCTATGGCACGACGACGCTGGATTGCGGAGGAGTGGAATGGGAACACCGCAGCTCTGCTTGGAGCGCAAGCACTGCACTTGGCGCGGGTGCTGCGTGGGGCACCCGGTATGCGCTGCGATGTGGTTGCCGGAGCGCGTGTGTGGACGGCTGTTATCGTGCGCGTCACTGAGGAGCGAGTAGAGTTCTTGCTCGAAAGTGAGCTCCCTGCGGAAGCAGCACTACCACTTACGCTACTGCTGGCCGTGTTCAAGTTCGACCGGCTGGAGTGGGCCATTGAAAAAGCCACGGAGCTGGGAGTGAGCCGCATAGTGCCGGTGATCGCTCAGCGCACGGAAAAGCACCTTGGGCAAGCCGCAACGGCACGTGTAGAACGCTGGCGCCGCATTGCAAAGGAGGCGGCCAAGCAGTCACGCCGTGCGGATGTACCGATGGTGGCCGATCCGGTTTTGCTGCGAGAAGCACTCGCGGAGCCATGTGCAGGCAGCAAATTCTTACTGGCGGAGAACGAACGTATTGTGCTGCTCCGCGATGCCCTGCTTGGCGCAGATGGGAGCGGAATTACACTGGCCGTTGGACCCGAAGGCGGATGGACTATCGAAGAAGAGGAGCTGTTTGCAAGGAATGCCTGGCAGGCTGTGAGTCTGGGACCGAGAATTTTACGTGCAGAGACAGCCGTTGTTGCAGGGACTGCCATTGCCGCATCTGCCCTGCTGGGGTGAGTCGATTAATGGCGATGCGACTCAAGCACAGCTACATGTTCGCTCAGGCTGGTAATAACACGCATGTTGGTGAGTTCTACTTACGCGCGTGACTCATTGATTGCAGCCAGCAGCATCTTAAACTGAACATCGCTTTTCTCGCTCTGCGCTCTTAACTGCGCATCCACTGCCTTGAACTGTGCATCGGTCTTTTCACTTTGAGCTTTGAACTGCGCGTCTGTTTTCCGCTCGAAGGACTCAAAGCGTATATCCATGTGCTTTTCAAGCTGCTCAATCTGCTTCTCAACCGTCGATATACACACTTTTAGTTCGCGGACGTCCGGCGCAATGACATTCTGCACGAGCTGCTGTACTGTCTGGAGCACATTCTCGCTCATCGAAGCCTCGCCTTCCAATCAGAATGTCGTAACTTTTTTGGATTTGCCCGTTTCTGCTTCCTGTACCGGTAACTTAGACCACCCACACTTAATACCAGCCCTGAGACAAAAGGAAGCATTGAAAAGAAAACAGAAGCCTGATGGGAGCGGCTGGTGACTGCAATCCATGCAAGACATGCAAGGAGGGAGCCGATCCACAAGAAAATTAGGCTCCCCGCAAGCGCGAAAGTAATCTTTTCGCACCACGACATAGCCGGCTCCCACAAAACTTCTACGATAGCATTTCCTTCAACTTAGCCAGCAAAGACCGTGAGGTCGGTGAATTCTCCATTACCATTCCCTCGCCGAGCTGGCGCAGCAAGTCTTTCTGCTCTCGGGTCAGCTTCTGGGGCGTCTGCACCTGGATTTCAACGATCAAGTCGCCTCGGCCGTGTTCATTCAGATACGGAACACCCTTGCCGCGCAGTCGGAACTCCTTGCCGCTCTGCGTACCTTCGGGCACCTTCAGACGAGTTTCGCCTTCCAGCGTGGGAATCGTAATCTCATCGCCTAGAGCAGCCTGCGTAAATGAAACCGGTACTACACAGTGCAGGTGGTTTTCGTCACGCTCAAAAAACGGGTGCGGCTTAACCGTGAGCACAATGTAGAGATCACCCGCCGGTCCGCCGAAGCGGCCCGCATCGCCGCCGCCTCCATAACGGATGCGAGTGCCTTCTTCCACGCCCGCCGGGATGCTGACGCGAACCGTGTGCTTTTTCTCTGCCCGTCCGTCGCCATGGCAGGTGTTGCAAGGATCGGTGATGACCTGACCGGTACCGCCGCAGCCTGTGCAGGCGCGTGCCACAGCAAAAAAGCCTTGCTGGAAGCGTACCTGTCCTCGGCCTCCGCATTGCTGGCACGTCACCGGGCCTTTATTGGAGCGGGTGCCAGTGCCGGTGCAAACCTCGCATAGTTCCATGCGCTTGACTGTGACCTCGACCTCTTTACCGAACACTGCTTCAGAGAAGTCGATGGTCTGGTCATAGCGCAGGTCGCGCCCGCGCTGCGCGCGAGAACCGCGTCCACCGCGCGCTGCCTGGCCGCCGAACATCTCGCCAAAAATGTCTCCGAAGATGTCGCCAAGATCCTGCGCGTTGGCAAACGGATTGCCGGCTGCACCGGCGCCTGGACCGCTGACTCCGGCATGGCCGTAGCGGTCGTAGGCGGCTCGCTTGTCAGCATCGCTTAGTACCCCATACGCCTCGGAGCACTGTTTGAACTTCTCTTCAGCAGCCGCATTGCCCGGATTGCGATCCGGGTGGTACTGCATGGCCAGTTTGCGATATGCAGTCTTCAGTTCTCCATCAGACGCGGTGCGAGACACGCTAAGGGTTTCGTAGTAGTCGAGTTTGGTTGCGGGCAAAGGGTTTATACCCCCTTCTGCTGCGAATTTGAAACAATGCGCACCAGGGCCGGCCGCAGCAGCCGCTCCCGAATGCGATACCCACGCCGGACTTCATCAAACACCTGCCCGTCCGGAAGTTCCACACTTTCCACGTTGCCTAGTGCTTCGTGGAAGCGCGGATCGAACTGCGTACCTACAGTCTCAACCGGCACGACGTTCAACGAACGCAGCGCTTCTTCCATCTGTTTAGCGATCAGTTCAACGCCGCCACGCAGCTGCTCAAGGGTGCCATTGCTTTTAAGCGCCAATTGAAAGTTATCAAGCACAGGCAGAAACTGCTCCACGGCACTGCCTGTCGCATACTCCCGAAACTCGCCGCGTTCGCGGTCCGCACGGCGACGGGCATTCTCAAACTCGGCTTGCAGGCGCGCCAGGCGGTCCACTAGGCCGTCACGCTCGGCTCGCAGGCGGTCGGCTTCTTCATCGATCATTTCGCTTGGGGTTGTCGGCCCAGCAGTGCGCTCGACTCCCTCCACGCCAGTGGTCACGGCATCTGCCGGGTCGCTCATAGGGTCAGTATTTTGAATGCTTTCAAGCAATTCTTCTGATGTTTCGGGTCGTGTCTGGCTCATCGTGTCTTCCTCGGTCTCCGCTGCGCCGGGAGTGCCGCGCAGCCGGTCAAACTGTTCGCGGATACGGTCCTGGATGGTAGGGCGCATATTCTATTTTCCCATGTTTTGCGTACTAAGATTGGGATTAAGGCTGCGGCAGCTGCAGGATGCGGTCAGAAAGCTGCGCGATAAATGCAACGGCATCCATGGTCCGGCCATACTCGACGCGGGTGGGCGCGATAACGGCGAGCGCACCGGAGTGGTCCTGACCCAGCCGGGCCGGTGCGCCGATCAGGACAAAATTGCGCAGCTCGGGCAGGTCCGGCAGGTCTGCCTCCAGGCCCACCACTACGCGAACCGTTTGCTGCCGCGCGTCCACGTAGGCGCTCAAAAGCGCTACCAGTCGCTGTTTTTCTTCCAGCGCGGCCAGCATCTGCCGCAGCATGGTGCGGTCCATTTCACTTGAGAGTAAATTGCCCACGCCGCCGATAAAGACGGTAGTCTCCCCGGCAGAGTGCTCCAGCGCGCCGCCATGGCACAGCTCTTCCACCGTGCGCAGCAGGCGGTCACAGGCGCTTTGCTCCTCGGCCATGCGGGCGGCAAGCTCGGTACGAATGCGGTCCATTTGCCGGCCACGGAAATTTTCATTCAGGTACCGTCCGCCGGCATCGAGCTCACCCGAGCCCATGTCGCGCGGCAGCTGCAATATCCGGTCCAGCACCACTCCGGAGGTAGTCACCAGCACCGCCAGCACCCGCCCGGCTGCCAGCCGCGTAAAGTGGATATGTTCAAGTGAGTGCGTCTCACTTGCCGCCAATAAAGCAATACCCAGGCCGCTGGAGATAGAAGCCAGTACCTGTGAAGTACGCTCCAGAAACTGCTGCGCAGAGGAAACGCCGGTAAAACTGTCTTCGATCTCTGCGCGGCGTTCGCGCGAAATCTCGGCAACTTCACGATTGCCGAGCTGCTCCACGTAGAAGCGGAAGGCAAGCGGGGTAGGGATGCGCCCGGCAGAGGAGTGCGCCTGGTCGAGCAGGCCCGAGTCGCCAAGCGTGGCCATGACATTGCGAATAGTGGCCGAGCTCATCCCTTCCTTATGCGCCCAGATGCGGGCGAGCGTCTGCGAAGCCACGGGCTCACCGGTAGCGATGTACGCCTCGATGATAGCCAGAAGAACAACACGTTCGCGTGGGCTGATTCGCAATGGAGGCAACATAGAAGGACCAAAATGTACGATGTGCGCCTGATTGTCTAACGATGTAGCTCCAAGGTCAAGACTGCTATTTCACTTTAGCCCTGTCGAAGGTCACATACCGCGCCCAAATTGCGGCCTGCCCCAGCCTGCGACAAGCAGCAGCAGAATATAGATGGCCTGCATGGTGGTGCGTACAGGAATGCTCGGCATGGGAATGCCGGAGACGGTTTGCCCGGCGATGTAGATGTTTGCCGGGGTGATGGCGATCATGAGGACGGCCAGGCACACGGCGGCAGCTTTCCGAGTTTGCGGCACAAACAACCCGACAGCACCCAGCAGCTCCGGAATGCCGGTTACGACGATAAGCCATGCCTGCTGCGGAAACGCCGGCGGCAGCAAGGCTACAAACATGCCCGGACGTGCCAAGTGCAGCAGTCCTGAGCCGACCAGCGGCGCAGCTACGGCAAGCCGCAGGCTCACGGCTGCCCGGGTACCCAACGGACGATGCCGCGTCAGAAAAAACGCGGCGGTTACGCAAGAAAGCGCCAGCAGCGGTGCAACATATTGCCTGGTCATGACAAACCTTTCAGAGGGTGTGCAAAGTCTTTCAGCATTACCATGAGAATCGTGTCATCCTGAGCGAAGTCGAAGGACCTGCTTTTCTCCGATATCGCTGCGAAAATCAAAGGTAAAAGCAGGTCCTTCGACTTCGCTCAGGATGACACCAATTCCTTGTTTTCGACTTTGCACATACCCTCTCAGGGCTGCGCGGCGGTGCTCGCCCCGCTTGATGCCGCACCGGCTGCCGCGGCGACTTTTGCAGTTGTTGCTTTTGCGCTCAGGCTGTAAACCTCGATAGCACCGGCACGCAGCACAGCGAATGTTTCCCCGTCAGGTGAAAGGGCGAAGTTATTCCCCGCTGTCAGAATCGGACTGGCATCCGTAACCACTTCCGGCTTGCCGGTCTGCACATTGAACACGCCTACCGGCTGCCCAAGAATGGATGCTTGATCGATTGGGTCCAATGGAGCCAAGCTGTGATTGACCTCAATGGAGCTATACGCAAAACGGTTTCCAGAGAGACTGTAGCTGAAGTTACCCCAGGCAAAACGCGACTGCCATATTTGCTCCCACAATTTGTTGCCCTTCATATCGAATGCATCAACCAGGCGATCTGAGGAGAACGGCAGGCAGCTCCGTATCAAAAATGCATGCTGGCTTACCGGCTCCACGGTCGGCTGGCAAGGGCTTACTACCTTAGTGACTACCCGGTGCTCGCCGTCAAAGGAGTTGAGCGATACCTGCCACTCCTTGCCGCTACCCTGCTCCACACCCAGGTAGCCGCCCTCCACCATGGGCAGCACCACCGGGTGGCGCAGGGTGCCGGCCCGCTTGGCAGAGCGCTCACGGGTATCCACCACAATCATGCTGTACTCGCTGGGGTGCTCCGGAAAGCGGGGCGCGTCATCCCCTAAAGTTGGACCTGCATCCACGCGGTTCCCCTCCCCGTCGTAAAGCTTTTTCTCCTTGGCAAACTCGGCCACCAGCGTACTCGCGTCCGGTGAAAGTTGCACCGTAGCCAGCTTGCCCTCCGGGTGCAGCCAGGTGCTTAGCACCAGCGATTTGTCGCCGATATACAGCGTGTTGCGCTGTCGCATCAGGAAGTGCCCGTCACGCAGCATCCACAAATAGCGATCTCGGTCATGCATGCGCCAGGTACCTTCGGACTCTATCTTGCCGCCGGGCACGCTCAGTACCACAGCGCGGATCAACTGGTCCTGATCCTCTGCCGGGTCATCCTTCTCACGCCGCATCAGCCTGGCTACATGGAAGGTGAACAGCAGGTGCGTGTCGTCCAGAAAGTCAAGTGTTGCTGAAGGGATACGGTAGGCTGTGAAGAGCGTAGCGGGCGGCACAAAGCCCAGCGGTTCGACCATGATGCGCGAAGCGGGCACAGGCAACGTCGCGGGACCGGCAGCCCAGCCTATAGCCGAGATCCCTAACATCCCGGCTATCAGCCGACACTTCAATTTCAGGCTTAGCATCATCTTCTCTATTGTGCAACAGAGCAAAGAGATAGGGGTATCAACTGGAGCAAACCAGTTTTGCAGGCCGCGCGACGGCTTGCGGGCAGATGTTTGCTCTTGGCGCTTCATCGCATACCATCAGCGATAAGGAACCATTACCTATTTTATGAGATTCTCAGCCGCACCTCCCGGTTACTTCACACTGCGTATCTTCGTTTCAGCGGGTGCGGCACTGCTTGCCGCTGCTCCTGCACTGTGGGCCCAAAAACCGGCTCCGACACCAGCCTCGTCAGCCGTTGCAAACCGGCCTGCCAAGGCGCTGCACGCTTTCGACCCTGCGCTGCTCGATACAACGACCGATCCCTGCGAAGATTTTTATCAGTACAGCTGCGGCGGCTGGACGAAAGCGAACCCCATTCCCAACGACCGTGCCAGCTGGGGCCGTGACACAGAACTGAGCGAGCAGAACGACCTCGTTTTGAGAGCAATCCTTGAGAAAGCCGCCGCAGGCGGGGCCGGCCGCACCCCTGACGAGCAGAAGATCGGCGACGAGTATGCGGCATGCAGCGATGTGCAGACAATCGATGCGGCAGGCATGGCTCCCTTGCTGGCGCAGCTCTCACCTATCAACGCGCTTGTAGGGAAAACCGGGCTTACCGCGCTACTTGCACAAATGCAGGCACACGGCAACCCGGCATTGTTCGACTACGGCTCGGAGCAGGACTTCCACGATGCAAGCCGGCAGATCGCCGCTGTTTCCCAGCCCCAGCTTGGCTTACCTGAAAAAGGCTTCTACGACCGTACCGATATGGCCTCTGTCTCTCTGCGTGAGACCTACCGGCAGCACATTGAGCGAGTCTTTCTGCTCGCGGGCGAAACGCAGCCGCAGGCCGTGAAAGATGCCGCCGCGACGCTGCGCCTGGAAACAGCTATGGCAACAGGGTCGCTGTCGCTTGTGGAGATGCGCGACCCCGCCCGGCTGTACCACCCGACCCCACTGGCACAGCTGGCCGCGAACTCGCAGGTCATTGAGTTCCCGGCGTATCTGCGCGCCGTGGACTCGCCCACAATCAGCTCCCTGAACGTGGCCGAGCCGGTTTACTTCCTTTCACTCAGCGACCTGCTCAAGACGGCTCCGCTTGACGACATCAAGGCATACCTGCGCTGGACCGTGCTGCGCCGCGCTCCCTCTACCGCCGTGCCGGCCGCGCTTGATGCCGAGGATTTTTCTTTTTACGGTAAGGCGCTGCGCGGCCAGCCGGAGCAGCTGCCCCGCTGGAAGCGCTGCGTGGCGCGCGTGGACGGCGACCTGGGTGAGGCGCTTGGCCGCGTGTTTGTGGCTCAGCGTTTTACCCCCGAGGACAAGCAGCGAACCCTTACGCTGGCGCGCGACATTGAAGCTTCCATGGGCCGTGACATCGACCGGCTGAGCTGGATGAGCCCGGCTACCAAGGCTGAAGCCGAAGTGAAGCTGCACACCGTTGCCAACAAAATCGGCTACCCGGATATGTGGCGTGACTACTCTTCACTGACGATTGCCCGCAACGATGCCCTGGGCAACGCCGGGCGCGCCGCAGCCTTTAATGAGCGACGCGACCTTGCCAAGATCGGCAAGCCCGTGGATCGCGGCGAGTGGCAGATGAGCCCGCCGACCGTGAATGCCTACTACAGTCCGCAGCTGAACGACGTGAACTTCCCTGCCGGCATCCTGCAGCCGCCCTATTTTGACGGCAGCCAGAACGACGCAGTCAACTACGGCGATGCAGGCGGTGTGATCGGGCATGAGCTGACGCACGGCTTCGATGATGAAGGACGGCAGTTTGACGCGCAGGGTAACTTCCGCAATTGGTGGACCAAGGAAGATGCAAAAGAGTTTACAGAGCGCTCAGCGTGCGTCGTCAACGAGTACAACAAGTTTGTAGCGGTAGACGATGTCCACGTGAATGGGCAGCTGACACTGGGTGAAAATCTGGCCGACCTGGGCGGCCTGCGCCTGGCATACCTTGCCTATGAGGGTCGCGCGGCCAAAACGCAGACAGACCTTGCCGCCCCCGGCACCGCCGAGTACGGCGGCCTGACGCCCCCGCAGCAGTTCTTCGCCAGCTACGGTCAGGGCTGGTGCGAAAGCCACCGCCCGGAGGCTTTGCGAACACAGGTGCAGAGCGACCCGCATTCGCCTGAAAACTATCGCGTGAACGGCGTAGTGCAGAACCTGCCGGAGTTTCAGAAAGCGTTCAGCTGCAAGACCGGCCAGGCCATGGCACCGGCTACGCGCTGCTCGGTCTGGTAGCGTACTTTTCTAGTACCGCCGGTACGGTAGAAACTTGCCTGACAGCGTGAGCTTGACCCGGTCGCCCTTCGGGTCCGGCTCGCGTTCGAGGTCCATGTGAAAGTCGATGGCGGACATGATGCCGTCGCCGAACTCCTCATGAATCAGGGCCTTCCAGGTAGTGCCGTATACCTGTAAAAGCTCGTAAAAGCGGTAGAGCAGCGGGTCAGTAGGCGGCAGGCTTTCCAGCGACCCGCGGAACGGCGGCTCTGTCAGCAGCGTCGCTTCCTCCGGTGCCAGACTCAGCATCGCAGCGGCTTTCTCAGCTTCTCCACGGCTCAGCGTCATCTGCCCCAGCAGCGCCGCCGTTACGTATACGGGTGAGCCCTCGCTTACCCCTTCAGCAATTGCCTTCCACGTCAAACCCTTGGCGGCCTTGCGGTCCAGTATCTTCTCTGTCAGTGCTGCCCGCTTCAGCATTGTTGCCCCCGGTTCCCCATTCCTCGCTCAAGCTATCACGGCTGCGTTCCCTTGAACATGCGACAGTAGAGGAAGTGTCTACCGCTCTTCATCCGTCCCTGACCAGGCCCAAATCTTTGAAAGCACTAGGATACGGTGCCTGCGCACTGGCAGGTGCGCTGTGGAGCACCGGGTTCCTGTTCGGCAAGATTGCGCTGCGCTCCATGGGCAGCGACCATATGGTGCTGTACCGCTTCCTGTTCGGCT
>CAXSHS010000077.1:0-15148 GCA_964237325.1 uncultured Acidobacteriaceae bacterium | reverse complement strand
ACATTGATAAACATGCCTTTACCACTCCCTTTGTCTGCGGCGCACGCGACCTGGGCGAGGCCCTGCGCCGTATCGCGGAAGGCGCCGCAATGATTCGTACCAAGGGTGAAGCGGGTACAGGTGATGTCGTCCACGCCGTCAAGCACATGCGCCAGATCGTCAAAGACATCAAGGCCCTCACTGTCCTGAGCGAAGAAGAACTGTACGTAGCCGCCCGCGATCACCGCGCCCCCTTGGAGCTGGTCCGCATGGTCGCCCAGCTCGGCAAGCTCCCCGTTCCGAACTTCTCCGCCGGCGGCATCGCCACTCCCGCCGACGCAGCCCTGGTCCGCCAACTCGGCGCCGAAGCCGTTTTCGTCGGCTCAGGCATCTTCATGAGCGACTCCTACACCTTTGCTCCGCGCGAGGAAGCCGAAATCCGCGCCCGTGCCATCGTGCGCGCCACTACCCACTTCGATGATCCGGAAGTTGTAGCCGAGTGCGCCGAAGAGTGTACCGGTGCCATGAAGGGCTTGGCCGTCGCAGCCCTCGAAACCTCAGCCCTGCTCCAGATGCGCGGCGTCTAATTGGCGGACTCCCCCAAACCGCTGCGCATAGGCGTCCTGGCCGTCCAAGGCGACTATGCGGCGCATGCCGCTGCCCTGCGCCGCGCTGCGGCAGCTTCCGGTGAGCCGCTGACCGTAGTGCTGGTTCGCAAACCGCAAGAGCTCGACTCCATTGACGGTTTAATCCTTCCCGGCGGCGAATCGACAACCTTTCTTAAATTTTTGGAGCGCGACAACTTCCTGGGTGCCTTGCAGGCCTTTACCTCAACGCGGCCTACCTTCGGTACCTGCGCAGGCTCCATCCTGCTTGCCTCGGAAGTTGTACATCCGCCGCAACCAAGCCTTGCCGTACTGGATGCAACAGTAGAACGCAACGCCTACGGCCGTCAGAACGATAGCGCCATCCTCCATGCGGAGACCGAGCTAGGAGGTCTACCCATGGAAATGGTTTTCATCCGTGCACCGCGTTTTACCCGCGTAGGTGCAGATGTGCGTGTTCTCGCCGAACGCGACGGCTTCCCCTCGCTTGTTGAGCAGAAGTATCTACTTGCAGCCACGTTCCATCCCGAGCTGTCGCAAGACATACGCCTGCATTGCTATTTTCTCGATAAAGTACGTGCTTACAATAGCGCAGCAGATCTCCAAAGTGGCGTTGCCTGAGCGCTTCTTTCGACGATGGCTAACGATGTTACCCGTGGTTGGAAGTATATAAAAGCTTTCCTCGCAATGGGACTGGCACATGGGCTGTATGCGAGTAAGCTGATTCTAGAGAGCTGCCATGCCTGCTACCTACACTCCCCGAAGTACCCAGACTGAGCAGGATCGCCGCGATCCGGGTTTTGGCGGCAGGCCTCCGCTTCACAATCGACCCACAGGCGGGGGCGGTGATGGTGACAACGGGGATGATGGGTTACGTGGTCGCGGTCCACGAGAGCTGCTGCGGCGCTATCGTATGGGACTTTCCTTTCTTCTTGCCGGCGATCTGATCTTCTTCGTGTCGCTTATCAGTGCGTTCTTCGTCCGTCGAAGCTCAGGGCATTTCGATGCAGCAGATAGCTATATCGCAGATTGGCATGCCTGTCCGATTCCCGATGCACTCTGGTTTGCTACCGGCTTCCTGATTGTGTCCTCAGTCACAGTGGAGTATGGCCGACGGCAGCTGTTCCATGAAATTGATGTCATAGAGGAGTGGCTAGGGCTTGGACGGCCTATGGCTCGACGTACTTGGCCATGGCTGGCAGCTACCGCAGTCCTTGGCGGTGCTTACCTGAGCTGCACCTGGATGGCCTGGAGTAAGCTTGGTAGCGAGGGCTTTCATTTCAGCACTAGCCCTGATAGTGCCTTCCTCTTCATGCTTACGGGCATGCATTCTCTACACATTGCTGCGGGGCTGCTGCTGCTTGCTATAGGAAGTATCGGCTTGTACCAGCTAGGTCGTGTCGAACAACGTCAGATTTTAGTCGATTGTGTTGCCTGGTTTTGGCATGCTATGGGTGCGTTTTGGTTACTGCTGTTCACGCTTCTCATCCTGAAGCATGGTGCCTAGAACTTAAGAGGAAGCTCTTTTCGCTCTAATTATGATAGGAAGTCATGTCGACACCGCCTCCTACGAAGTGGACGATCTCCACCCGGTCTCCACTGGAAAGCAGCGTCTTCTTCCAGTTTTCCCGGGATACGATCTCTCCGTTATGCTCTAGGGCAACCCGGTCCGCCTGCATGGCAAGCGCCTCTACCAAGTTCGCAACCGTGCTACTTTCTCCCAGCTGTTCCAGCTTTCGTTCCTGTCCATTGAGGATCAGCCGCATGAGCTCAGCTTAACAAATACACTCCTGATTGCCCTATTAGGCGGCTAGTTACGAAGCATGACCACAGATCCATCGAAGTCGAAGTTGAAATCCATCTCCGCAACTCCAGCCCCCTCCATGACACAACGCAGCTTTTTGCGATCTTCAGCCTGCAACAGTAGAAAGCCACAGCCACCCGCGCCCACAAGTTTGCCTCCACTGGCTCTACCCTGACTCAGTGCAAGCTCATAGAGTTCATCTACGCGGTTGTTGCTCATCCCTTTGCTGCGACCGCGTTTGCGCAGCCAGTGCTGGTGCATCATGGAGCCATACTGCCACACATCGCCGCTAGTCAGCATCTCTTCAATTTCATAACCCAGCTGCTTGGTAAAGTGCAGGTCATCGAGCATCTTCTTATCGCGAGACTCCGATTGTGTTTTCTGCTCCTGCAGCAGAGTGGATGCGGATCGTGTCGAACCGACGAAGAAAAGCATCAGACCCTCCTGCAACTCACGAGCTTTCCCCGGTGGCATTTGCACCGGTGCGATGCCGACTGTACCGTCGCGCCGATAATCCTGTCCCTGGATGCCCCCAAACGCGGCAATGTAGTGGTCCTGCTTTCCTACCGGCTGTCCTAGCCTGTTCATTTCAATTTCAACTGCTTCCTGCGCCAGCGTTTCACTGGCTACATGCCTTTGCTTGTAGGCATACAGTGCATGCAGAAGGCCAACCGTGAACGCGCCCGAAGAACCCAGGCCGGTACCGGCCGGTACATCCGCTACACTTGTCAGTTCGAGAAAGTCTTCCATGTCGTGCATGTTCAAGGCTTCTCGAAATAACGGATGCCGGATTGCGTCGCGGGTCGCAGCATGCTCCATTTCTGAGTATTTTAGAAAATAGCCGGGAAAGAACGACCGGTTTGCTGTGATGTATACGTACTTATTAATGGCAGCCGAGATGACAAAGCCGCCGAACTCGCGGTAATACGAAGGTAGATCGGTGCCTCCGCCGCCCAGCGAGATACGGAGGGGTGTCTTCGCGATGATCATGCAGTCATCCTGGGAGTTACTGCACGCTGACGCAGCATGATCTCAGCTTCAACCATGCCTGCCGGCGAACCGATCTCATAAAAGCGCTCCTTCACTTCGTACCCGGCCAGTTTGCCTCGCATCACTAGTGCTGAAGAGACGTCCGCGAGATCGAAGCGCTCCCCGGGCTGCCATCTGGAAAATGCTTCGCTACGATACGCGCTTAATCCATAGTCGATATGCTGCATCGCGGGGGTTTGCTCCGTCTTGCTGTAGCGCACGATGCGGCCTTGTTCAAACTCGACATTGCTGCGGTCCCAGCGGCCTTCATTACAGAAAACTGTCATCAAGCCTTGTGTATCAGCCTTAATAAAGTTCTCCCAAACAGCTCTGAAGTCAGCCGGCAGATAGCTATCGCCATACATCACCATGAAAGCCGGACCAAGTACAGGCAGTGCTTGCCGCAACGCGCCTCCCGTTCCCAGTGGCATGGGTCCGTCAGGGGAGTAGCGTATCCGGCAGCCCCATCGCGACCCATTGCCTGCGTAGTCGCGCAGCTGTTCCTCAAAATGGCCGCAGCAGATCACGACGTCTCGGAATTTCTGGCGGGCAAGCAGCTTGAGTTGATGCCCCAAAAACGGCTCACCGGCAAGCGGCAGCATTGATTTTGCTACGCTGCGCGTAGCCGGCCACATGCGGCTCGCAAGGCCGCCTGCCAGCAGGGCCACGGTTGGCATTCGAGAATCATGCATAGAGCACCCGCTCTTCTTCGCGCATTGAGTCGAGTGCCGCGCGCACTGCCTCTCGGCTGGTCCATCGTGAAGCCCATCCCAACGCACGAATGCGATCGCTATTGAGCCGTACCACCGGTACGTCACCCTTCCATCCGCGTGTGCCGCCGGTGTAAGCGTAGGTCGGCGTGCGGCTCAGTCCCAGGCAGCAGACGGCTTCATCAGCTATTTCATTGACAGTAATTGCGTCAAGCGTCGACACGTTGAACGCCTGGAACGGCAACTTGCAACAATCCAACGCCAGCAGAACTGCCGCCACTACATCCAGCACATGAATGTAGGATTTGCTCTGCTGCCCATCGCCCAGGATTCGCAAGGAGGCCGGGTTACCGCTCAATCTCCGTAGAAAATCAAAGCCTACGCCATGCGTTTGGCGCGGTCCGACAACGTTGGCGAATCGAAACGCGCAGGCATGCAGGCCGAACATAGCGCAGTAGCTTGCGATAAGCGCCTCACCGGCCAGCTTGCTTGCTCCGTAGGTAGAAACCGGCTGGAACGAACCGTTGTCCTCACGAACAGGCATTTCCCCCAACTCTCCATACACGCCGCTTCCCGAGGCATACAGCAACCGCGTCACACCGGCTCGCCGCATGGCTTCCACCACGTTGTTCGTGAGCAGTGTCCCCTGGTAGAAGTCAATCTCCGGCTCCGTCGCGGCACGGGCAATGTCGGGGTTCGATGCGAGATGGATGACAACATCGTGGCCGGTCATGGCTGAAGTGAGCCGGGCGAGGTCGGCGGCTTCGGCATGGATTATCTTTAGCCGGGCGTCTTGTAAGTGCTGCTCATAATGCCAGGAACGGCCCGATGAGAAGTTGTCGTAGATTGTGACAGCACTTGCCATGCCGGCTGTGCCCAGAAGCTGATCCACAAAGTGGCTGCCGATAAAGCCCGCACCTCCGACGATAAAAAAACGGCGCCCCGCCGGTGGCGCAACTTGTGTAAATGGAACTACAACCATGACCGGTGCTCCTCATGTCCCGTCTGGCTGTGATCGCCCACGGGTTCAAAATCCATCCGGAGGAGAATGATCTCCTACGCTGGCTCCTGCTCACAAACAAGGTGGATTGTTAAAAAGAGCATACGCATGGTTAACAATTTGACAGAGAAGAATTTTCCCTGTTCAGGACTTTCGTAACTAGCAAAGCTGTAATTTTCTTCATGCTCCGGAGGTGATGCTCCTACAGTTTTCACAGCTTCCCACACCCAGATCACTTTCTCCGGAGACTCGTCATGAATCTAAGCACTGACCTACAAGTGAAACTCTTCTGCGATGCAGCGGATATTGAAAGCCTGCTCAAGATGTACAGCAAACCTCATATCAAAGGGTTTACAACAAATCCTTCGCTGATGAAAAAAGCAGGTGTCAAAGATTTTCAAGCCTTTGCCCATGCTGTGCTTTCTGCGATTCCCGATCTGCCGGTTTCTTTTGAGGTTTTTGCCGACGATGAAGTCGGCATGGAACAGCAGGCCCGCCTGATCGCCTCATGGGGAAAAAACGTGTATGTAAAAATTCCCATCACGAATACACAAGGCTTCTCAACCATGCCGCTGGTGCGGCGGCTTTCGCGCGACGGCATCGCGCTCAATGTCACGGCTCTGATGACACTGGAGCAGGTAGGCCGGGTCGCCTCCGCTCTGGATCGCAACACGCCGGCAATCGTTTCTGTCTTTGCGGGACGAATTGCCGATACCGGCGTCGATCCTGTGCCGCTGATGCGCCGCGCGGTCCATATTCTGTCGGAAAGGCCGCGCGCTGAACTGCTTTGGGCCAGCTCTCGGGAACTGCTCAACATCTTTCATGCCGAGGAGTCCGGTACGCACATCATTACGGCCACGCCTGACATCCTGAACAAGCTTTCACTCGTCGGCAAGGATTTAAACGCCTTTTCGCTTGAGACCGTGCGCATGCTGTACAACGATGCTATGTCAGCCGGCTTCACTTTGGGCAATCGCACACCTTTGCCGGCAGCGCTACCCGCAGTCGGACGCTATGCAAGCCGCAGCGGCTCGCTTGCAGCTTCTTGATGTCCTATAACGCTTTGCGCCTCTCACTGCATTGTGAGAGGCGCAAGCTTGTTTAAGAGTGTGCCAAAATCTGGTTCACTGCATCCGGTAGAGACTTGCTCGATACATCCACCGATAAGAAATCAGGCACGTCAAGCTCCTGGCCGGTGCGTACCCAGGCTGTGCGCACACCCGCCGCACGGCCGCAAGCTACATCCGTACTCCGGTCGCCGATGATCCAGCACTCAGAGAGCGATAACTCATGTACCCGCGCAGCTTTGTTCAGGAAATATGGGCTGGGTTTTCGGCATAGGCAAGGCCCGGTAAACTCCGGATGGTGCACGCAGTAGAACGCCTCCGTAAGCGTTACTCCGGCACCTGCGAGCTGTTCTGTCAATGAGCCATGCATGGCCTCAAGCTCACCAGGAGGTGACTTGCCCTTTACAGCATTCGGCTGGTTTGACACAAGGAACAACAGGTACCCGGCATCACGGAGCGATGTGAGCGCGGGGAAAACTCCTTCAGCCAATTGAAACTCCGCCCGTCGGCGCGGGGACTCCCACGCACCGGTGTCGGGGTACCAGACATTGCGGTTTAACACTCCGTCGCGATCGAGGAACACAGCGCGCCTGCTCATGGTCGGCCTATACAGCCATAGCAGCTGTGCTTTCCCATTTCATCTCGCGGGCGCGCATCATGGGATGCGACACGAGCAGGTGCCACACTACGGCTTGAAACGACTCGGTAAGTGCAGTGACTGTATCAACGGAGAGAGTCGGAATCAGCAGAGCTTCTTCAGCGACCTGGGCGGTGTAACCGCCATCGCGGCCTACAACGCCGAGGATGCGTGCACCGACTTCCTTAGCCAGCCACAGGCTGTTTACCAGGTTCATGCTGACTTTTTTCTCAATTGAGCCGCCACCTACAGAGAATACAAAGAGAGCATCTTTCGCACACAAACGGCTACCGCGCAACCAGTTGGCATAGCAGGTGTCCCAGCCGTCATCATTGATACGCGCGGTCAGCTCAGAGACATTATCAGAGGGTGCGTAGCACTCGATCCCGGCAATTTTGCGAAAGTCATTGACAGCATGTCCTGCATGGCCGGCCCCACCGCCCACACCGAGGAAAAACAAGCGACCGCCATTTTTGCGTACATCGTCAAGAATGTGCAACATACGCTCAATTTGAGCTGGCTGCACACTTGCCGCCGCCGCGCAGACTTCCTGCAAATACCGTGAAGTGTAATCCATCCGTAGCCCCCCGGCGGCTGCTTGCGATCCAGCCTGCCGAACGCGTTATCGGCGTGAGGATGTCTGCTTTCTAGGTTACCCTCGTCAGTTTTCCCAAATTGGGAACGACTTCAAGCCACGGTTTCCTGAACCGGTGTCTCCACTCGCGATAGCTGCACTGCAGCGATGGTATGGCGATGTGCATACACCATCAGCACAATCCCGGCCAGCACACTGCCGAGGCTTGCAGCCTGGGCGTTCGTCAAGCCCCAGTACACCCGTGGGTTAATGCGGATGAACTCGACCAGAAAGCGTGTAATGCCGCTCAGGATCAGGTATTCACCCGTAATCTGCCCCGTATGCAGCAGGCGGCCAAGCGCCGGGGCGCTGCGCCGCCACAGCAGGTAGGCAATCCCGATGCCGACCAGACACTCATAGATAGGAGTAGGGTGCACAGGGTAGTTCACCGGATCGAGACCATTAGGAAAGCTCATCGCCCATGGCAGATTACTCGCTTTGCCGTAGTCGCCGTCGCCTGAGGTGAGGCAACCGATGCGGCCGATGGCATAGCCGAGCGCCGCCGAAGGAGCGCATAGATCGAGCATGGTCAGGCGGCGCAGGCCGTTGCTGCGTGCCTGCAGCAGCAAGGCTCCGATCCCACCTACCAAGCCGCCAAACCACGCGACCCCGGCCCGGTCGATCAGCACGGAAGGATGTGCTATCAGCGTGGCCGGGTCTTGCAGTACGTGCCAGAGTTTGGCCCCTACCTCGCCGGTGATGGTGGCAATGGCGATGATGCTGATCGCATCGGCATCGACATGGAACCGAAGCAGATTAGCTTGGAGCAGAAAACCGGCAGTAAGCGCCGCGATTGCCAGCATCAGCCCAAATGTCGGTAGCGCGAAGTGCCAGATGTGGATAAAAGGAAGCATGTTCTACACTCTCCACTATAGACGGCTCCCACTCTGCTTTGACACGCAGCTACAAGGTTCCACTTTCGCATGCAACCACCCTCCGAACTTCCCGTCTTGTTTTCCGGCGCGCGAATCCAGGCGCGAGTCGCTGAACTTGGCTTTGCCATAACCCGCGACTTCGAGGGTAAATCTGTCGTACTCATCGGCGTTCTCAAAGGAGCCGCAATTTTCCTGGCCGATCTTGCGCGAGCCGTCGATCTCGACTGCACCTTCGATTTTCTTTCTGTATCGAGCTATGGGGAGAGCACCACATCGAGTGGACAAGTTCAACTGGTTCTTGATCTGAGCGCGTCCATCCACGGCAGGAACGTGATCCTGGTCGAAGACATCCTTGACACAGGTCTCACGCTCTCGTTTTTGCGGAAACTTTTGCTGGCGCGACAGCCTCGTACCCTGCGACTTGCCGCGCTGCTCGACAAACCCAGTCGGCGCCTGGAGTCGGTCGAGGCGGACTACACCGGCTTCAGCATTCCGAATCATTTCGTCGTCGGCTATGGCATGGACTTTGCCGAACGCTACCGCAACCTCCCCGACATCCGCATCCTGCCATCCCAGGTCTAAGCTGTTCGTGCGGATGGACGACGCCGCGCTATCATGCTATTTCACGGTGTCCTGCAAGCGAGGAGAGGAGTGGACGGAGGCGAGCACAATCCGGAGCAGCATCCGGAACAAACCCCGGCACATACTCCAGCACCAAGTTGTGACGCTGCCCTTGCTCCTGAGACACCTGCCTTTGCCGCGGTAAGCCTGCACGATGCTGTGCCGCAGGTGGCGCGCGCACCCAGTGCTACCGAGTTCCTCATCCGCCTGGCGGAAACCCTCAGTACCACCCTGGACTTGAACACACTGCTGCAGCAAACCGGCGAGCTGGTACGCGAGGTGCTCGATTTCCGCATTTTTGCAATCTTCCTGGTGAACGACCGTTTCGGCGATCTCCGCATGCGCTTCCAAATCGGTCATGAACCGGAGACAGAGCGCGTCCGGCTACAGATCGGCCAGGGCATCGTCGGCAAGGTTGCCGAAACCCGGCAAGCTCAGTTAGTCAATGATGTCAGCCGCTCGTCAGACTATATCGAAGTCAACCCGCGCGTCTGCTCCGAGCTCGCCGTACCGCTTATCGCCATGAGCCGGCTCATTGGCGTCATTGATATTGAAAGTGAGCAGCTCAACTATTTCCGGCCGGAGCACTTGCACCTGCTCACGCTTACGGCCTCACGCATTTCGCAGGCGGTTGAAAACGCGCGGCTCTACTCGCGCGTGGCACGTCAGGCGCAAACCCTCAAGGTGCTTAACGACATCGCCCGCGAGTTCACCGCCATCCTCGACCTCCCTGCCCTGTTCACACGCATCGGTGAGCTGCTGCGTCGTCTGCTCGACTTTCAATTCTTCACCATATGGATCATCAACGAGACTGACGGCGTGCTCGAAAGCCGCTTTGCCACTCGCTTCGGCGAGCCGGTAGAAGTGCATGAGCGGCTGCCGGTCAACCGCGGCCTGGTAGGGGCAGCTATCGCGTTGGGTGAGCTGGTACACGCGCCTGATGTGCGCAAGGACCCCCGCTACTTTCTCAAGAACAAGGAAACACGTTCTGAGTTGATTGTGCCGCTAATCTATAAAAGTGAGGTAATCGGTGTGCTGGAGCTGGAGCACACCCGTGCCAATTACTTCACAGAGGACCATGAGCGCGCACTGACCACGCTAGCCTCGCAGGTGGCCATCTCAATTGAAAACGCACGCCTGTACCAGCGCGTAGCACAGCAGGAGCAGCGGCTCGAACACGATATGGACATGGCGCGCCAAGTGCAACTGCGCCTGATGCCGCACAGCGTACCACAGCATGAGCATGCGGAATTTGCCGCGCGCTTTCTACCGGCACGCGCTATCGGCGGCGACCTGTATGACTTTCTTCGCTATGACGCATTCCGCTCCGCGCTCGCAGTAGGTGACGTTAGCGGCAAGGCTGCACCTGCGGCCTTGTACGCCGCGCTTGTCAGCGGCATCATGCGCTCGGCTGGAGTCAGCCATCTTGGCCCGGCTGAGATGCTTTCGCTGCTCAACGATGCGCTCCAGGAGCGCCATGTCTCGGCGCAGTACGTCGCCATGGTGTATGCCGTGTGGAACGACGAGAACCTGACGCTCCAAATTGCGAATGCCGGAGCTACGCAGCCCATCTTCTACCGCGCCCGGCCTGACGGGGGCACAGTGGACGTCGTGCGTGCGGAGGGCTTTCCGCTGGGGCTGTTTCCAAAAGTTCGCTATGAAGAAATTTCGGTTGCGACGCGCCCGGGCGATATGCTCGTCTTTTTAAGTGATGGCATTACAGACGCGCAGGATGCGAGCGGTGAGATGTTCGGCACAGAGCGCGTGGTTGACCTGGTACGTGCTCACTGTCAAACCAGCGCGGCGGAGCTGGCATCGATCCTTCTTGCCGCCGTGGGACGGTTCCAGGGTGAAGCGGAACGCTTCGACGATGAGACAGTAGTTGTATTGCGGGTACGCTGACTTCTGGCCTGTCACTATAATCCCAAATTCCCAATGTCGTCCTAACCTATCTTCAGGCCCGGAAATGCTCGGATATGGCTCTCCTCCTGCCGAATACAAGAGATCAATGGGACCGTTGCGTAAAGCGACATGCCGATCGCTTTGCTAGTGAACTGTCTTCTATTGCTCAGAAGAGCCTATTGCTGCTCACTCTAGTTTTTATTGACGATCATTCATATATACGTGCTTCCCATCGCCTTGAATCGCAGAACGAAGGTGCCGTTCAGTCATTGACGCTGCAGGTTCTATCGGAAGAGGATCACGCGTGTGTGAATCCGTTTCAGATGGCGCTTTATGGTGCGTTCACTAAGCAATCGGTAGAAATGTGCCGGCCAATGTTCGAGAACGGAAGAGTACCAAAACATCAGAGACGTTATGAGTACGAGCGCATCCGTTACCATGAGGATCAGTCCAGCCTAACGGAGTTATGACCTTTTGCACGATCCACTTCAGTCATCTCAGACCCACCGCATCCAGCCCGCGCGCGGCATCGGCGGTAGCGTGCAGCTGCCCGGCGATAAAAGCATCTCGCACCGGTATGCCCTGCTGGCCGCGCTTGCCGAAGGCACCACTCGCCTCACCAACTTCTCCTCGGGTGCTGATCCATGG
Organism: uncultured Acidobacteriaceae bacterium; assembly: GCA_964237325.1. Classification (GTDB taxonomy): domain Bacteria; phylum Acidobacteriota; class Terriglobia; order Terriglobales; family Acidobacteriaceae; genus EB88. Next base: position 3,637 of record CAXSHS010000077.1, on the reverse strand, counting down.
AGCTCTTTAAGCTGTAGCCAGGATCTGGGCGCAATTGTTACAGAAACTGACGAAGGCGTGGTGGAGGTCACAGGCACCGGCGGTGTGCTGCGCGCTCCCTCCGTGCCTCTCGATTGCGGAAACTCCGGCTCGACCATGCGCATGTTGAGCGGCCTGCTCGCGCCGCAAGCGGGCACATTCACACTGGTGGGCGACTCTTCGCTGACCCGCCGACCCATGGAGCGGGTGCGCAAGCCGCTTGGCACCATGGGCGCAGAAATTGCGCTGACGGACGGCCATGCACCCATGGTCATCACCGGCAAACCGCTGCACGCAACGGATTACACCACGCCCACACCCAGCGCGCAGGTCAAAACAGCCGTGCTGTTTGCCGGCTTGCAGGCTAAAGGTGTGACCACGCTGCGCGAGGCCGTGCGTACCCGCGACCACAGTGAGCTGGCACTGCGCGCTTTCGGTGTGGAACTCGACCGAGATATTGATAGCGTGAGCATCCGAGGCGGGCAGAAGCTTTCAGCCATACAAGCAACCGTGCCTGGCGATCTATCCTCAGCCGCGTTCTTTCTCTGCGCCACGCTGTTGTTTCCGGGTTCGTCACTCTTGTTCGATCTGCTCAGCATGAACCCGACCCGCGCCTCACTGCTCGACGTATGCACGGCGCTCGGCGGCCGTTTCACCGTGATGGATCTTAAAGAGCAGCACGGCGAGCTTGTCGGAACCGTGCAGATGCACGCGCCGGACGACGGCATGGGCGGCACAATCATCTCTGGCGCACTTGCCGCACAAATTATTGATGAGCTGCCGGTGCTGGCGGCTATTGCGCCCTATACGGATGGCGGTATCCGCATCCGCGATGCAAAGGAACTGCGCGTCAAGGAATCTGATCGGATCGCACTGGTGGCTCAAAACCTGCGCGCCATGGGTGCCGAGGTTGAAGAGTTTGAAGATGGTCTCGACGTACCTGGCGGTCAGCAACTGCACGGCGCTGAAATCCAGTCCGGCGGTGACCATCGCATCGCTATGGCATTTGCCGTTGCCGGTCTGCGCGCTACCGGCGACACGCTGATCCACGGCTCCGATTGCGCGGCAATCTCATTTCCCGAGTTCTTCAATTTGCTGGACGCGGTTGCTGTGCGCTGAGCCGGTATGAGCGACCTACAAGAAATGCCCAGCGCAAGCTGGGCATTTTTCCTACAAATTGGGGCCGGATGGAGGCGGTACAGGCAGAGGTTTGCCGTCCGAACTCAAGCCGTCATTCGGGCTTCCACCGGGCTGCCCCGGAGTCGGCAGACCCGGCAGAGGCTTATCCTGCTTTGAAGCCGGCTCCAGTCCTGGAATTGTAGGAGTCTGGGTAACCTTGCCGGTGACTGCATCGCCCAGGCTGATGCCGTATTTGTCCAATGTGTTCGCCAGTACATTGCCCAGTGTGGCGCGGTCCTTGCCGTAGGTAGCCCTGGCGGTAATCAGGTTGTCCTCAGCGATAGATAGGTTGCGCCCCTGCTGCAATACGTTTGCGGTAGTCGACGCACCGAGCTTGAGCTTCCGCTGTTCCGCATCCTGGCTCTGGTAGGCAAACTCCCGAGCAGCATCGGCTGCAGCCACCTGGGCGCGATCGTTGGTAAGCGCGTATTGCGAGTTGATGACCTGGATGCGCACCTGTACCCGTAACTGCTGGAGCCGCAGCTGCTCCTGCCGGTATTCCAGTACCGAGCGCGCCTGCTCCGACTGTGCCTGCCGATTGCGGATGGGGATGGAAAGCGTGAGCCCGGCACCCTTGTTGGGCGAGGAGTTGTTGAACGTGTTCTGGAAGACGTCTCCATAACCCACAGGTGGGGGTGCCCCTGTAGACCCAGAGGTTACAAACCCTCCGGTCCCCAACAGGGGGTTCGCTGAACCGCCCAGGGCAGAGCCACCGTAAAAGGCAAAAGCGTCAACCAAGGGCAGCAAACCGTTCTTTTCGCCTTTCAACGTAATTTCATCATTCTTAAGCGCCAGCAAAGCCTGCTCAATTTCCGGGCGATTGGCTTCAGCCTGGTGTACCAGGTCGTCGACCGGCGTCCGCTCCTCGGGGGTTTCCGTCAAATCCACGCGGTCCGTGGGGATTACGGGCGCTCCTGAAAGAATCGGATCTTCGAGATTGCGGGAGATCGCCTGCTTCATAATCAGCTGCTGGTACTCAAGGGTGCTCTTGGCCGAGACCAGGGCCTGCTGATCGTTTGACACCTGACTCTTAGCGTTCACTACGTCCAGCGGGGCCAGGGTACCGATCTCAAGCTGCTTCTGATCGTCAGACTCAAGCCGGGTCGACTGATCCAGCGCACCTTGCTTTGCCTGCACGTCCTCATACGCGCTTACCAGGCCCCAGTAGATCGTCTCTACCTGGTTGACGGTGTAGAGCACCTGCTGCCGAAAAGCCGAATCGGCAACACGCCGGTCGTTCTTAGCCTGCACGATGAAGCGACCGTTGATGCCGGTTCCAAAGCCGCGCAGCAGGTGCTGGGTCAGCTGTAAATTGAATGTGCCCTGCGTTTGCGGGCTGAACGTCTGAAACGGATTGGTTTCAGTCAGGTAGTTGTTGTTCCAGACCAACTGCGCCATGGTGCCGGTCTCAAAATCCTGTGTGTAGGTAAAGTTGTATTGATTCAGGTTTTCATTCAATCGTGGAGTGCCCGTAAACACCGGGCTTCCTTGGGGGATGTACTCCCGCTGCAGCTCAATGGTGCCGCTTAAAACCGGGTCCAGAAGTTCTACCTGGGTGCCTCCCTGGTTGGTGGTGAAGGCCAGGCCGGACGCACCGGTAGCCGCACCGCCTGAGCTGACGCTGGTGCCGCCGGGGCCTCCGCCGGTGGCCAGCGAGGTAGAAGACCCGCCGATGGTGCCGGTAAGCAGGCCCGCATTCACACCCAGTAAGGTGTAGCCGGCATGCGCGCGCAGCAGGTCCGTGTCGGCGATGTCCAGGTTGTAACGCTGGATGGCTATGTCGTAATTATTCTCAAGCCCCAGGATGATGGCGTCACCCAGGCTGAGCAGAAGACGCCCGTTCTTGAGCAAATCGCCCATGCGCGGCGTGTTCGTGAAGTGCGGGAGCTCCACCGTCGTCGCTGTATAAGGAGCTATCAGATTCGGGAAGTACCCGCGCGGCCGGGTAAAATCGCGAGCACCGGATCGCATAAAGAGAGGCCCTGTCGCGTTCGGCTGCGGAGATGGAGGCAGCCCTTCTGCTGTTTTGCTGAGGCTGGGGGCGGGGGGCGGAGTGGTTCCCTTTTGGCCTGCGGCAGCAGTTGAGTCCGGTGTCGGCGCTGTTTGCACATCCGTTGTTTGCGCCGGCAAGACTTGCGGTGCAAGGGCGCTCAGCAGCGCCGCTGCTCGCAAAGCTCCAAAAGTCTTATTTCGCTGCTGCCGTGCGCTACGCGTCTTACCCTGGTGCATCCGAATCCTTTTGTCTGTCCTGCCTGTTGACTCGTTGAGTATCGTGTACGCCGTCTGAGTTGCCGCGAGTATAACTCAGGAGACAGATGCTGCTGCCTTGGGGAAGGGCTCAGAATCCGGTACGCTTGGCCCATGGCAGCACAGCCGGGCGGGACGCCGGGAAGTATGTGGAAGCTGACTCTTTGCTATGACGGCGGCCCGTTCGCCGGCT
>CAXSHS010000076.1:0-15152 GCA_964237325.1 uncultured Acidobacteriaceae bacterium | reverse complement strand
ACCATGGAAAGAGCAAGCACAGGGAAGAGAAGGCGCGAACAACGCATGTATATGGAACTCCAATCAATGATTTGCGGAACGAGAGGACGGTTGTGTGGCCAAGACGCAGGCACGAACAGCAAGGGAAACAAGCGGGACTCGTTCTATGCGAGCCTTCCAAAGATTGCCCGGCTTTTACGGCGCACGGTACAAACAATGTTGAAACTGGAGGAGGATCAACAACTGCGCGCGACGTGAGATGAATTATGCGGAGTTGGATTTATGAAATCAAGGACATCGTCTTGCGGTTATATGGCGTATAGAAAAGGTCGATACTCTGCACGGGATTGCTATATTAATCTGGCTCAGGCAACATGCACTCACCGGCACACAGCCGCCTGGAGATCCCCCGTGCTCAAGCCTTGGTCAGGTGCCGTGCTGGTCTGCATATCGTTTTTCTCAGCCGTCGGGCAATCTGTCTCTGTCGGTAAACAGCCGCCGCTTAAAAACCCCTTCGGGCCAAATGTATACGTCTATAGTGCCGCGACACCTGCGAGCCGAATGCAGTCGCAGATCGACACGGTCTATGCCGAGCAGCAGCACAGCGAGTTCGGTCGGGGTCGTTACGCCTTCCTGTTCCTACCGGGCGAGTACAAGCTTGACGTGCCGATCGGCTTTTACACGCAGGTGCTGGGCCTGGGAGCGAGCCCCGATGCCGTGCACATCACCGGCAATGTCCATTCCGACGCATCGCTGCCGAATGACAATGCTACCTGTACGTTCTGGCGGGCCGCGGAGGGCTTTTCCGTCACGCCGACCGTCACGCCCATGCGCTGGGCTGTGTCCCAGGCGGTAGCGTTCCGGCGCATGCATGTGCTGGGCAGCATGGTGCTGAACCAGAACCACGGCTGGGCTAGCGGGGGATGGATGTCGGACACAGCCGTGGATGGCAATGTGGACTCCGGCACGCAGCAGCAGTGGATTTCGCGCAACGCGGAGTGGAAGAGCTGGACCGGGTCCAACTGGAACATGGTCTTTGTCGGCGCGGTCAACGCTCCGGCAGGTACCTGGCCAAAGCCTGCGTACACAACGATTGACGCCGCTCCTGTGATCCGCGAAAAGCCGTTTCTTACCGTTGACAGTCACGGAAGCTACAACGTAGTCGTCCCGGCGCTCGCGCACAACACGCGCGGCGTGACGTGGCACGGCGGCAGCACACCGGGGCGCTCCATAAGCCTCCGCCGCTTCTTTATCGCGCAACCCGGCAGGGACACAGCCTCTGCCATCAACCGGCAGCTTGCGGCCGGTAAAAACCTGCTGCTGACGCCGGGAACCTACGATCTCAGCGAGCCGATCCGCGTCACGCGCAAAGACGCGATCGTCATGGGCTTGGGCTTTGCCACGCTGCACCCGGTTGCCGGTACCGCTGCCATGGAGGTCGCCGACGTAGACGGGGTCACAGTCTCAGGGCTGCTCTTCGATGCCGGGGAACAGCAGTCGCCCGTGCTGCTGCAGGTGGGTTCGGCAAACAGCCATGCCTCCCACACCGCCGATCCCATCTCGCTGCACGATGTCTTTTTCCGGGTCGGCGGCGCGGGCATCGGGAAAACTGTCGGGAACCTGATTGTCGACAGCAACGACACGATCGTGGATCACACCTGGATCTGGCGCGCCGATCATGGCACAGGCGTGGGCTGGACCGACAATCTCAGCGCAAACGGGCTCACCGTAAACGGAGACAATGTCACCGTCTACGGGCTCTTCGTCGAGCATCACCAGCAATATCAAGTCGTATGGAACGGCAACGGCGGTCGCACCTACTTCTACCAGTCTGAAATTCCCTACGACCCGCCGAACCAGGCCGTTTGGCGAAGCGGCCCGGACACAAACGGCTGGGCCAGTTACAAGGTTGCCGATAGTGTTACGAGTCACGAAGCCTGGGGCCTCGGCGCGTACAGCGTCTTCCGCCATCCCGATGTCGTGCTCACCCGGGCGATTGAAACGCCTGCCGGTCCCTCGGTGCGGTTCCACGACATGATCACGGTAGCTCTCGACAACCTGGGCGAAATTACCCACGTCGTTGACGACAGCGGCCCTGCGGCGCTTCCAAAAATGCGCGACAATCCCCGGGTCACATCCTTTCCCTAACGTCTTCTGCCGTCTTCTGCAAAAACTCACGCCTGCGTGCAAGCAGGTACCATCGTTCTGTGAATCGCCTCCCTGCACTGCTCCTGGCTATCGCCTGCCTCGATACGAGCGCCCGCGCACAAACGCTCACCATCACGCACGCGACTATTATCGATACAGTTCACGGCGGCACGCAGCCCGATGTCACGGTCACCATCCGGGGCAACCGGATTGTGAGCATCGACTCATCGGCAAAAGCAGCTCCGCAGATAGGAACAGTAGTCAATGCACGTGGCGGGTACCTGATCCCCGGCTTGTGGGACATGCACACTCACGTCTTCTTTGACCGCACCGCAGCGGACGGCACGGCGCTGATTCTGCCGCTCTTCCTAGCCAACGGCGTTACGGGCATCCGCGACATGGGCAGCGAGCTGGGGGCCGTGTTGCAGGCGCGCACCGACGTTGCGGCCCGCAAGCTGCTTGGCCCGCGCATGGTGGTAGCCGGGCCCATGCTCGACGGACCGAAAACGCACTACGCTGCGGCTCTACCCATTGCCACCCCTGCCGAGGGGCGCAGTGCCGTCGACATGCTGCAACACAGCGGCGTGGACTTCATCAAGGTGCAGTCCGGCGTGCCGCGCGAAGCATACTTCGCCATTGCCGAGGAAGCGAAAAAGGACCATATATCCTATGTCGGCCATGTGCCGGACGCAATTCGCGCGAGCGAGGCAGTTGCCGCAGGCCAGGGAACGTTTGAACACCTCATCGGTATCTTCGAGGCCAGCTCGCCTGACGAAACCAGGTACCTGACCGGCACCAAAACGCCCGGCATGTTCCTGGCCTCCTATGACCCGCAGCGCGAAGCAGCGATCATCCGGCTGCTGGCGCAAAAGCAGGTGTGGCAGTGCCCCACGTTGTTTTGGGAGCGCGGCCAGTGGCTGGTCGACAGCATCGACTACACGCAGGACCCGGACCTCGCCTACGCAGGTCACACGTGGGTCACGGAGCAGTGGCCGGCCTCGCAGAAAGCCATTCTCAAATCGCTCGATGTGGACCCGCTCTCGGTACGCGAGAAGTTTGTCGACCATGAGCTTGAAATCGTGCGCAAACTTCACGCGGCAGGTGTGCCGTTTCTGGCCGGTACCGACACGCCTGCCGGTGTAGACGTCATCCCCGGCATCAGTTTGCATCTGGAACTGCAACGCTTTGTCGCCGCAGGGTTCACCCCGCTTGAAGCTTTGCAGACAGCTACGCTGAACCCGGCACGCTTCCTCGGCAAGCTCGACGATTTCGGCAGTGTACACACAGGCGGCATTGCCGATCTCGTCCTGCTCGCGGCTAACCCGCTCGACGACATCGGCAATACTCGGAAGATCGTAAGCGTGGTTGCAGACGGCCGCTACCTGTCGCCGCGGGCATTGAACCGGCTTCGTACCAGGCTCAGGAAAGAAGCGGCGACCCGCTAGGAAATATTACAAAATCATGCGGCCACGGCAAACCGGCCCGGCCGTATTTAAAGATAAAATCGGCATTTTACCCGGAATATTATCTTGTGCTTGCACAAATTAGTTCCGAGTAGCTATGAAATTAAATTCATCGAATACGCTCACCGCCCCTGAACAACGCTGCATCAGAATAGCCGGATATTCCATATATCCTTGTCCGAAAGTACAAAATACCTTCGGCGAGCTTTGGAAAACTTGTAGCGCATCAGGAGCCCCCATGAAACTGTTTCTCACCGGACTTACCGCAGCCGCATTGCTTACACTTACCCCGGCTTTCCTCCATGCCCAAACGCGTAACATCGCTTACGGGCGAACCGCCATCACCTTCACACCGGCTTTTGCACAAACCCTGTCCGCGCAGGGCGTCACTATTTCGGACCTCGCCACCCTTGCTCCCCTACAGAACGGCATAGATACTTTCACCGCGCTTGAAGGGGTTCTTGACCTGCAAACTTCCTTCGGTGAAGTTGTTTTTGCAGGCGGCTACCAAGTCACGGCAGGCGGCCAAACAATCCGTGTGCAGGATTTAACTTTCGAGATTTCAAATGCCACGACAGCAGTTATCTCCGGTGTTTTCATCGCGAACGACAAGTTTCTTGGCCGGCAACCTATATTCGCTGTGAATATGGCTCCTACCTACACCCTGCCTCTGCAACTGCAAAATGGTACGATTAGCCTTCTTGGTATGAGCCTCGGCCTAACTCCAAACTTCATTTCTCTTATCAATGGTGCAGTCGGTCAGCCGGTCCTCAATCCAGGCACCCAGATCGGCACGGCAGATGCTTATGCCGTTTTCGGTTCGACAACGCCCGCCGGCCTCAACTAGACCATGCAACGGAAAGCCTTTTTGCCGCGGCCCGGTACCTTCAGGTATGGGCTCGCGGTGCCCTTTTATATGGGACGGCTCCCAGGATCGGTTCCGCACTGCGCATTTTCTAATTTATGAAGCAAAGAGTGCAACTAAACCTCTAGTTGACAACATAGCTCTCTCCTGCTTACTTTGTAGACAGGAGGAACCTGATGCCCCCGAAAGCTTCAGCAACATTGACCGAAGCAGAGCACCGCTTGATGAAGCTACTCTGGAAACTCGGTGAATCCTCTGTCGGCGATCTGGCAGCCGCCCTGCCTGCAAAGGCCAAACTCGCCTATACATCGGTGCTTACCACCGTGCGCATTCTTGAGACGAAGGGCTACGTCACGCATCGCAAGCAGGGCCGCGCATTCCTGTACACGCCCGTGGTGGCCGAGGGTGAGGCTTCAAGCTCTGCCATGCGCCACATCCTTGCCCGCTTCTTCAATAACTCACGGGAGCAATTATTGCTCTCCTTGCTCGGCGATGAGAGTCTGACAGAGGAAGAGCTTCAACGGCTGAAACAGCAGATTGCCGAGGCAAAATGATGCTGCCCCCGGTATGGATCGGAGCGTGGCCCTGTACCTGGATCGGTGAGCGCGACTCCCTGGCCGCTGCGCTGCTGGCAAATGTTTGGCAAAGCGCCGCCATTGCGCTGTTCCTTGCCTTGCTGCTGCGCTTGGTACCACGGCTATCTGCGCCTCAACAATGCCGATTGTGGACCGGCGGCATTGCCGCCGGTGCTGTGCTTCCCCTTCTCTCCCTTTTCCCGTTTAAGCTAGCCCGGCACACAATCGGCGCATCACAGGCGGCAGTTGCAGCGGGCAGCGGAACTCCCTTTCACATCCCGCACGGCTGGATTATGACCACTGTGCTTGCCTGGATGCTGGCTTGTGTATGCGCTTCCTTTCGCTTTGCCGTAGGTACACTGGCGGTGGTGCGGCTTCTGCGCGGCGCGCAACCTGCTTCAGGGGAGCTTGCCGCGGGCTTTCCGCATGCCCGCCTGCTACTGTCCCCCTGCATCTCCGCACCGGTCACGACAGGCTTCCTGCGGCCTGCCATTCTGCTGCCTGCGCACCTGCCCCATACGCTTTCCCCGCAGCAGCTGGAGCAGGTGCTATTGCACGAGCTTGCCCACGCCCGGCGGCATGACTACCAGGCCAACCTCCTGGTGCGTGTGTTGCGCTGCCTGCTGCCGCTAAGCCCGGCGTTGGCGTACATGGATCGTCGACTGGCTGCGGCTCGGGAGCTTGCCTGCGATGATGCGGTGCTTGCCTGCTCACCCGCACCGAAAGCATATGCCGCCTGCCTGCTGCGCGTGGCAGAGTGCGCCCAGACTCACAAGGGTCATATGCTGGCTCCCGGGCTGCTGGGACGGCGCTCGCAACTGGCCCAGCGCATTGCTCACATCCTTATCCCGACCGGCGAAGGCAAGCGCACTCGCGGCTCGGCGCTGCTTACTCTAGCCGCCGGGGGAGCACTGGCGGTGCTGACAGCCCAGCTGCACGCCGTACCTGCGCTGGTCAGCTTCGATCCGGTGGGAACGCTGCCGACGTTCGCTATACAGCATGTCATCCTGCCATCCCCGCCGGTGCTTCCAACAGGATCAGCCAGGCTGCAGCCGGTCCGGCTTTCCCGGCATCGCAGGGCGCATGTCTCCACGGCTCCGCGCCTCGCAGTAGCCGCCCCGTCTTCCATCCCATCCGTCCCATCAGCTCCGTCAGTCTATGGCTGGGAGCGCCCTCCGGCATCGTCGCACCTCGTTGTGTTCTGGCAGCAGTCGGCCCAGAGCTCGCCCGGCACACTCGTTCTGCTTGTCTCCGGCCATTCCCGTTGGCTACTGTACCGGACGATGCCCGGCGGCTTTCTCCTACCCATCTAAACGCCGTTCCTGTAACGGCTATACATGCGGCTTAGCATATATGAACACATACGGCTTAGCGCATATAATTAGGATGGCGGGGAGCGATGCGACTCGAAGTCCATCCTTTTATTTTTGTAATGGAAGCAGACCAAGCTGCTTTGCGATAAGGCGGTCGAGAAGCCGTTTTGGCAGACGCATGGGAATGGTCCAGTTTTTAAGCTTTTGGGGAACAATCGCGTAGCGGACTTCAGGCTTGCGAGCTGTCAGTGCCGTGTAGACCGCCTGGCCGATCACCTGGGGTGGGAGACCCTTTCGACCTTCCGCAATGAATAGTTTTCTAAAGCGATCAAGGCTTGCAGCATAGTCGGTGTGCCGATACATTTCAAAATCCATCGCTTCTGCCTTGTCCCAGATCGGGGTGTTGACGGAGCCCGGGCCTATGACAATCACATCGATCCCGTAAGGCATAAGTTCACGGCGCAGCGATTCCGACATTCCTTCCAAACCGTGCTTGGAGGCGGCATAAGCACCCAAAAAGGGCGGCCCTATCTTACCCCCGACGGAGCTGATGTTGATGATGCGTCCGGGGCTACCTTCCCGCGCACGGTCAGTCCCCAGCAACTTTGCAAAGGCCTGCGTCACCAGCAGCGGAGCCACGAGGTTTACTTCGAACTGCTGGCGAACCTCTGCCAACGGCAGATGAAGTAGCGGGCCAACTACGGAAATCCCGGCGTTGTTGACAAGGCCGGCAAGGTTTCGCTGCCCGAGAACTTCGCGCACTTGATCGGCAGCCCGCACCGTTGCAGGCTGGTCGGTAACGTCCACGAGAAGCGGTGTAAATGCAGCCCCAAACTCAGCTTGCAGGCGATCTGCATCGGCCTGTTTCCGCACTGTTCCGAATACTTTGAACCCTTTGCCGATAAGCACGCTTGCGATTCCCAAACCTATGCCCGTGGATACACCGGTAACTACAACCGACTTTGCTGTCATGCGCTTCCCCCGCTTCCTGTTTCCTGTACACAGCGTACACTTTCAACGTGTACAGCGTGCACCTAAGAAGACCGCGCTGTCAAGATGTACAGTGTTTCTGTATGCCGTTTCCATCGAAAACAGACCGGGAGACAGTCCTTGCAACCGCCATGGAGCAAGTTTCAAGAGACGGGGTCAACAAGCTGGCGATACGGAGCGTGGCTGCGGCCCTGGGTTTAGCTCCAAATGCGTTGTACCGGTACTTCCCGAGCCTTGCCGCCCTCCAGGCCGCCCTTGCGGACGAGAGTCGCCGCCGTCTGCTGGAGGTACTCCGCAAAGCGGCAGGAAAGAAGCCTCCCGAAGAGGCGATCCAAAGCATTGCAAAAGCCTACGTGCGGTTTGCGCGAGAACAGCCGGAGTTGTTCGCCCTTACGCTGATGCCGTCACCCACCGAAACAGAGGGAGAAGCGGTGCATGTACAGATGTGGAGCTTTGTACTGGGACACGTCTCCGGAATCTACGGCGAGCGAAAAGCTCCGGAGGCCGCTGTTGCACTATGGGCCTTTTTGCAAGGCATGACAACTTTGGAGGCGGCGGGGATTTTTGGAAAACGAAAGCCGGCAAGCAGCTTCGAGTTTGGATTGCGGATGTGGGTGGAGGCCGCAAGAGCGGCTTCACGGGGTCCAGGGTAGCAGGTATCCATGGTTCGGCTATCCTCGGTTCGGCAGAGTGTGTCACACTAATGCATACGCATTCGCAACAAGCATATGCCGTCGTTCATCCATCCCTCCTTGAAAGCCGGTCCATCTCTCCCCAGTGTTGATGCTCATCACAGTGTTCACCGTGCAAGCTGCGGCAGTCGGAGCCGCATGGCTGCTTCGCTCGCGCGAAGGGCAGCTGCATCGGCAGCTGCCCTACCTGGTCAGCCTGGCGGTAGGTGTACTGCTGACGACGGCGCTGCTGCACCTGCTGCCCGAGGCGATAGAAACATTGGGAAACCGGCGCGGCCTGTGGCTGTGTATCGGCGGTACGTTCTTCGTCTTATTTGCCCTGGAGCGCGTGGTGCATACGTTTGCAGGTCAGCCGGAAGGGGTTGATGCCGAAGCCCATAACGGAGCCCACGCCGGAGCCCTGCGGCCGCTCAACCTGCTCCTTGCCGGCTCGCTGCACAGCTTTGTCGATGGCACAGCCATTGCTAGTGCGTTCGCCGTAAGCCCGCGCCTGGGTCTGCTCACAGCGCTGGCTGTCGGCCTGCACGAGGTACCGCACAGGCTAGGCGATGTGGCTGTGTTGCTGCACCTGGGGGTGGCGCCCGCGCGCGCCATGCGGTTCGCCGTGCTTGTCGGGGTACCCGCTCTGTTTGGCTCAGTCGCGGTGCTGCTGGTGGGCGAGGCCGGTACCCATGCCGTGCGCTGGCTGCTGCCGGTCAGCGCAGCCGGCTTTCTGTACATTGCCGGAGTCAATCTGCTGCCGGAGCTGCGAGCCGGTATGGGGAGATGGGCGCTGCTGCTGCAGCTCGGATGCCTGCTTGGCGGTGCCGGCATTGTGCTGGCGGTGACTGCGTTACAGGCAGGCTAAAGCAGAACGGCAGTCAGGGGGAAGGGATTCATACATCCGGCGCAATTTCCCTCCTATAAAGCCGCACTGCTTCCGAGGTTTCAAGTGGCGGCAGCCGTCCCGCATCCATCGCATAGCCCATACAGAAACAGCTCATGGCCCGTCATGCGAAAGCCGCCGGGAAGTTTCGGCCTGGGCTGCAAAGTGCAGCCTTCAAGGTCAAAGATGCGGCCGCACCCCTCGCAGTGGAAATGGTGGTGGTGGCCCTTGCCGGACACCTCGTAGCGAGACGGCTCGCCCGGTACGTCCACCGGGGAAAGCCATGCGTCCTCAACCAGTGCGTGGATGTTGCGGTAGATGGTGGCAGCACTAATACCTTCAGCCAGCTTCGCCGCTTCGGCCTGTGCCTCGTCAGGAGAGAGGGGCCGGGCTGCCGCGGCAAATGCCGCACGGATCGCCTCTTTCTGCCGTGTATTGCGTACCTGTGTTGCCATGCTGCTTTATCTTACAGTCGCAACGAGTACCTTACTGCTATACTCTTCTCAATAAGCACCGAACATACCCTGCTCGCCGCCGGTCCTCCATGCAGCCATTCTCCAAAGTCGCCAGGTTTTTTATCGTTGCGCTTTGCTGCGTGCTGCTGCTGTTCCTGACGGTTGAAATTGCGCATGGGCATGCAGACGGTGTTCCCGACGCGGCTCACTGCCCACTGTGCGCGGTCGCGCATGTAGCCGTCAGTGTGAACCCGATATGGCTGACCGCTGCGATCTTCCTGCTTCTCGGCATTTTGTGCATGGGAGATTCCTCTCCTGGCTCGCGCGCCGTGCTGGTCACAGCTTTTATTCGTCCGCCCCCCTCCTTCTAACTTCAGGGTCTACCGGCGCTGTCGCCGCTTCCTACATGGGAGTGGCCCTGCGTTCTATTTTCACTCTGATATTTCAGGAGGCACCATGTCATCTGCACGGACCGCGCGACTGCTCACGCTTTCATATCTCGCCATTTCGCTTCATGGCATTTCCTTCGCTCAGACCAATACAGGGCTCGTCTCGGGGACCGTCGTGGACGCATCGGGAGCTGCCGTCATCGGCGCCGCCGTCACCATCGCCAACCCGGTCAGCGGTCTTTCGCGGACCACGGTCAGCGACAGTACAGGCCACTTCCAGTTTGGCAATCTGCAGTACAACAACTACCACCTGACCGGCTCCGCTTCAGGGTTCGGCTCTGTCGCGCAGGATGCTAATGTGTTCTCGTCAGTGCCGGTTTCGCTCAAGCTCACGCTCGCCGTCGCGGGCGACTCCACCTCGGTTACGGTTGAGGACCAGGCGGATCTTGTAGACGACGATCCAACCTTCAGCACCAACATCGATCGCCATCTGTTTGACCGGCTGCCGCTTGAAAGCCAGTCCTCCGCGCTCAGCTCGCTGGTGACGCTGGCCGCGCCCGGTGTAGCCGCCGACTCGAATGGCCTTTTGCACGGTCTGGGCGATCACGCCTCCAACTCGTTCTCGCTCGACGGGCAGCCCATCACCGATCAGCAGAGCAAGGTTTTCTCGAACCAGATTCCGTCGAATGCCGTGCAGTCCCTCCAGGTAATTGAGGGTGCACCGCCGGCTGAGTACGGTGATAAAACCAGCTTGATCATTGATGTTACGACTCGCTCAGGCGAGGGCCTTACCAAGCCCACCGGCAGCGTCACCGCTTCCTACGGTACTTTCGGTTCGGCAACCGGGTCGTTCGATCTCGGGACAGGCGGTAAGAACTGGGGCAACTTCTTTGAAGCTGACGGGCTGAACACAGGCCGCTTTCTCGACCCGCCCGAGTTCACGGTTTTCCACTCCAAGGGGAACGAGGAAAACTTCTTCGACCGGATCGACCGCCAGTTCACGCCCAATGATGCAGTCCACCTCAATCTGAACTACACCCGGTCCTGGTTCCAGAACCCGAACACCTTCGACAATCTCAACGTCCAGAACATCGTCAGCGGCGGCACTGGTGCCAACCCGGTCTTCGGCAATATCGGCAATACGGATCAACGCTCAAAGATCGAGACTTTCGACATCGCACCGACCTACACCCGGCTGCTCGGTCAGAATGCGGTCTTCAACCTGGGGCCTTACGTGCGGCGCGATGGCTTTTTCTATTACCCCAGCAACAACCTGCTGGCCGATCTGGGGCCGATCCAGAGCCAGTCCATCTCGCAGCAGCGCTCACTGCTGAACGCGGGCGTGCACTCGGATGTGACCGTCCAGAAAGGGCGCAACAGCATCAAGGCCGGGGTCATTTACAGCCAGACGTTTCTTCGGGAGAATGATCAGCTCGGCATCGTCAACAGCATCTATAACTCCCCATGCACGGATGCGACCGGAGCGCCGCTGCCGGGCTTTACCGACCCTGGACAGTGCGCCGCGGCGGGACAGCTAGCCAATGACGGATCGCTTGGCAGTACTGCCTTCAACCCCGTGCTCGCGCCGTTTGATCTGACGCGGGGCGGCTCAAACTATCAATACTTTGGGCATACCGACGTCAAGGAGCTTTCCCTCTACGTGCAGGATCAGATCAAAGCCGGGGACTGGGTGTTCAATCTGGGCATCCGCGGCGACATGTATAACGGGCTTTCGATAGCGAGACAGGCCGAACCGCGCCTGGGTGCCAGCTACGACATCAAGCAGACTGCCACAGTGCTGCGCCTCTCCTATGCACGCACGCTTGAAACACCTTTCAATGAAAACCTGGTGTTGTCAAGCCAGGGCTGCGGCAATGACGTGCTCAATCCCCTGCTGGCCTGCTCCCCGGGGGTACCGAATGCCCCTCTGGTTCCAGGCTTCCGCAATGAGTTCCACGCGGGCTTGCAGCAGGCGGTTGGGAAGCACTTTGTGCTCAGCGGCGAATACCTCTGGAAGTACACGCATAGTGCGTTTGACTTCTCCGTTCTAGGCAATACACCGATCTTCTTTCCCATCGATTGGCACAACTCCAAGACGCCGGGCTTCGTGGTCCGCGCCAGTGTGCCCACGGTTCACGGCTTTTCAGGCTTTATCAACATCACCTCTGTGGCCGCCCGCTTCTTCCCGCCGCAAACCTCCGGGGCCGGGGCCACTGTGGGCCAGAGTGGTTTTCCATTCCGCATCGATCACGACCAAGCATTTGAGCAAACTACCAACCTTCAGTACCAAATTCCTGGGAAGCGCAGCCCCTGGGTCAGCTTTAACTGGCGCTTCGACAGCGGTCTGAACGCCGCTTCCACCCCGTGCTACAACACCACCGACCCGAATAGCCACTGCGGACCGTTTTCGACGCTGCTCAACGGCCAACCGGCGATTGATACCAGCAGCTTTACAGCCGACCAGCAGTTTGAGGAAGGCCTCTCCTGCAACGGCATCCGAGCGACACCCTATGCCAAGATTCCTTCACCGTGCCTGACCACGCAATTTGCCTCAAGCCTGGCCAGCATTACCGCACCGGGAACGGAAAACGACGACACGAATCCTACTCGTATCGCGCCGAGAAACCTGTTCGATTCCACAGTAGGTGAAGACGACCTGTTCAAGAACAGCGACCGGTACAAGTGGAGCCTGCACCTGACCGGCGTCAACCTGGCCAATAAAACGGCGCTCTATAACTTCCTATCCACCTTCAGCGGTACGCACTATGTCACCCCGCGCACGCTGATTGCCGAAGTCGGCTTCCACTTCTAAAGCACCTCAGCCCCTAGAACGGATACTGCCGGTGCAGAAGCGCACCGGCATCCGCCTGCCGAAACGAGTCAAGCCAATGCATCGAAACCTTGCGTTGAAGTGGAACCGCGCTTTTTTCTCAGCAGATCGGCTCGGAGTGATCGCTTCTGCTGCATGTTTCATTCACTGCCTGCTTACCCCCATCGTGCTGTCGTTGTCAGTTGTTTCCGCTCACTTTCTTCCATCCGAAGAGCGCACCCACCGCACCCTTGCCATCTTTGTCGCAAGCTTCGGCGCACTAGCCTTTATCCAGCGCTACAAGCTTCATCGCAAACGGATCGTTCCGCTGCTGATGGCAGTCGGCATCAGCCTGATCTTCTTCGCGGCATGGTGGGGCGACCGGTTCCCGACACATGCCGCCGAAGTTCTGGTGACGTTAAGCGGTAGTTGTTTCATGATCGCCGCGCATCGCATGAACCACACGTTTTGCAAGGCTTGCGACCGATGCGAGTGAAGCGTGCTTCCTCTGCTGTTTAGAAAGACCCAAGTCCCATCGCAAGCACTTCGGAAAGGTGCATTGCGTGCCGCCCGGTGCCTTGCTCAATTTGCTCACGGCAGGAGAAACCGCTTGTCACAATGGGCATCTCCGGCGCAGCCGCGCGCACCGCGGGTAGCAGTACGCGCTCACCCAAAGACTGCGAAACGGCATACGTGTCACGCTCAAAGCCGAACGGCCCGGCCATGCCGCAGCAGCCTGTATCGGGCACAGTTACAGCTCCACATGCCTGCTCCAGCAGCGTACGCTCAGCATGGAGCTTGCCGAGTGCCTTGTGATGGCAGTGCCCATGCAGCAGCGCGCCTTGCCCGGTCACCCGTTTTGGCCGGTACTGCGGCGCAAGCGTTTGCAGGGCATCCGCGAAGAGAAGCGTTTGCACCGCGAGCTTTTGCGCGCGCGCATTTCTCGGAAAGAAGTTGAGTAGTTCGTCGCGGAAGACGCTGGCGCAACTCGGCTCGAGAAAAATGAACGGCATGCCTGCGTCGATCTCCGTCGCAAATCTGTCGAGGATGTTCGCAAGGTAGCTGCGCGCTTCGCGGAGCATGCCGAAGTCGTAGAGTGGGCGTCCGCAGCATACATGCTGCTTCGGCGTACGCGCTTCAAGGCCGGCATCGCGCAGTACGCGCCGTGCCGCATGCAGCGCCTGCGGGTGAAAGTAGTTGTTCCAGGTGTCGGGCCATAGCAGCACTTCCCCTTTTTGCATCGTGCGCGGCAGGGTGCTTGTGTAGGAGCGGGCGGCGAAGCGCGGGAGCGTACGCTCCGACGCCAGGTGCAACAGCCTGCCTGCAAGCGCGCGTGCGCCGGGTAGTTGCAGCGCCGCATTTGCCAGGCGCGGCGTCATGCCGGGAACAAGGGCCGCAAGCCGCGCCCACCGGTCCATGCGGCCGAATGCATGCGCATGCAGCGGGCGTCTCCGATGCTCATAGTAGTGGGACAGGAACTCCGCCTTGTACGTTGCGACGTCCACGTTCACCGGGCACTCAGTTTTGCAGGCCTTGCAGCTCAGGCATCCGTCGAGTGCTTCTTTCACATCCTCGTTTGCCCAGCCGTCGCCGAGAATGTCGCCCTGCATCAGCTCCCACAGCAGGTGCGCGCGGCCTCGCGTGGAGTGGCGCTCCTCGCGCGTGACCATGTAGCTGGGGCACATGGTGCCGGCATGCTCCTTGCGGCAGGCACCTACGCCCACGCAGCGTAATGTGGCCTCACCGAACGAGCCTCCGTCCTGCGGAAACGTAAACCATGTTTCAGGCCGCGCCGATTGGTAGCCATCACCGGCACGGATGTTCTCAATCGGCGAGTAGACCGCGACCGGGTCCACCAGCTTGCCCGGGTTCATGCGGTTGGTGGGGTCCCACAGCGCCTTGAACTCGCGGAACGCCCCCATCAGGCGCTCGCCGAACATCTTCGGCAGCAATGCCGCGCGTGACTGCCCGTCGCCGTGCTCGCCCGAAAGCGAGCCGCCGTGCGCGAGCACGATGTCGGCGGCCTCATCGATAAACGCGCGGTACTTCTCCAAGCCTGCGGCCGTGTGCAGATCGAAGTTGATGCGCATGTGTACGCAGCCTTGCCCGAAATGGCCGTACATGGGGCTGCGATAGCTGTAGCGCTCCATGAGGGTCTGCAGCTGCCGCAGGTACGAACCGAGCGCGGCAGGCGGCACGGCGGCGTCTTCCCAACCCTCCCAGCTGTGCGGCTCGCCGGGTACAAACACGGTAGCACCGAGGGCCTGCTCGCGCACTCGCCAAACCCGTACGGCCTCGGTCCCGTCAAAGCGCCGCACGCCGAGCACAGACGCGAACCCCTGCGCCTCCGAACAGAATGACTCCGCCATCCTGAGCGCTTCCTCTGCGGTCCAACCTCCAAACTCGACTAATAAAAAGCCGCGTCCCGGCGGTAGTAGTGCGATGTCTTCCACTGCGAGGCGCTTGCGGTACATCATGTCCACCAGCAGCCCGTCAAAACCTTCCAGGCCGATGGGTCCAGCCGCAAGCACGCGCGGCACCGCATCCGCAGCCGCAAACTGGTCGGCAAAGCCGAGCACCACCAGCTGCCGGTGCTGCGGGCTCGGCAC
>CAXSHS010000075.1:0-15739 GCA_964237325.1 uncultured Acidobacteriaceae bacterium | reverse complement strand
GTTGCTACGCTGGTTTTCGCGTACCAGGGGAGGTCGGGGCAGGTCGATATTGAAAGCGGAAGCATCGATCAGACGCGCAACTATGTTTTTGGGGTATCGGTTGTTGCGGAACAAGACAGCATTAGTAAGACATTGTGCTATTGGACAACAAGCGGTGACTACGACAGTGCCATTGCAGTACTGAACTATACCGATGCACCTTCCGATGAACTGCTCACTTTTTACTTCGCGGGAGGCATGTACAAGCTGCCTCTGCATCTTGCGGCGGGGGAAACAAAAACGGTCAGTCTCCGAGCTATTCAGAATAGTCAATTACCGGATGCAGATGGTAATACCCTTCCATTGAACATCACACAAGGAAGTGCCATCCTATCATCTGCATCGGGCGAAACCGAGAAGATGTCGGTTGCCATCGCCTCAACCTCCTTCAGCGTGAAGAATGCGACTTGCGGTTACAACTGCACAACCTGTAATGGCGCAACTCAATTTACAGTAAATCCAAATCCCTTGGCACTCGACATTCAGGGACAAGGACAGATGCAAGGATCGATCACATACAACACTGGAAACGTTCAAACTACTACATCCGGCTCTTGGAGTACAGGTGCGCCCTCCGTGGCTAGCGTAAGTAGTAGTGGGAATGTTACTGGGCTTTCGACTGGACAAACAGGCACTAGCTTCTCTGTTTATAACATCCCTATATATGCTTCTAACGTATGTACAAGTGGGGGCACCCCATCCTGTCCATCTGCAAGTACATTGGGCGGGAACTCACCTGTTAGCGTAGGACTTCCTGACCATGTCACAGTTGAGAGAAATTCTGCCGGCTTCCCGGCGCAATGTCCGACTTCAGGAGTTTATGTAAGACAGATTCTAATGCAATTAACAACAAAACCTGGAACCCTTCTAACGACAAACTATTCTGTTCAGGAGCAATACCAGAATCTTAGCAGCAATACTTGCGGTAATGGTGCTCCTGTACCGTCATCCTGCTCACCTATAGGAAATGCGAAATTAGGTGAGGGAACAGGTCAATTTAATGACGTTCTCACGGTCGCTTCAAATGTCTGCTCACCAGGGTTTGCTCCGCAGAGCGGATGCGGTTTTTCGCACATATCAGTGTGGACTATGTGTAGCAACAATCTAACGAACCCTGTTTGGACATCTCCACGAATTACCAAGAGCAACGGTATAACTGTTAATGGCAACAACACAACATTTTCAAAGGGTACGCAAATTCATTAAGGATGAAATATGAGATTAACTTCCTTGCTCAGTATAGCTACTCATATCTTCCTGTTTGCAGCTTTTGCTCCGGCACAAACTGGTCAAATTAAGGGTTTAGTTGTGGACATGAGCTCAAAACCTATTGCAGATGCAACTGTATATGCATTGTCAGAAGATAAGATGACAAGCCGTCCAATACAAGCAACAACTGACAGCGGCGGCCATTTTATATTTACTGAAGCCCCTATAGGCGAGGTTTACATGAACGCAGCTAAGCCTGAGGAAGGTTATCCATATAGTATTTTCTCGTTCTACAACTTGCCTGGAGAACATAAGCCCAAGATAGAAGTGCGGCAAAATCAAATGACAGATGGCGTGCTAGTGCAATTGGGACAAACAATCGCCTATTTGGAAATCAAAATAATAGATAAAATTACCAAAAAATCCGTTCCAGGGACACTTTTATTTACGCGTATGGATTTACCAGGTACATACCGAACAAGCTTTAGCGGGAACGGTAAGATTTCAGTTCCTCCTGTAAGCTTTCGTCTCTCTGTTGAAGCAGAAGGGTACGCGCCATGGGCTTTTCAGGGAGCCGGAGGGTCTGACCTCATTAAGCTTAGTTCTGGAGAGCACCTCAATATTAATGTCATCCTAAATTCCTCCATCCCTTAAGTATTATTTATATAAACTAGCGACAGATAAAAATGATTAACTACTTCATCCTAATTTGCATAGATCTCTTAAAGGTTTATGTCTCAGAACGCACACTCGCTTTGTAAATATACACATCCAAGGCGGAGGGTTTTCCATTTTAGGGAGCTTGGTTGTTTTCTTCAGTCGGGTTACCCTAAAAGGAAATGGTTTCTTCCATAGAGCCGCATAGGATTGCCGTTGTAGTCGCACTCGGCGTTGGTCTGCTGCTGGTGCTCCTAGCGCTAGTGCGGGCGCGGCGCTCGCGCTACCCTGCCGTGCTGTATACCTGCGCGGGGTATATGGTGTTGCTGCATACGGCGTGGATTGCAGGGTTGCTAAGCAGCCGGTACTTTGAGTCGGGGTATGCGACGCTGGTGCTGCTGACGTTTCCCTGGAACATGATGGTGATGTGGAATATGACCATGGCCGGGTTTGGAACGGTCCATGACCTACTGCTGAATTACTTGCGGTTTGTGCTGGGGTTTGGCGGGTTGCAGTGCCTGCTGCTGAGCCTGTTCGTGTGGGAGTTGCGGCTGCGGCCGCGCGGGGTACGGGTTCGTCGCTGAGTGCGAGAAGCGGGTCCTTCGACTTCGCTCAGGATGACACTCATTTGTAGGCAGGCAGGATAATAGAAGCGGTGAGGGCGAGAAGCAGATCCTTGGCTTCGCTCAAGATGAACCCTTAGTTGGATGACTCCTTAGTTTCAGGTGCCAAATGATGCGGGACGGGTCTTAGAGACAGCCAGATTTCACCCTGCGAAGGCCGCTCAGGTACCATCGTAATCGGCAGCGTTTGGACCGGCTTCCTGCACCGATGCCGTCGGCCCGCTGAGCTTCGTCTTGTGTTGCATCTGAGAAGAAAGCAGCCATGATGCGGCCGGTTCGCTTGCCATCCCGGAGGAAGCACCCATTGCCAGTACGCGATAAATTTCTTTTTACCTCGGAGTCGGTCACCGAGGGCCATCCCGACAAGATCGCCGACCAGATTTCGGATGCGATTTTAGATGCCTGCCTGGAGCAGGACCCCTACTCGCGCGTGGCGTGCGAAACGCTGACGGCTACCGGCCTGGTGGTCATTGCAGGGGAGATCACGACCAAGGCGTATGTGGACTTTCAGACGCTGGTTCGGAGTGTCATCAACGATATCGGCTACAACGATGCGAGCTACGGGTTTGATTGCAATACCTGCGCTGTGATCTCGTCGATCAACAAGCAGTCCGGCGACATTGCCATGGGCGTGGACACGGGCGGCGCAGGCGATCAGGGCATGATGTTCGGCTTTGCGACGAACGAGACGGCGGAGCTGATGCCCATGCCGGTTTCACTGGCGCACAAGCTGGCGCGGCGGCTGACGGAGGTTCGCAAGAGCGGGCAGCTGCCGTACCTGCGGCCTGACGGCAAGAGCCAGGTGACGGTAGAGTATGACGCGAGCGGCAAGCCGGTGCGCGTGGATGCGGTGGTGATCTCGACGCAGCATGCGGATTCCATTGCGACCGACCAGCTGCGAGCTGATGTGTTGAAGGAAGTGATCCAGGTAGTGATCCCGGCGGAGCTGCTGGATGCGGACACGAAGTACCACATCAACCCGACGGGGCGCTTTGTGATCGGCGGGCCGATGGGCGATACCGGGCTGACCGGGCGCAAGATCATTGTGGACACGTACGGCGGCATGGGGCGGCACGGGGGCGGAGCGTTCTCCGGCAAGGACCCGACAAAGGTGGACCGCTCGGCGGCGTATATGGCGCGGTACATCGCCAAGAACATCGTGGCGGCTGAGCTGGCGGACCGGTGCGAGGTACAGCTGGCATACGCGATCGGCGTGGCGGAGCCGGTTTCTGTGCTGGTGGATACGTTCGGTACCGGCAAGCTGCCGGCGGCGGAGCTAACCGACCTGGTGCGCGAGAACTTCAAGCTAACGCCTAAGGGCATTATGGAGTCGTTGGATCTGCGTAAGCCGATTTACCGGAAGACTGCGGCCTACGGGCATTTTGGCCGGACGGATGGCGACTTCGGGTGGGAGCGGACGGACAAAGCTTCGCTTCTAAAAGAAGCGGCGAGCAAGGAAGTTGTCGGAGTGAAGTAAACAGGGTGCCGCTTGCGTAGCTCTTTGTGCTTGAGGGCCGCAAAAGCGGCCCTTTATTTTGGTGCTGCCAGTCTGCTCTATTTGCTGAGTGCCGCGGCAGCTACCAGCGCGTCCAGAGCAGAGGTTTGCGAGCCCGCATTAGTTTCTATCACAGGACCGGACCACACTACTCCAAACCGGTTATCGGGCGCGCGGTCTGTTTTCCAGATGCTGTCTGCGTTTGCCTGGAGGAAATGCTTCCAGTGCTTATCCGGCGCTACTGTGTTGAGTGCGCCCAAGTTGCGCATAAAGATACCTTTGAACTGGATGCCGTCGCCGCCACATTTCGGCTCACAGGGATCGTGCAGGATGCCTTTGGCGTCGGCTAGTTTGGTGATTGAGACTGTAGCCAAGTGCTGGGCGCTTCCGAGTGTTGCGGGTGTATGGCTTACCTTGGACCACTCCGCCAACGCGCCAAGCAGGACGCCTTGATTGTAGGTCCACACGGTTTTGCCGTTGTTACGGCAGGTGCCAGCGGCTTTGTCTGTCTTATCAATGGTCAAGCCATCGTTTACCAGGCCGTCGCTGTTGATCATGCCGGAGTTCCCAAACCACTGCCATTCCTGTCGCGCCCAGTTGGCGTACTCCGGGGCTTCCGTGCGGGTTGCCAGATGGGCGGCGACTGAGAAGAACAGCTCGTTGGCAATGGCGTTTTTGTAGGTGCGGTCTTTGCTCCACCAGATGCCGCCGCCGCAGGTTGTGTCCCAACCGCCGGCCATATCGGCGAAGATGGAGCGGCCCATGGACAGGTAGCGTGCTTCGCCGGTCAGATCGTAGGCGTCGATCCAGGCCAAAGCCCACCAGCCTTCGTCGTCGTAATAGGTATTGAGGAAGCCGGGGGCGCCTGTCATTTTTTCGAGGTCGCCGATCTGTTCGGTTTTCGGGATGACGACCTGCGCATGCTCAAAAGTATTTGCGAGCACAGGCAGGTATTGGCGAGAGCCGGTGGCGCGTGAGTAGTCCACGAGCACGGTAATGGCATTGGCTGCATTCCACCAGCCGGCGGTCTGGTATAGTCCGGTGCGCTCCACATAGGAGCGTTGCAGGGTCTCGATGCCGAGCTGGGCGTGCTTACTCGACTCATGCAATGCATGCGGAAAGAGGCTGCCGAACAATAGGGCAAGCAGAAAAAGGATGGGCGAGCGCATGCCTGTGTTGTAGCAGAGATACAAAGGTGGTGGCCAGAGACGGGATTGAACCGCCGACGCCGGCCTTTTCAGGGCCGCGCTCTACCACTGAGCTATCTGGCCTCGGGGTGACCCAAGAACGCTTGCCTACCGTTTTCCAGGCGGTTTGCGAGGTGTCGACGGATGCTGCTGATACTCGACATACCGGACAAACGTAGTATAGCAAAGCTTTGCGCGGTGAAATGGAAGTGGCTTTCTTGGGAAGCGCCCTACCAATGGACCGTGACGGTTTGCTGCACATAGTCCGCACCCGGTGGGAAATGCACGGTAAGCGTTTGCAGCGAGCCGTCGGAGGCAAGGACTTTCGAGGTTTTGTACCCTGTTTCTTGTCCTAATTCGTGCCCTACTTCATTTGTGGGTGCGACCAGCGCAGTGCCGGCGAGCGGTGTGTGCTTGGGCATGGACGCTTGCGCAAGGATGGTTGCGCCTTCCGCTTTCGCGGCCTGGATGCCGATGCCGTTCAGGCGCAGAGGCAGAGCATAGACTGAGCCGCCTTTTGCCTCCAGCACCCAGGTTGCGCTGTGGGCATCAGCCGTTTGCGATAAGACTTTGAGCTGGGCTGTAGACGCGCCCGGCAGGGGCAGTTCGGCGGGCAGCTCAACTTCAGCGCCTGCGAGTGGAATGCGGAGCGACCCGTCGCCCTGTGTTGTGCTTCCTGGAGCTGCGAGTTTGGGCAGTGCGCCGTTTTCCGGTTGCGCGCGTACCTGCAGCGCGGCACCGTCCCGCGTAAAGACAAGTGTGATGCGTTTGCCGTTACCCACCGGCACGTGGCGTAGCACGGCACCGGGCCAGGTGGCCGGGAGCTGGGGCGCTACTGTAAGCGTGTTCGTTGGGAAATCAAAGCTGATGCCGAACAAGCCGCGCAGGGCCGGCGAAAGTACCATTGCCGAAGACCATAGCTGGTGCGTGGTCGAGCGACCGAGCGGTTCGAAGTATTGGCCGGACAGCAGCTCCGTAACCGCGCCCAGGTCTTGCGACCAGGTCATGTCGGCGTTTTGCATCAGGTGCGCGTAGGCCGAAAGGGGGCGGCCAGTGCGGTACTCCGCAAGGGAGGCCCAGCCGGTAAACAGCGGCCATACGGAGCCCTGATGGTAGCTCATGGGGTCGTACAAGGCTTCGCGCTCGCCCAGATCGCGGGTGCCCCAGTCGGTCGAAAACTCGTGTGAAGCCCAGCGGCTGAACATGGCGCTGCTCGCGGGGAGCGCGTAGGTGCCGTCCCACCAGGCGACTGCGGGGTAGATGGTTGCCGTCATGTCAAGCTTGGTGCCTCCGTTGTAGCTGAAGGCGTACATGCCGTCGGCCCCGGCGGGTTTGTACTCGCGCTCCAGTGTCGCGGCTACAGCCTGGGCGCGTGCTGCGGCACCGTCCTCCGGCTTGCCGGCAAGCGCCGCCAGCTGTGCGTAGGCCTGGCTTGCCTGCACGTCAAGCGCGGCCAGGTAGACCTCCTGATGCGGCATGCCGGGGGGCCAGCTTTCAACCCAGCCGGTGCCCTGCGAGTTGTCGTAGATGCCGTCACCGTCCGAGTCATGCGTGCGCTCAAACTCCCAGGCTTTGGCAATTTGCAACCAGTGCGCTTGCACATAGGCAATGTCGCCGGACTGGCGAACGTAGTCGCGCAACAGCATCAGCAGCAGCGGGGTTGCGTCGGCTGCCGCGTACTCATAGGGCAGGTGCGGCCAGTCCACCAGCTCGGCGGTTTGCGAGTACTCGTGCATGATCTTGCCATCGGCGCGTTGGCGTTTTAGAAGGAAGTCGAGCTCCTGTCGTGTGAGGGCGAAGTCGCCGTAGCTGTCGACCGCGTAAAGCGTGTAGAGGGAGTCGCGCCCGAAGAACCAGCCGAAGCCGGGGCGGTTGGAGTCGCCCGAGCTGTAAAGACCGGCGACTAGGCCGGTCTCGTTGCCGTATGGCTCGCTGCTGTGGCGTACGCGTAGCTGGTCAATGGAGATTTCAGCCCAGCGCAGTGCTTGGTCGAGTCGCGGGTCCGGGGTTTCGGCGACCACGCGTGTGTCGAAGAAGTGCGCGTAGTAGACGGCGGTGCCTTCGTACAGCTCACGTACATGCGCAGCTTGCGTGCTGAGGGTCGCAGCCAGGCTTGCCTTGCTCGCGGTCTGTTTCGTCGAGCCTTGCGCCATCAGGAGCGGGAAGTATTTGTCACCGTCGCGGGCGGGGTCGTAGTTGAGGATGAGCTGGAGCGGGAAGTTTTTGGGCCGCTCCTGATAGGGCGCGAGAATGCCGGGCTGCGTGCCGGGCATGGCGACCGCGCCGGTCAGGTCGTCAGAGTCGGTGTGCAGCAGGTAGTAGCCGCTGTCAGGCGTAAGCGGCACCCATTCCGGGCTTGGTGCGCCGTAGTTCGGTGCGGGCCACATGCGCTTGACTTCAGGCGTGAAGGAGAAGGTGAGTGCGACCGGTTTGATGGCTGAGATTTGGAACATGGCGATCACGCCCGAGTCGCCCTCATGCTCGCACGGCGCGGCAAACAGGATTTCGCGGACGGTAAACGCCGCGTGCGCAAATGTGACGGTGGTGTGGTCGGGCTGTACAGTAATCTCTGCCGACTGATCGTTGACGTCGATGGGGACGGTGTAGTCCTTGACCTGAGCGGTGATGCGCATGTGGCTCAACAGCTTGACCGGCCAGTTCCATGCCTCGAAGCTGCCGTCGCCCTGCCCTACAAATGCGCCGCACTCGCCTGCCACGGTGAACGGCTGGAGCGAGCTGCTGCGTTGGTGGATGACAAGGCCGCCTACGTCGGCGGGGCTTGCCAGGGGGAAAGCCGGGACGGGCTGAAGCCAGGCCTGCGAGAGCGCGCACGGTGCGGTGCAGAGAAAAAGTGCGGTGCAAAGTATTTGCAGGTTGAGAAAGGGTGACCGGAACCGCCCATGCCATACACTTGCTGCAATCATGCCTGCCTTTGCTCCCTTGCGAAACTCAGCACTCGTCTCAGCAACTACGATGCTACGCGCGATCGCGCGGATTGCGACACTGGCCTGCTGCTGTGCCTTGCCGCTGAGCGCGCAAGCCTTGGTACCCAAGCCGGACGCCGAAGCGCGAGCCGCGCAGGCTTATGCGCGAGCCGCGGGGGAAGGGCCGCTGCCGCTGCATGCATTTCTGCAAGCGATGCCCAAGGGGGCGGACCTGCACATGCACCTTGCCGGCGCTATTTACGCAGAAACGCTGCTTGACGAAGCCGCGCGGGATGGGATGTGCGTGGACCCGTCTGCGCTTGCGCTGGACCGCACCGCAGCGCCCAGTGCCTGCAAACCCGGTGAGCTGAGCGGGGCCGCTGCCATTGAGGGTGATAACCGTTTGCGCGATGCGCTGATCGATAATTTTTCCATGCGCGGCTTTGTGCCGTCAGCCGGCATTACCGGACATGACCAGTTCTTTGCGACGTTTGCGCGGTTTGGAGGCCTGGGCAAGCAGCACACCGGCGACTGGCTGGACGAGGTGGCTACGCGGGCCGCGCGGCAGAACGAGCAGTACCTGGAAGTGATGGACACGCCGGATTTGAAAGCTGCCGAGGCTCTGGCTGAAAAACTGGGGTATAACCCGGATTTCCGCGCGTACCGTGAAGCGCTGCTTGCCGGCGGGTTGGGTGCGAGCATCGCGCCGGCACGAGCTGCGTTTACAGAAGCTGAAAACAAGCGCAAGACGCTGGAGCACTGCGGCGAGCCCGGTGCGCTGCCCGCGTGTGCGGTGCAGGTGCGGTTCTTGTTTCAAGCCTTGCGCGAGCAGCCGCCTGCGGATGTGTTCGCGCAGTTTGTGTTCGCGTTTGAGCTGGCCAAGACTGACGGGCGCGTTGTGGGCCTGAACCTGGTGCAGCCCGAGGACGGCTACATCTCCATGCGCGACTACGCGCTGCAAATGAGCATGCTGGACTCGCTGCACGGGCTGTACCCGACAGTGCACATTGCTTTACATGCGGGTGAGCTGGCGCCGGGCATGGTGCCGCCCGCGGGGCTTAGCTTTCACATCCGGTCTGCCGTCGAGCAGGGCCATGCCGAGCGCATCGGGCACGGCGTGGACGTGATTTACGAAGACCGTCCGGAAATGTTGCTGAAGGAGATGGCGGCCAGGCACGTCATGGTGGAGATCAACCTCACCAGCAATGCCGTCATCCTCGGTATTGCCGGGCAGGACCACTCGTTGCCGGAGTATCTGGCGGCAGGGGTGCCGGTGGCGCTCTCGACCGACGATGAAGGCGTGTCGCGCATCGACCTGACGCATGAATTTGTTCGTGCGGCAGTTACTTACCGCTTGAACTACGCGCAGTTGAAGGGGATGGCGCGGACTTCGCTGGAGCACAGCTTTTTGCCGGGTGGGAGTTTGTGGCAGGCCGCTACGCCGGAAAGCCTGGGTGTGCCGGTGGTTGCGTGTCGGGGGCAGCTCGGGAGTGACGCGCCTACAGGAGCTTGCGCAACGCTGGTCAGGGCGAGTGAAAAGGCGGGGCAGCAGTGGGAGCTGGAGCGCCGGTTCAGGGTATTTGAGAGCAGCTTTTAGGGATTGACTTACATTTCGTAAGCTCTACATCCCGCCGGTGTACGTGGCGAACCACTCGGCATAGGGTGTGTTTTTAACAAGGTGCCGGTTGAGATCCGGTGCGCCGTCGGTCCACCAGACGGCACCTCGCTCGCCCAGTTTGTGTTTGGTATCGTCCACGGCCCGGCGTGCCCTTTCGCGGGCTGTTGAGTCGCCGGCACGGATGGCGAGGCCTTTGGCGCGTCTTGCCGCCATCAGTTCGCTTACCAGTTGCTTGCGTAACGGTGCAGCAAGGCCGGGGTTGGAGCAGCGCCACAAGCGACCTCGCACCACGAAATAGCGCCGGTCTGGGGTGACCGGCGGAGGAGCTTTGCTGCCTTTGGTCTCTCCGGTCATAGAACAAGTGTTTCTCACTTGTACGTGCAGATTTCAATTTGCCGGCGGGACAGGCTCGATAGCTAGACTATCCTGTAGACCACCGCAGGGAGAGCACGGATGCCTGGAAATGCAAAGCAGGATGGCGAGAATGAACAGGATTGGGGCTTGCATGTGCTTAGCAATGAGCACCTCCGCGTGAAAGTGCTGCCCGAGCTGGGCGGCAAGCTGAGCTCGATTGCGCTGCAGGCAAGCGGCGGCGAACTGCTGCAAGCCCCGCTGCTGCCGTACGCGGCGCGCACTGCCACTATGCCCTTTGACGAGGCCGACGGCAGCGGCTGGGATGAATGCCTGCCCTCCATCGGTCCATGCACCGTGAGCTACGGGGATGGGACGAGTGCGAAGATGGAAGACCATGGCGACTTCTGGCGAGTGGGTTTTACGGTCGATGAAGCTACAACAACCACGCTGCGGATGCATGCGGAGGGCACCTCGCTGCCGCTGCGCTTTGAGCGTATGCTGCGGCTGGATGGACAGACCTTGCACTTTGACTATGCGCTGAGCAACGGGGACGATGCGGCGGTTCCGTACGGCTGGTCTGTACATCCGCTGTTTGCCGTGGAACCGTATGATCGCATCCACCTGCCCGGTTCTGTACAGAGCGTGATTGCGCAAGCTTCTGCGAACGGGCGGCTGGGCGCTGCGGGCAGCTCACACGCATGGCCTATGACAGTGAATGCCAATGACGGTGAGCCGTTTGACCTGTCGCTTGTCGGCTCCATGGACGATGGCGTAGGTGACAAGCTGGTACTTCCCTCGCCCGCCGAAGGCTGGTGCGCGCTGGAACGCAAGACGCTGCGCACTATGGTGACACTGCGCTATGATCCTCAGGTCGCGCCATGGCTTGGAGCCTGGATCTGCTATGGCGGCTGGCCCAGGGAGCCTAAGGGCAAGCGCGGCTACACGGTTGCGCTTGAACCCTGCAACCTGCCGGTGGATTCGCTGGCGGACTCGCTTGCGCAGGGCGCGGGTGCGCACCTGCAGCCGGGCGAGACTGCGCGCTGGAGCCTGCAGCTTGAAGTCAGCCATGCGGAAGAAAGGTAATCATGGTGGATATAGAAGCAGCTGCGCGGGAGCTCGCCGGTACGCACCGGCGTGTGTTTGAGCAGGAACCGATAGGTGTATACGGAGCACCGGGCCGCGTAAACCTTATCGGTGAGCACACTGACTATGCGGGTGGATTTGTAATGCCGGCCGCCATCGACTTTGTGACGCTTGCGGCGGTTTCGTCGCGTGTCGATGGCGGCGTGTCTGTCTATAGCGCAAACTTTAACGAGCGCATCGAGTATGCTCCGGATGCGTTGCCTAAGCACGGCAAGCACCACTGGAGCGACTACCCGATGGGCGTGCTACAGGTGCTCCGGGCGGAGGGCATCGCAGTGCCGGGCCTTTCACTATCGTTGTTCGGCGATGTGCCGCTGGGTGCGGGATTGAGTTCGTCTGCTTCGATT
Source organism: uncultured Acidobacteriaceae bacterium (assembly GCA_964237325.1). Lineage (GTDB taxonomy): Bacteria > Acidobacteriota > Terriglobia > Terriglobales > Acidobacteriaceae > EB88. The sequence continues at coordinate 4,143 of CAXSHS010000075.1, read as the reverse complement.
GAAGTTGCGACGATGCTGGCGATGCTGGCCGCAGTAGGCACCACACTACCGCGCTCGCAGATGGCGCTGCTGGCACAGCGCGCGGAAAACAGCTTTGTGGGCGCGAACTGCGGCATTATGGACCAGTTCATCGCCTGCTGCGGCGCCCGCGACCACGCGCTGCTGCTGGATTGCCGCTCACTTGAGTCCAGGCTGGCACCTATTCCCTCGAATCTGACACTGGTGATCTGCAATACCATGGTGAAGCACTCGCACGCGGGGGGTGAATACAACACGCGCCGGGCTGAAGTAGAGCAGGCGACGGCGGTTTTGCGCTCGCACCGACCGGAGGTTACGCTGCTGCGCGATGCGACACCGGCGGACCTGAAGCAGTGGGGGCATGAGATGCCGCCAAATGTGCTGAAGCGAGCGCGGCACATCATTACCGACAGCCTGCGGGCGCAGGCAGCAGCGGCGGCTTTAGAGCGGGGTGACTTGCCTGAGCTGGGTCGACTGATGGCTGCGGCTCATGCCAGCTACCGCGATGACTTTGAAGCAAGCTGCCCCGAGGCGGACTTGATGGTGGACCTGGCGAACCGGCAGCCGGGGCTGGTGGGGGCGCGGCTTACCGGGGGTGGGTTTGGCGGGTGCACGGTAAACCTTGTTGAGGAGGGGCATGCGGAGGCGTTTGCGGAGGCGGTTGGGGCGGCGTATGAGAAGCAGACCGGGATACATCCGGATGTGTTTACGTGCCATGCGGCGGATGGGGCGCGGCAGATTTTATAGCAGATTAGGAGTTGAACGTAATGACGAGATTTCTGATTATTTCTGCTCGCGTCTGGATTGCAGAGCCTTAGTAGTTGTAATAGCAATAAGCCTGTTCTTCTTATCAATAGAAGAGCATCATTGCAATTTGCAAAAGCGGGTTGCAGCGGCACAGGACAACTCAGAGAATCATGCGAGAACTTAGCTTTGGCTGAGTTAGGTAGCTATCAGGCTTCTATGACTGCCGCTTTTCTTGAAGACTCTGAATGTCATGGAATAGATTTAATCGAGAGTTCTTTGGATTATGGTGACATCAGCCAGCAAGAATCTACAGCAAACTGGAATTTAGACGTGAACAGATTTACTTCTCCCAGCCAAGCAGAGTCTTCATACATATGGAATTTAGATGACATCTCAAAACCATCACGGATGATCAGCGGACCATCTGACGGGAAGGTAAGTGCTTCACCAAAAGCTACGATTCACAGTGTTTGTAGAATCCTGAGTGGTACAGGTGGAACATGGTTAAAAACTAAACTTGGAAGTGCGTCCTTCGATAATTTCGCTGCGAATACATCAATCTTTCGTAATTGGCTATCGAACAGCTTTATGTACGACTTCACTTCATCTTCTTCAGCTCGGCTAGCATACTCGCAAAGCCTTCCTCGCGTGCTTTCTTGTTTGCGGGCGAGGCGTCGGGTGCTTCCCCGGCACGCATGAAGCCGTGGCCCGCACCGTCGTACACAACCGGGTCGTAGGTTTTGCCGGTTGCCTTCATGGCTGCGGTTGTCGCGGGTACGGTCGAGCTGATACGGGCGTCGTTGCCTGCGTAGAAGCCGTAGACCGGCGCGTGAATGGCCTTCAGTGCATCGTCCGGCGGAGGCGGCCCATAGAACACAAAGGCTCCCTTGAGGGCAGGTCGCTGAGTGGCAAATAGGAAGCTTTTGCCGCCGCCCCAGCAAAAACCGGCGACTGCCAGCTTGCTTTCCGCCGCAGGTAGTTTCAGGGCGTAGTCCGCGACTGCGTTCAGGTCGGCGTTTACCTGCGCGGGATCGAGCGCCGAGACTGCCTGCACGGCTGCGTCCTGCCCGGAAAAAGCCGAGGTGCCGGCTCCGCCCGGACCCATGCCGCTGAGCAGATCGGGTGCAGCCACGATGTAGCCTTGGGCTGCAAGCTCATCAGCCATCTCTTTGGCCCAGTCCGTCAAGCCGAAGATTTCATGGATGAGCAGTACGACCGGCGCCTTACCTTTGCGCTCCGGGTACACCATGAAGACCTGCACGGTGCGCGCGCCGCTCTTTACGCTGACATACTCATGGTGGCGGGGCGAGCCTTCAAGCCGGGTTTTGGCCCAGTCTTGCGCTGTCAGCGTCTTGGCGCACAAGGCGGCGGCGCACAAGGCGCTAAGGTGAAGAAGTGAACGGCGGGTTAGAGCTGTCATGCGCCGAAGTGTACTCCGCTGCGAGCCCGCTTGCGACGCCTAAATACAGGTGCGGCTGTCTTCAAGCAAGCAAGAAATGCTTTCGGACACTCCTTTGTAATCGCTCTTTGCCGGTACGGCACCTCCGGACCGGATTGGAACGCAAATGCTGATGCGCCGCGCAAGAATGCTCCCTTTGCCACGTTCACTTGGTAAACTTCAAACTGACCTCAACCTACGAAGCTTGCCAAGCGTCAGGAACCCATGCAGAAATCGAACCGCACACTGTACCCCCATGCCACCAACGACAGCCGCACCCCCGTTGCCTACTTCTCCATGGAGATCGCTATTGATCCCGAGATGAACACCTACTCCGGAGGTCTCGGCGTGCTTGCAGGCGACACGCTGCGCGCCGCAGCCGATCTGTGCGTACCATTGGTCGCTGTGACCCTGGCTCATCGCCGAGGCTACTTTCGGCAGATGCTGGATGCCGATGGTCAGCAAACTGAAGTGGAGCAGCCCTGGCCGGTTGCCGCCTATACCGAAGAAGAAGCCCCGCGCGTCGTTGTAGAGATTGAAGGCCGTTCTGTACACATCCGGGCGTTGCGCCATTCCATCCGCGGCATCACCGGCCACGTAGTGCCCGTGTACCTGCTTGACGCCGACCTTGAAGAGAACAGTGCTGCCGACCGAAAGCTGACGGATCGGTTATACGGCGGTGACAACGATTATCGCTTGCAGCAGGAGGCAATTCTGGGCCTGGGCGGCGCGCGCATCCTGCTGGCGCTTGGCCTGGAGCCTGCGGTGTACCACATGAATGAGGGCCATGCGGCACTGCTGACCGTGGCTCTTGTCGGCCGGGCACTCGCGGGCCGCGCGCTGGCGCAGGCCGGTGAGGCAGAGTTTGCCCGCGTTCGCGAGCAATGCGTGTTTACCACGCATACGCCGGTGCCTGCCGGGCATGACCGCTTCGGACTCGATCAAGCCCGGCGCATCCTTGGCGGTGAAACAGTGGACATGCTGGGCCGCGCCGGCGGCATGCATGAAGGATTACTGAACATGACATACGTGGCGCTGCGCTTCTCGCGCTTTGTCAACGGCGTAGCTATGCAACACGGTATTGTATCGAGGGAAATGTTCCCCAACTATGCAATCGACGCCATCACCAACGGCGTACATGCAGCCACCTGGATATCTGAGCCGTTTTTAAAAGTGTTTGACCAGCATGTACCCCGTTGGCGTCGTGACAATGTAACGCTACGCTATGCCATCGACATCCCTGAAATTGAGATTATCGAAGCCCATCGCGCGGCCAAGCTACTGCTGATCGATGCAATGACCGAGCGCGCCGGTGTGACATTTTTGCCTGACATTTTCACCATCGGCTTTGCCCGGCGCGCGGCTACCTATAAGCGCATGGACCTGCTATTCACTGACTCGGAACGGCTGGTTACCATCGCCAAAAAGTTCGGCGGTTTACAAGTGGTGTATGCCGGCAAAGCGCATCCGGCAGACGAGCCGGGTAAGGCCAAAATCAAGCGCGTTATAGAGTTGGCGCATGAGTTGTCGGATGGGTTGCTGCGGATTATCTACCTGGAAAATTATGAATGGAACCTCGGTAAACTGCTTACCAGCGGCGTGGATTTATGGCTGAACACGCCCAAGCGTCCGTACGAAGCTTCAGGCACCAGCGGCATGAAAGCCGCGCTCAATGGCGTACCGTCGCTGTCGATCCTTGACGGCTGGTGGATTGAAGGCTGGATTGAGGGTGTAACTGGCTGGGCTATTGAAGATCTGGAGAATGAACAGGAAGAAGCCAACTCACTCTATAGTCAGCTTGAAAATGTCATTTTGCCGTTGTTTCATAAGCAGCCGGAGCAATGGCGGCAAGTCATGCGCTCAGCCATTGCGCTAAACGGCTCGTTCTTCAACACGCAGCGTATGGTGGAACAGTATGCATTGAATGCCTACTACCCACG
>CAXSHS010000074.1:0-16160 GCA_964237325.1 uncultured Acidobacteriaceae bacterium | reverse complement strand
AGTTTGCAGCGCGGGAGAAGATCACCTACATCTGGTTCCCGTTCTCTGAAGTCGGCGAAATGGAAGCCGCCTTTTTCACAGGCAACTGCGCCGGGCTGGCCGGGGATGTGACGCAGCTTGCCAATACACGCGCCATCAACCGAGGGCAGGCTGGCAACTACACCATCCTGCCGCAGATATTCCGTAAGGACCCGCTGGCTCCGGCGTACAAGGCAGGCGACCCGCAGTTTGCCGCCATTGTGCACTGGACGGTGGAAACACTGATTGAGGCGGAGGAGCTTGGTGTGACGCAGGGCAATGTCGATACGCTGCGCACCGGCGATGATGGCGCAATCAAGCAGCTGCTTGGCCAGCACTTCGGCACCGGCGCGCTGATTGGGCTTGACGATCACTGGGGTGCCAATGTGCTTAAGGCCGTCGGAAATTACGGAGAGATATTCGAGCGTGACCTGGGTAAGGGCTCACCGCTACGGCTGGACCGGGGGGCGAACCGGCTTTGGACCGACGGCGGATTGATGTACGCGGAGCCTGCGGAGGACCGGTAGGGGGCGCGACTAGATTCAATCAATACCGATAATACCGCGCAGAGCTTCCCTGCTTTGCGCGCTCCCGGCGAAGTTGTCAAACGCACGATCGGTGACACGGAGGATGTGCTTCTCAATGAAGCGGGCCCCAAGCCGAGCGCCGTCCTCGCTGTTCTGCAAGGGATCTTCCCACTCGAGCACAGCCCAGCCGGAATAGTCGTATTGCGCCAGCTTCGCGAAGATGGCACCGAAGTCGATCTGACCCGTTCCGGCAGTACGGAAGCGCCCTGGCCGCTCCACCCAGCCCGCATAGCCGCCGTATACACCGGAACGGCCGCTGGGTCGAAATTCAGCATCCTTGACATGGAACGCACGCACATACGGGTGGTAAATGTCGAGAAATGCGAGGTAATCCATTCCCTGTAGCAGCATATGGCTTGGATCATAGAGAATCTTCGCGCGCGGATGATTGCCAGTAGCAGCAAGGAACCGCTCAAAGGTCAAGCCATCGTGCAGGTCTTCGCCGGGGTGCAGCTCAAAGCACAGATCCACGCCGGCTTCGTCATAAGCATTGAGGATCGGCAGCCAGCGGCGGCCAAGCTCGGCAAACGCCTCATCCACGAGCCCGGCAGGCCGCTGCGGCCAAGGGTACATGTACGGCCAGGCAAATGCGCCTGAAAATGTAGCATGCGCGGTAAGCCCCAGACGGCGGCTTGCGGTGGCGGCGAGCTTGAGCTGTTCGATGGCCCAGGCGCGCCGTGCGGGCTCCGTCGCGAGTTCCGCCGGTGCAAACCCTGCGAAAAGCGCGTCATATGCCGGATGCACCGCGATGAGCTGACCTTGCAAGTGGGTAGATAGCTCGGAGATAACCAGCCCGTGCCTGCTTACATCAGCTTGCAGGTCGTCGCAATAGCTCGCGCTTTCGGCAGCCAACTGAAGGTTAAAGAGCCGGGGGTCTGTCGTGGGTATCTGCACCGCGCGGAAGCCGAGACCGGCAGCCCAACCGCAGATGCTGTCAAGCGTACTGAACGGCGGCTTGTCATCTATAAATTGCGCAAGAAACAGGGCTGGACCCTGAATCGTTCTCATTTGTCACTCGCCTTGGTTGTCACAGCGAGAGTGTGGTGGATGTATCCCGCCTGCAAAGGGTGGTGGGGTTGAGGGGGAATGAATGCTTGGCAGCGGGTGAAATCCGCGTGGCAGTTTGCACGGTAGGCACTGAGGGCTGAGGCTGCCACACGCCAAGCTGCTCCAGGCTCGTGTAGCGGTCCTTGCGCATCAGTGTCCTGCACAGCAGCCGAAGATCGCTGCAGAAAGTAGCCTTCGCCATGTATTGGAGGTCAAGCTCCACTTTGCGAGGACAGATTAGCTCCTTATGGCAGGCTTCCAGATGCTCATGTGGAATGTCGCGTAGCAGGTGCTCTTCTGAGGCAAAGGCCAGTGTGGCCGCGCCTGTTATGCCAGGACGAAAGCACACATCTAGCACATGGTGGTCATGCAGTTTAGGGCGCGGCCCTACCAAGCTCATGTCGCCGCGGCATACGTTAAACAGTTGCGGCAGCTCATCGAGCTTGTACCGGCGCAGAAAACGGCCCGGTGCAGTCAATCTCCTATCGCCGTGGCTGGAGCGGGTGGAGCCTCCGATGGCGCTGTACATGGTACGGAACTTGAAGATGGTAAACGGCAGGCCATGCCGCCCTACCCGCTGCTGGCGAAAGATCGCCGGGCCCGACGAATTCCATCGCACGATCAGGGTGATCAACAACAACACAGGCGCAAGTGGAAGGAGGATCAGGGCTGAAGCAATAACGTCAAAAATGCGCTTGGCGGCAGACTCACACCAGCGGCTGGAGGCTACGACTCTGCCATCCTCGCACTCGCGGGGGGCATTCGCGCTCTGCGGCAGGGGGCTGCTCAAAGCGTTTAGCTCGGAGCCCTGTTCAGTTTCGGCATCTTCGAACTCTATTGCTTCAGCATGCATGCGCAACCCGGATAGTGCACAGAGTAGACGGGGGAGCCGGATGGTACTGGCAATCTGTCCCAAACAGAGGGTAGCGGGGCCCGGTGGGATGGTCAAGTGCAGACGGTGCCTAAAGTTTGTTGTTTTCCCTCCGGTCAATGCCATGCCGTCTCCCCCTAGCTGCCGGGTCTCTTGCTCATCACAGCAGGCAGGCATGTGCATCTGGAAATGTGTGTGCTAGGGTAACCATGGTAAGCAGGCCTCCAACGCGAAGTTCTCGAACGGAAGCAGAACGCAGCGCGAAAGAGGCATAGTCCGGGAGGCAGACTGACTCTGCAAGCATGCTGAAACGTTTTCTTCTATTGCCTTCATTGTTTTTACTTTCACTGACCATTGCTTTCGGGCAGAGTGATTCCGATCCTTACCAGGGCAATTCCCAGACTTTGGGAACCCAGGGCAACAGCGGCTGCCTCGATCCCAATTCTGCCACGTGCATACCGCAAAGCGCTTCGCAGAACCCCGGCTTGCAAGGCGGTTCACTTTCCGGGCAAACTCCGCCAAGTAACGGTGGTGAGAATGGCACCTTAGGCGGCATCAACGCACCTTTTGGAACGGGCAACCAGCCGCTGACGCAGCCTAACTATCGTGATGAGGGGGCACTGCCCGATCAGAGTCGCTCGCGCCTGCCCGGCTACCAGTATGTTGCCCCGGAGCCGCTTACCGAGTTCCAGAGATTTGTTGCTGAAACCACAGGGCAGGTGCTACCCATCTTCGGCGCACGGCTGTTCCGCCAGGTACCGACTACGTTTGCACCTGTAGACCAAATTCCCGTACCTGCCGACGCAATCGTCGGCCCCGGCGACCTGCTGCGCATTCGTATCTGGGGCCAGGTCAATTTCAGCGCGGATTTGCGTGTGGACCGCTCGGGCGAGGTCTACCTGCCGCAGGTAGGCCCGGTACATGTGGCAGGGTTGCAATACTCCGACTTGGACCGACAGCTGCAGACGGTGATCGGGCGGGTTTACAAAAACTTCCATGTTTCGGCGCAGCTGGGGCAGATCCGGTCCATTCAAATCTACGTTGTAGGCCGGGCGCGGCGTCCGGGCACGTATACCGTCAGTTCCCTTACCACGCTGGTCGATGCACTTTTTGCCAGCGGCGGTCCGGCGCTTGAAGGTTCCCTGCGGCACATCCAGCTCAAGCGGGCCGGCAAGGTCGTTACGGACTTTGATATGTACGACCTGCTTGTAAATGGCGACAAGTCAGGCGACGTCAAGCTCGAACCCGGCGATGTGATTTACATCCCCAGTGCAGGTCCGCAAGTTGCCGTGCTTGGTAGTGTGAAAACCCCAGCCATTTACGAAGCGCGTCTACCTGAAACGATTGGCCAGGTTCTGGAAGAGGCCGCCGGCACTACCAACATCGCCGGAGGCAAGCACATCTCCCTCGAACGCTTCGACAAATCAGACCAGCTGGATGGTGGCCAAGGTCGTGAAGCGCAGCAGATCGCCTCCACACCGGAAGGTCTTGCCACGCCGCTGATGGACGGCGACCTGCTGCGGGTGAACCCGGCGGTTCCCAGCTATCGAAAAACACTGACACTACGCGGCAACACGGCCAATGCCGGACGCTATCGCTGGCACACGGGCATGCACCTCAGTGAGCTGTTCCCGGAGCGCGAAGCCCTGCTGACCCGCAATTATTGGTGGCAGCGTACACGGCTGGGGCTGCCCTCGCCCGAGTTTGAGCGCACCCCCTCGCTTGACTATCTACGGCAGCCAAATGACCCGCAGACTCTGCCGATTACGCCGGAGCAGCAACAGCAGCTTCGGCAAAATCGGCAGCAATATCTACAGCAGCGTTACGCGCAACAACAGCGCACCTTACAGCAAACGCCGGTCGGCACGGGGGCGCAAACGCCCGGCAGCCTGGACCCGAGTGCTGTTGCGCTGGGGACCTATGGTGCTACCTACGGCAATGGCTCCGGCAATGGGGCAGACAATATCCTGGGTCTCGGCGACCTCGGCGACTCTCAACTCCTGGATCCCTTGGGCAATACCGACCCATCCTTTGGAGGATACCCGTCCGGCACCCTGTACAACCAAGGCTTCGCCCAGGGTAGCAATGGCGGGCAGCAGTCCGGGCAGGGTTCCGCACTAGCCGAGCGCAATGTAGTTACAGAAAATACCGCGAACGCGCAAAGTATTACCGAAGTCAAACTCTCAGCCCCGGAGATCGACTGGAAGTATGCCGTAATTGAGCGGCTTGATCCATTGACGCTCAAGACCTCGCTGGTTCCGTTCGATCTCGGACGGCTGGTAATGGATCACGACACCGCGCAGGATCTGGAGCTGCAACCCGGCGACACGATCACCATCTTCTCGCAGGCGGATATTCATGTGCCGGTTGAGCAGCAAACCCGGCTGGTGCGGCTTGAGGGCGAGTTTACCCACTCAGGCGTGTATAGCGTGCAGCCGGGCGAAACACTGCAAGCAGTTGTACAGCGGGCCGGTGGGCTTTCGCCGGGCGCATACCTGTTCGGCTCAGAGTTCTCGCGCGCCTCGGTTCGTGCCGCCCAGCAGCGCCAGCTTGATGAGTACGTCCAGAACCTGCAGCTGCAGATTGAACGCGGCGTGCTGGCGACTACCTCCGCGGCGACTTCGTCGGCAGCCGACCTGGCCAGCGCAAATGTGGCGGGCTCAGAAGCTCGCGAGCTCGTAGCGCGGCTTCGCCAAATCCGCGCTACCGGGCGCATTGTATTAAGTTTGCGCGCATTCAGCCAGGGAGCGGAGGCTTTACCGACACTTGGCCTTGAAGACGGCGACACCTTGTATGTACCGGCGATACCATCAAGTGTGAATGTGATCGGGGCGGTGTATGACCAGAACTCGTTTATCTACACAAAAGGCGCTCACGTGTTGGACTATGTGCGGCTAGCCGGCGGCGAGAACCGCAACTCCGACCGCAAGCATCCCTTTGTGATTCGCGCGGATGGCTCCGTCATCAGCCAGGATGAAGTAGGCGAAAAGAAGTTCAACCAGGTAGTCATCCAACCTGGGGATACGATTGTTGTGCTGGAAAAAACATTTGGACCGACGAAGTTAAGGAACATTCTTAATTTTTCGCAGTTGTTTTCACAACTTGCAATCGGTTCCGCCGTCTTAGGAACAGTGCTGTAAAGGGTGCCATGGCGATAACGTATGAAGACCGGGAGCTGGAACGGCGCACGCAGGTAAGCGTACCTAGGTCGCATGAGCTTTCATCGTCTCCCGTTATCGAGGTTTCCATCCTCGACATCCTGCTCGTCCTGGCACGGCGCGGGCGTTTTATCACATATGTAACCGTGGCATGCACTCTGGCCGGTCTCATCATCTCCCTGCTGATCCGTCCTACATTTACTGGAAAAGTGATCATTCTGCCGCCGCAGCAAAGCAGTTCTTCGGCTTCCGGCATCGCCTCAGAGTTGAGCAGCCTGGGTGCCCTGGGTGGCCTTGCCGGTGGAAGCCTGGGTTTAAAGAACCCGGCTGACATGTACGTCGCCCTGTTCAAGAGTGAAACCGTTGAAAATGCTTTGATCCAACGCTTCGATCTGCAACGCGAGTACAAGGAAGCGTATCTTTCGCTGACGCGCAGGGATTTGGAGTCACACGCCAAGGTACTTGCAGACACCAAAAGCAGCTTGATTACCATTACGGTCGAGGATCACGATCCTCGCCGAGCTGCCGCCCTGGCAAACGGATATGTGGAGCAGTATCGTCATTTATCAGAACACTTGGCGATTTCAGAAGCTGCACAGCGGCGGCTATTCTTTGAGCGGCAGCTGCTTGAGGCCAAGAACAACCTTGCCGCAGCGGAGCAGTCGCTGCTCAAGACAGAGCAATCCACGGGGCTGGTAGAGTTAGGCACGCAAACCCGCGCGCTGATCGAGTCCGCGGCATCAATACGCGCTCAAATTACTACGAAGCAAGTGCAAATTCAAGGCATGGAAACCTATGCAGCTGCCGACAATGCCGCCTTGGTGCAAGCCCGGCAGGAGCTGAACGGCCTGCGTACGCAGTTAGCTCGGCTGGGTGGGGGCGGCGAGGTGGATGGTGATGAATTGTTTGTGCCAAAAGGCAAAGTGCCTACTGCCAGTCTGGAGTATGCACGCAGCCTGCGCGATGTGAAGTACAACGAGACAATTTTCAACATCCTGGCGCGGCAGTTTGAAGTGGCTAAGCTGGACGAGGCTCGTGAAGGCGCGTTGGTGCAAGTGGTGGACCCGGCAACAGTGCCCGATCGTAAGAGCGCACCTAAGCGCTCGCTATGGACTCTGGGAGCGCTGGTGCTCGGCTTTCTGGTAGGTTCAGCTTACGTACTGGGGCAGGCTGCGCTACGCTTTCTCCATCGTGACCCGGAGACGGACGGCAAACTGTCGACGCTACGCAGCTTGTTGCTGCCCGGTAAGCGCAGCCCAGGCCGCACAGCATGATGATAGCCACGAAGCCACTTGTGATGGTAACTGGCGGGGCCGGTTTTATCGGCTCCAACTTTGTGCTCCACTGGATGCGGAAACATGCAGGCCCGATCCTCAACCTGGACTTGCTGACGTATGCCGGCAATCCGGCGAACCTTCACGCGCTTGACGGCGATGCGAATCATCAATTGATTGTTGGCGATATCGGGGATGAGTCGCTGGTGCATTCACTGCTGCTCGAACACCGTCCGCGTGCCGTGATCCACTTCGCAGCAGAAAGCCATGTGGACCGCTCCATTGTCGATCCGGGCGCATTTCTGCGGACCAACGTCCAAGGCACGCAACGGCTGCTTGAGGCGTCGCGCCGCTACTGGGAGATGCTGCGCGGGGCTGAGAAAGAGAACTTTCGCTTCCTGCATGTCTCAACTGATGAAGTATACGGTTCGCTTGGTCCAAACGATGCTGCTTTTACTGAGAGGAGGCAGTACGCGCCCAACAGCCCCTATGCCGCGTCCAAGGCAGCATCGGACCACTTGGTGCGCGCTTACCACCACACTTACGGTTTGCCGGTACTTACTACGAATTGCTCCAACAACTATGGGCCATTTCAATTTCCTGAGAAGCTAATTCCATTAATGATCCTGAATGCTCTGGCTTGGAAAAAGCTGCCCGTGTACGGCGACGGCAGCAATGTGCGGGACTGGCTCTTCGTCGAGGACCATTGCCGTGCAATCGCCGCTGTGCTTGAGAGAGGTCGTGTGGGGGAGGTGTACAACATCGGCGGCGCAAGCGAACGTACAAATCTCCAAGTCGTCGGCGCGATCTGCGATGTGCTCGATGAGTACAGGCCGGGCGCATTGCCACGGCGCGACCTGATCACCTTTGTCACTGACCGACCTGGCCATGATCGGCGCTATGCCATCAACGCAGGCAAGATCGAGCGCGAGCTTGGCTGGACGCCCTCCGTAGCTTTTGAACAGGGCTTGCGTGAGACGATCCGCTGGTACCTGGACCACATGAATTGGGTCGAAAATGTGCAGACCGGTGCCTACCTTGCATGGATGAAAACCAACTACGCGGAGCGCACTTCCCGGTGACCAAACTGGCTAAAACGAGCAAACCGGTGAAGGGAATCATCCTTGCCGGGGGGTCCGGTACGCGGCTGTACCCAGTCACACACGTGATTTCAAAGCAGCTGCTGCCGGTCTATGACAAGCCGATGATCTACTACCCGCTCAGCGTGCTGATGCTTGCCGGGATTCGCGACATCCTGGTGATTTCAACACCACAGGATACCTCACGTTTTGAGGCGCTGCTCGGTAACGGCTCGCGTTGGGGCATTTCCATCGAATACGCAGTTCAGCCTAGCCCGGATGGCTTGGCGCAAGCCTTCCTGATCGGTAAGGACTTTATTGGAGATAGCCCTAACGCACTGGTACTTGGCGATAACATTTTTTATGGCGAGGCGTTATCGACCCTGCTGCGGCACGCTGCAGCCAAGACACAGGGGGCCACCGTGTTTGCCTACCGCGTGCAAGACCCGGAGCGGTATGGCGTGGTCGAGTTCGATGCGGCGGGACGTGCTATCAGTCTTGAAGAAAAGCCCGCTGCGCCAAAGTCCTCCTATGCGGTTACGGGCTTGTACTTCTACGACAGCACGGTAGTCGACATCGCAGCCGGGCTCAAGCCCTCGGCACGCGGCGAGCTTGAAATTACCGACATCAACAAAGCGTATCTCCAGCAGGGATTGCTGGAGGTGAAAGTCATGGGACGAGGCATGGCGTGGCTCGACACGGGCACGCATGACTCCTTATTTGAGGCAGGCGGCTACATCCAGACGATCGAGCGGAGGCAGGGTACCAAGATCGCCTGCCCTGAAGAGATTGCCTACCGCAGCGGCTACATTTCAGCGGCGGAGCTCCGAGCGCTGGCGCAGCCGATTTGTAAAAGCGGCTACGGGCAGTACTTGCTGGATTTGCTCGAAGAGCAGCCGTACTTCCCTATCGAGATCTGAATGAAAGTTATAGAAACAACTCTGCCGGACGTTTTGCTGCTGGCACCGAAGCAATTCAGCGATGCCCGCGGCATGTTCATGGAAACCTACAATGACAGCTGCATGGCGAAGCTGGGGCTGCCCACCTACTGGCCGCAGGACAACTTTTCGCTGTCGAAGCGCAATGTTGTGCGCGGGCTTCACTACCAGATTACGCAGCCGCAGGGCAAGCTGGTGCGCGTGCTGTTCGGCGGTGTGCTCGATATCGTAGTGGATTTGAGGCGCAGCTCGCCCGCTTTCGGCAAGTCGCTGGCGCTGGAGCTGTGGGCTGAGGAGCACACCCTGCTGTGGATCCCGCCGGGCTTTGCCCACGGCTTTACCGCGCTTACTGACGAGGTCGGCTTTGCGTACAAGGTCACCGATTCCTACTCTGCTGCCGGCGAGCGCACGATCTTGTGGAACGATTCCGAACTCGATCTTCAATGGCCGGTGAGCGCGGCAGATGCGATTCTTTCTGCCAAGGACGCTGCCGGTACCCCTTTTGCCCATGCCGAGGTTTTTGCTTGAACGACAAACCGCGCGTGCTGCTGCTGGGTGCCTCGGGGCAAGTAGGTAGTGAACTTGCGCGTTGCTTCTGCGATACTAATCTGCTCATTCCGGATCGAGCCGCGGCCGATTTGAGTAGGCCAGAGTCGCTGCGTTTGCTGGTCCGTCAGGTAGAGCCCGATATGATCCTAAGTGCGGCAGCATACACAGCTGTGGACCGCGCCGAATCGGAACCGGAACTTGCCGACTGCATCAACCATCTGGCTCCGGCTGTACTGGCTGAGGAAGCCGAGCGCATAGGTGCCTTGCTGTTGCACTACTCAACCGACTACGTCTTTGACGGCAGTAAGACTACGCCCTGGCTTGAGACCGACACGCCCGCGCCCCTGAGCGTCTACGGCGCGAGCAAGCTGGCAGGCGAGCGCGCCATTGCCGAGCGCTGCCGACGCTTCATCATCCTGCGAACCAGCTGGGTGTACGGGCCAAGTGGGAGTAACTTTCTGAAAACTATGCTTCGGCTGGGGCAGGAACGCCCATTGCTGCGCGTAGTAAACGATCAGCGGGGCGCACCTACCACTGCTTCAGCGATAGCCGCAGCCACCCGCGAGATTGTGGACTGTGTGCAAGCAGATGTAGTTGGAAACTGGCCGGGCTTATACCATGCCACCTGCGCAGGCGAGACCACTTGGTACGGCTTTGCCAAAGCGATATTTGCCGAGGCCTCAATAGGAGACTGTCGAATATGGCCGACAGTGGAGCCGATTGCAACCGAACAGTTCCCTATCCCAGCCAAACGTCCCCGCTACTCCGTGCTTTCCAATAGCAAATTGCACAGGCAGTTCGGCGTGCAACTGCCTGATTGGGAAGGTGAGCTAGACTTGACCCTGAAACAGCTTGCGTAGGGTTAGAGCGCTTCCCCGCCACCATGAACTCTGTACTCCCAGTTACGAAGGTTGCTGCACCGGCGCTGAAAACCGCGCGCGTAGCGCGGTTGGCAAAGAACGCCCTTGCCAATCTGCTTAGGCTCGGTACCGGCTGGCTAACTGTGTTGCTGGTGCCCCCGCTGTTGGTGCACTCTCTTGACAAACCCGCTTACGCTACATGGATGCTGGTGCTGCAGTTGGGTGCGTATGCGACGCTGCTCGACGGTGGCCTGCAAATGGCCGTTGGCCGGTTTGTAGCCCAGGCGGAACATGCCGGCGATCGTAACTATCTGGGCAAAATACTGAGCAGCGCAGCCGCTCTGCTTTCGGGCGGAGCGGTGCTGGTGCTGCTTCTGGTCCTGCTCGGCTCGGCGGAGCTGAGCCGGTTTCACTCCATTCCCCATGCGCTGCTGCCGCAGGCGGGCCTTGCCCTGCTGATTATCGGCGGGGCGCTTGCTCTGGCGTTTCCGTCCTCGGTGCTCGCGGGGTTGTCACTTGGGCTTGAAAAAAACCATATCAATGCGCTGGCGGGCGGGCTGTCCAAGCTCGCAGGGGCCGTTGGGATGGTGTGGGCCGCAGTTCACCATAGGGGGCTTCTGATTATGGCCTTGTGGACGGCTGCGGGCACTCTTCTACAGCCGGTGATCCTGCTGGCGGGTAACCGCAGCCATGGACTCGGTTCCCTGATTGGCGTAAGCCTGGTGCGGGCGCATACATTGTGGGAGTTCGCCCGCTTCTGCTCAGCCATGGTGGTATCGCAATTCGGTATGCTGCTCATCTCAGGGCTCGACCTGCCGATCGTGGCAGCGTATGACTTCCGCAACGCCGGTTACTACGCCCTGGCCGCGACCGCGAGCAATCTAATCGTGGTGCCGCACAGTGCTATTCTTTCCACGCTCGTTCCCAGAATTGCAAGCATGAGCATGGGCGACCAAGCTGAGCGTATGGGCCTGGTGCTGCTGCGTACTACCCGGCTCTCCACCGCTATGCTGGCGCTGATCGCCGTGCCGTTAACGGTGGGTATGCCGACACTGCTGCGGCTATGGGTAGGCGCGGACTACGCGCGGCACACGCTTTTATTTGCGGAAGTGCTGGTAGCTGCGCAACTGGTACGGCTGACGCTGCTACCGTACGCTGTAGTCGGTTTTGGCGCCGGGGAGCAAAGCCGCATGCTCGTTTCCCCTACGGTTGAAAGCCTTGTCAACCTAGCATGCAGCCTTGTGCTGGTGCGATGGATGGGAGCGGCAGGCGTCGCGGTGGGGACATTGATTGGGGCTATTGTGGGTGTTGGGCTTCACTTCTCAAACAGTATGCAGCGAACTCAGAGCATTGCTTTTTCTAAAAAGCAATTGCTGCTTCAAGGAATACTGCAACCGGTCGCCTGGTCGCTGCCATTGGCAATTCTTCTAGCAGGAGCGCTTTCTCTGCTCAGCAGTACACCGGCGAAGCTGCTTCTGTTGGGCGGCGGGTTTGCCGCGATTGCACTGCTGTTGTGGAAAACAGTTCTTCGACCGGAAGACCGGACCGCGTTCCGTGAACTCCAAAGTCGTCTTATATCGGTTGCCAAACCTGAAAGGAGTGCCGTTTAGAGCCATGCAGATTCTCGCCGTAGTGGTGCGCTACAATACACCGATTGAAGAGTCGGAGACCTTGCGAGGCTTGTGTGCCGCACTCTCCATGGAGCCTGATCTTGCACAGGGGTACGAGCTTCTGATCTGGGATAACAGCCCCCAGGCGCTCTCTAACCCTGAGTTGCCGATCCCGTTCTCGTACCGTCATTCCGAGCACAACCTAGGAGTGTCCGGCGCGTACAACAATGCGATGCAATACGCACTGGAGCACGGTCACACCTGGATGATGCTGCTGGATCAGGACACTGAAGTAAGTATTAAATTCTTACAAAGAATGCTAAACCACAGCGATAGATTGCTTAAACGCACTGAACTAGCAGCGATTACTCCAGTCGTCAGTGTAGGTCGCATCGTAGTCTCCCCCAAGCAGCAGCTTTTCATGAGAAATCGCGATTACCCAGCCGGAGTATGTGAAGTTGCCCCTGGAGAGGCAATCGCTATCAATAGCGGCTGTATTATGCGTGTGTCATCTCTACAGCAAATTGGAGGTTTTAGCCTTGCGTTCTGGCTTGACTACTCTGACTTATACGTCTTTCACTGCTTCTTTCAAGCGGGCATGCATGTCTGGAGAGCAGCCGATGCTCATCTCCAGCATGAAATGTCTATTATGGATTATGACCGTTTGATGACACCATGGCGGTATAAAAATTTTTCCTTTGCTGAAACTGCCTTCCATGACCTTTATAAAGGACGCGTGGAAAACGCAATACAAACATTACGACTTTTCGCGAGAGCAATTAAGCAACGGTTTAAATATCAGAATAGTGAGTTTTCGAAAATAGCTTGGCAGCAATGGCGTTACCGTATGACAGTGCCAAAAGCACAGCGGCTTGCTGAGTGGCAAGCCAAGACTTTGAAGCGACAAGAAGGATCACAACAAAGTCCAATTCAAGTAGGTGTTCGTTGATCACTTACACGCCGTTACCCTACCAATCAGCACAAGAGCCAAGATCGTACTTCCAGCTTCTACCAAAACTGCGTGTACAGATTATTAAGCGACGTCCTCTTTCGGAATGGCTGTTCTTTGGAACATTCATGCTCTATAGCTTGTTCTGTATCTTTCTTTATTTTCAGTATGTTGAGCCATGGATTGCAGGAAATATTCAAACACGTATTGGTGCTGATTCGGATCGCTATTGGGAATATGCCCAGTGGGCTCAAAGCTCTAAAGATGCAGAGCTCATCTCTGTTACTGGAAACTTTCTCGGACCTGTTACACTTATTCGATTTCTACATACTGGCTTTGCTATAATGTGCTTTAATTTTTTCCTCTTTATAGTAGCTTTGAAAGTAATAGGATCAATCCCGCAAGTTAATAAAGCTATGGTAGGCTTTCTCTTCCTTGCAAATGCTCAACTTTTACCAGCTTTAACTACAGTTAATAAAGAAATCTTTATCCTTCTGGCCGCTGCACTTACCTCCAAATACCTGTATGCCGATCGCCGATCCAAATTTTTACTTGTAGCCATTCTCTTTGTTTCCATAGTGGCACGCTGGGAACAAGCGGCGATTTTTATCCTCTTTTTATGTTTTAATATGTTATTTAGAAAGCGACCTTGGCTCGGAGTACTAACGCTTATAGCTACGATTACCGTTGCTTACCCTTTTGCATTTACAATCTTGGGACTTGACCCACATACCTTAGACTGGCTTTTGGAAGATGCTCCAACTCTAATACGAATTGACGCAATTCAAAGAGCATTTGGGTTTCCTATTGTCGTAATCCCAAAGATATTTATGACCCTGACAGGGCAACTGCATTCACCTCAGTTTTACAACTATGATAATTGGCATAAATGGTTTATCACTGATGCACAAAATTGGCTCTTTCTTCCGCTTGGCTGCTTAATGTATACGATAATTTTTATTGCCGCTGTATGGACAAAGAGAATGAACTTGAGCAGACCGGTCGCTCTACTCAGCGCTATAACATTGATTGTTTCAGCAGCTCCGCCTTTTACTCAGCCTCGCTACATATATGCCGTCTATACAATGCTATGTATTGATCTAGCACGCCCAAAAAGATTTGAAGCCGAAAAAATCTATGAGCGACCAAAATACACCTTTTGTTTATTTAGAGGTATTTATTAAGAGGTATTTATTAAGATTAGCTGTTGACTTTATGAAACACGGTATGCGTTCATTGTCAGTTTCGTCATTTTGTCCCAAGTAAATTTCCTAGCTATAGTTGGTCCATCCTGTCGAAATTTTTGATTCTGCGAAGAATCAGACACAAGCCAATTCATAGCTTTGCTGATTTCTTCGACTGATTTAGGGTCTACTAGTAAGGCAGCCTCACCAGCAACCTCCGGCATGGAGCTTACATTGCTTGTGATAACCGGTACCCCATAGGCCATGGCTTCCAATACAGGTAGTCCGAAGCCCTCATACAGTGAGGGGTACACCAGCATTTTGCATGTGGTAAGCAGCATGTGCTTCTGCGTTTCCGTAACGAAGCCCAGGTGGCGGATACGTGCCCGCGCCGGAGAGTTCTCCATCGCAGCAATAATCTCCTCACAATGCCAGCCGAACTTACCGGCAATGACCAGCAAATGATCCGGATGGTTTTCAGCTATTTGTTCAAAAGCACGAATGATACGGACTAAATTTTTACGTGGTTCCAAGGTACCAATGAAGAGCAGAAACGGGCTCAAAATACCCAGAGAAGGCACGGTCTGACTCGCGGGATTGATATCCAGGGGAATGCTGGGTACTGAAACTCCAAGAGGTACAACATGCCCAGGGTGCCGCGATGACCCGAACAGGCGTTCGGCATCATGCTGGGTAGATCTCGATACAAAGATCGGGCACTCCGCAACCCGCATGGCGCGACGGATAAAAAACGGGAAAAGAAGCCGACGGCCGCGTGTATGCAGTTCAGGAAAAAGACAGAAGGTGAGATCGTGGATCGTCACAGCGCGAGCGCATGGTGCAAAAAGCGGAAACGTGTAGTGAAGTGAATGAACAACGTCGATCCGGCGCCAAGCCAGCACGAAAGGAAGCAGGACTTGCTCATAGAGCAGCAGCGCAGCACGATGCCGAAACCGGCGTGCAGGAATGGTGAGCAGCTCCACCTGGCTGTGGCTGTTGAGGGAGCTTGATAAAAGCGGCTCATCGTCCTGCGCAAGCAAGAAAAGACGATCCCCCGGCTGTAGAAGTGCCGGAAGCTCTTTGGCGAGATGCTCGGCATAGATGCCGACTCCAGTCCGCTGAACAGGGATTTGAGTGAAATCAATGAGAATATTCAATGGCTAATAACCAATCTGATACCAAATTCGAACTGATCTCGAAGAAAATCTTACCGCTTCAGGAAGACGGCAGCCCCCTGCCCCATCTATACTTCGGTCATTCATCATGATTGAGCAGCCGCTCCAAGAACCCACGCAATCCAAGGCACGCCCTCGCCCGCAAGCACGATCTTTACGCGACACTCCGCAACCAGCAGGCATCTCCGTTTCCATTGTTACCTATGAGACACCTGTTGCTGAGCTCCGAGTTCTGCTGCACGGGCTGGTGCGCAGCCGCCGACATGTAGAAATCACCGTGGTCGACAACTCGCCTACGCAAACTCTGCGGTCGCTGGTGGTTGAGTTCGGAGCCACGTACATCTCGGCAGGGCGGAACCTGGGCTTCGGCTGCGGTCACAATCTGGCTATGCAAAAAGCGATTGAGATCAGCAAATATCATGTTGTTTGCAACCCGGATATATGGTGCGGCCTTGATGTTCTAGGTGAGCTGGAACGGTTCATGGATGAACGGCCTGACGTGGGCTTGGTGATGCCAAGGATTTTGTACCCAGACGGGCGCGAGCAGCCCTTATGCAAGATGCTGCCCACGCCTGCCGATCTACTGCTGCGTCGCTTCCTGGGTGGCTTGGGGGAGCAGCTGATGCGGCGTAGCGGTGACCGATACCAGCTGCGCCATCTGGACCTCCGTATCACCCGTCAGGTGCCGAATCTTTCAGGCTGCTTCATGTTTCTGCGCTCGTCCGTGCTGCGCCAGGCCGGCTTGTTTGACCCGCGCTTTTTTCTCTACATGGAAGATGTAGACCTTTGCAGGCGAGTAGGTGCCGTTTCGCAGACCATCTACTACCCTGAGGTAAGCGTGACGCATGGGTATGCCAAAGG
>CAXSHS010000073.1:5586-16758 GCA_964237325.1 uncultured Acidobacteriaceae bacterium | reverse complement strand
CGGTGCTAGTTCAGTTTCCATTTGCGCTTGTGCTGCAAGCACTTGCAGCTGTGCGAGCAGCATTTGCTGTAAACCAAACACCCGTGCGACCGCGCATGGAGGAGATTCTGCGCCTTGCCATGCAGGCCCGCAAGCAGGGTTTGGTTTCGCTCGATTCGGAATTAAAGAAAATTGCCGATCCATTCTTTCGTAAAACGCTGATGCTGGCGATCGACGGCATAGCTGCGCGCGAGATGCGCGAAATCATGGAACTGGAACTAGTGCGTCTTGAAGAGGAGGACGAGCGTGCCGCACGGGTGTGGGAGGCCGCAGGGGGGTTTTCTCCTACAATCGGCATCCTGGGCGCGGTGTTGGGGCTCATCCAGGTCATGCAGCAGCTGGACAATATCGCCGAGGTTGGACGCGGCATCGCGGTCGCGTTTGTGGCCACTCTGTATGGAGTGGGCTTGGCGAATCTGCTGTTTATTCCCCTGGCCGGTAAGCTGCGACTGCTGGCACGTGACACGACGATGCTTCGAGAAATCACACTCGAAGGCGTGATCTCCATGGTGGAGGGAGCAAGCCCGCGGGCGCTGCGCGAGCGGTTGGGAGCACGCGCAGGGGAGCAGGCACCGGTGCCGGTAGCTCGCATGGTGGCACGATGAGAGTGGGGCGTAGGCTGCGCGGCCGCCAAGAGGCTTTGGTTTCGCATGAGCGCTGGCTGGTCTCCTATGCGGACTTCATGACGCTGCTGTTTGCGTTCTTTGTGGTTCTGTTCGCCACAGTACATCACAACCCGGGCGCGCTGGGCCAACTGTCAGGTGCTATCCATTCCAGCTTCAGCGGCCACCCGCCGCCGCCAGCTTCAACGGCTACAACTCCAGTACAAAATGCGCCGATTTTCGACCAAAATCCTGATTTGAACCAGCTCGCTGGTGAGCTGCGTACAGTGCTTGGCGACTCCATTGAGAAACACGAGGTTTCACTCCAGCAAACCCCCGATGGACTTGTGATTTCATTTCAAGAGCTAGGATTTTTCCACTCCGGCGAGGCAGCGTTGCTACCTGGGCAGGCAGCAAAGATTGTGCAGGCGGGTTTCGTACTAACGAAACATGGTGTGCCCCTGCGAGTGGAAGGCCACTCGGATGACCAGCCTATACATAATGAAGTGTTCGCCTCGAACTGGGAGCTTTCTGCCGCGCGCGCTATGACGGTGCTGCTGCTGCTGGTAGATCAAGCTCATTATGATCCCACACGGCTTTCCATGGCAGGGTATGGGTCGTACAGACCCGTCGCTGAGAATGCCTCTCCTGAGGGGCGTCAGAAGAACCGCCGGGTGGATTTGGTGATCTTGAGCCATCCATTCGGCACGGCTGTTACGGAGCGGGCTGATACGCAGCGCTGAACACCGCTTTATCACGCCATTCGGAGTGTGTGAGAATGCATCTATTTCCAGACTCAGAGATCAAAAGCAGGTTTTTCGGCTCCATTTGGGATTGTGCCAAACTGCTGGATATATCTAAAGTAGAAGCGCGACACAAACAGGTCTTTCGCTGCGCTTAAGATAATGCTTTATTTTGTAAGCTCATTTGAGGTTTTCAAAGGCTCTACATTGCATGTCACAGGTTTTACCAGTCAGAAGCATGGCACCCTGATCGCAGTACGCACCTTCTCAGAATGATTCTCTTGAGATTCGACAAAGAGACCCACATCGTAATCAGGGAAGTGGCTGTGCTTCTTACAACAATGTATGACTCCATCTAGTTAGCAAAGAACTCCCGCAAATCCGCATCTGACGTTGTATGGCTGACCCCACATTACCGGAGCTTGCAATGCCACCTTCCTGGGCAGCGAGCGCAGAAGCCAGAAGCGCATTTTTTGGGCTTGTGGGCGCGGCCTCGAACCCGATGCTGATTTGCGATTATGACGGTACACTCGCCCCGTTCCATGAAGACAAGATGCAAGCTGTACCGTATCCCGGTGTGACAGAAAAGCTTCAACAGATTGCGGCTGGACGGACCAAGCTCGCCTTTATCTCAGGCAGACCGGTGCAGGAGCTGATCGCGCTACTGCCGATGGCAGCAAAGGTGGAAGTGTGGGGTATGCACGGGCGGGAGCATCGTACGCCAGACGTAAGCGCCGACATAAAAGGCGAATACACACTGCTAAAGCCGACTGCTGCGCAACGTGTGGCGTTAAACGACGTACAGGCGACGCTTGAAGCGCAGGGACTTGGCGATATGCTGGAGCGCAAAGCCGGTAGCGTGGCTGTACACTGGCGAACGCTGACGGGTAAGAATCAGGCAGATCGCCTTCAAGAAGTGGAAGCTATAGCTCGGGAATCTTTTGCACTCCATGCAGGCAAGCATTCGCTGGCGGTTTTGCATTTTGATGGCGGTCTGGAGCTACGGGCAGAAGACCAGACCAAGGCGCATGCGGCGGAAGCATTGCTGGGCACAGCAGATGCGCGAAGTGCTGTCTTTCTTGGGGATGACACAACGGATGAAGATGCCTTTCAGGTTCTGCGCCGGCGCGGCGGCCTCGCCCTGCTGGTTCGCGAGCTGCCGCGGCCTTCGCGTGCAGCATTTATGATTCAGCCGCCGGGAGAGTTGCTGAGCTTTCTGGAGGATTGGCTAAAAGCGGTCGAAACATAACCGGCATATCTTGTCACCTTCGTACACTGGAGGTGGTCTTACGAGATGTCCGGTGTTCACGGCTTCCGCAAGCGGAAACCTACTCGGCGAACTGATGAATGGGTCCGGCTCGAAATACATGCGAGGACATAGATAGGAACCAAAATGAACCGAGATCTTGTGATTGTTTCCAATCGGTTGCCGTTGTCCTTTGAAAAAGACAAGGCGGGCAGTCTTCATGCCAAACAGAGCAGCGGCGGCCTGGTAACTGCGTTGGAGCCTTTGCTGCGCGAGCATGGTGGTATCTGGGTAGGCAGTGCCGGTACTGAAGAGGACCCGCGCATTCACCAGGAGCTGGCTGTACTCGCCCGGCAGCACCATTATCGCTATGAGCCGATTACGGTCAGCATTGAGGAGAACGCCAAGTTCTACGAGGGTTTTTCCAATGAAATTATCTGGCCGTTGTTCCATGATCTGCAATCGCGCTGTAACTTCGATCCGACCTACTGGGAGTTTTACCTGCGGGTTAACACACGATTTGCTGAAACCGCCGAGAAGGTAGCCAAGAAGAATTCGCTGATCTGGATCAACGATTACCAGCTTATGCAGGTTGCACCGGTTCTGCGGCAAAAGTCACCCAATGCACGCCTTGTCTTTTTCCTGCACATTCCATTTCCGCCGCCTGATATTTTCGAGAAGTTGCCATGGCGCAGGCAAGTGCTTGAGGGTCTGCTGGCGCATAGCCTTGTCGGTTTGCAAACGGCACGCGATTTGCGCAACTTCCTGGCATGCCTGCGGGCGTTTTTGCCTGACTTCAGCATTGTGAAACATACGGCAAGCGACGTGCGCACGGTGCGGCATGGGGGGCAGTTGACGCATGTCGGGGCTTTTCCTATCTCGATCGACTTCAAAGATTTCGAACATGACTCGGACGCGGACGACGTGCGGCGGCGCTCAAGCGAGTTGCGAGCGCATGCCGGCCGCGACATGGTGACTGTGCTTGGCATCGACCGGTTAGATTACACCAAGGGCATCCCGGAGCGGCTGAAGGCTTTCGGGTTATTCCTCCGGCAGCATCCGGAACTTCATCGGCGAACCTCGCTGATTCAGATTGTGGTGCCGAGCCGCGAAACTATTCCGGGCTACCAGACGCTACTGGCGGAGATAGAGCGGCTTGTAGCCCAGGTTAATGGCGAATTTGCCGAGCCAGGTTGGGTACCTATTAACTATATTCATCGCTCGCTGGCCCGGACTGAGCTATTAGCACTCTACCGTACCTCACGCGTCGCCTTTATCACGCCGCTCAAAGATGGCATGAATCTGGTAGCAAAGGAGTACTGCGCCTGTAGACACGAGAATGACGGCGTGTTGATTTTGAGCGAGTTTGCCGGAGCTGCACCGGAGTTGAAAGGGGGAGCGCTGCTGGTAAACCCATATGACCAAAGTGCCGTTGCCAACGCCCTTGCCGATGCCATTACCATGGATGAGGCCGAACAGCGTCGCCGCATGACGCGCATGCGCAATCAGGTGCGTAAAGCTGATTTAGCTGCGTGGCTACACAGCTTCATGGCGCACACAGAGTCAGATGTAGAGGTTACAGCCACTGCCTAGTACCAGCCCAGCTCCGGTTGCTCCTACCCCCAAGCCGCCTTTCGCCTACCTGGCCGATAGCTATGTATTTCATTGGAGTTTAGCTTCATTTCGGACAGATTGGTTTTTTGTACTAGCCGTCGCTGTCTGCCTCGCCGTTGGTATTGGCTGCGACCATCCAGGTGCCGGACTCATATCCGCCGGTGGAGCCATGCTGGCCGGGTTCGGTGCAAAGCAGACCATCCAGGGCACTCCATTGCTACCTATCCTGTTTGTGTCCTTCGGTATGGCGTTTTCTACCTTTATTGGCATGGTGGCCGGGCACAGGGGCTGGACCCTTACCGCACTCGCCACGATATTTGGCTTTGGGTACGGCATGCTGTCCAATCGAGAGGCAGGTTACAGCTGGGTAGGGCAGCAGTGCGTGGTCACGCTGCTGGTGGCTTCGGCTTTCCCCTCCACGGTAAAGGGTGCAGCTGTACGGGCGCTGTTGATCTTCGCGGGTGGGGCTATGCAGTTGTTGCTATCGACGCTGCTGCTGCGAGCCTTCCGGCAGTTGGCCGGCCACATCCGGGAGCTAGCTCATCATGTTCGCATGGAGGAGCAGGCGCTGCGCCGCAGCTACCTGGCCGCGGTGCTCTCGCTCAGGCATCGGCAAATGCGCGGTTCGGCGCTGCCCTATGCCTGCCGGTTGGCCGTGGTGCTGCTGGTCAGCACAGAGCTGTACCGGCACCTCCACTTCGACAGCGGCTACTGGATACCGATGACAGCCCTGTTGGTTCTACGCCCCGGCATCGCCGACACCGCGAACCGCGCCATTGCGCGCACGGTCGGCACATTGGCCGGTGCCGTGCTTTCCAGTGTTTTTCTGGTGTACGTACATCCTGCGCCCTGGGGGCTAGCCGCCCTGGTCTGCTTCTTTACGTGGCTTTCCTTTAGCCTGATCAATGTCAACTATGCGCTTTACTCGGTATGCCTCACGTCCTACATCGTGTTTCTGCTATCTCTTGACGGTATTCCCGGACCGGAGATCGCGCACCGGCGTTTTGTCTGCACACTGATTGGCGGAGCCATCGCGCTTTCAGTGCGGCTCACCGTCATTCGCTTGCGGCAAAAGCAGGATCGTGATTCGGTGCAAATTCTGGTGCGCCGGTCTAAGCTTGTACAGGAGCATGACCCTAAGATGAATGCTGCCTCGAAGTAGCGCAACGTCCTCCCTAGACTACTTCCCTAAGCTGCACAGTCTGCATCCCAACTGGGCATAGGAGACTGCATGGCTGAGCCAGAGGAAGAAACGCGCGGAGATGCACCGCGTGACCCGATGTATGAAACGCTGCTGATTGCGCATGTGACCGCCCACTTGCTCGATGAGTCCAGCTTTGAGCTGTACCCGTTTGTCGATGAGAAGGATGTCAAGACCAAGATCTCAGAGTTGACCGGAGGCTGGGCCAGCTCAGGCTTCCTGCTGCGCGGCGCGCACCTTATCCCCTGGCACCGGGTGAGCCATCTGGAGACTACGTCTGTTGAAGAGATCACCCGCCAGGAGGCGCAGCAGCGTTTACTAAACTGGCAAGCTGAGGACCAGTTGCAGGCCGTAAAAAACTTCTGGAAGACGAAAGAGGAGAAGAAAGAAGATGGGGAGAAGAGCAGTGAGGAAAAGAAGGGCGAGTAGATGGTCTGGAAGCAAGAAAGCCGCCCAATGGGCGGCTTTCTTGCTTATTGGGTACGGATTACATTAATAGTTAAACTTCAGCGCCAGTTGCAAGGTACGACCATTGCTCCTGAATAGCAGCTGCGGCTGATTGAAAGCAGAGTTAGTGACGTTCTGAAACTGTGTCGAGGTGGTATAGCCATTGCTGACGACATTGTTAATTAAAGTCGGTGCATACTGAGGATGATTTAACACGTTGAATGAATTTGCCTGGAACTGCATGGAGTAACGCTCTGTGATACTGATTCGCTTGCTGGCAGTCAAATCAACGTCATCTGTTGGGCGTGTAGGAAGCGTGTTGCGACCGGCTGTGGGCAGTGTACCTGCAGCCGCTTGTATGAAGTAAGCATTTGGGTTGACAGCTACGTAGCCAACCAAGTTGCCGGGGCATTGACTAACTCCAGGACCACAGTTGGCGGCAAGGGTTGAACTATATACCGGATTGACGCCAGAACCGGTTCCCTGCATTCCTCGACTATTCACTATCGGTCTGTCGATAATGGATGAATCGCCGTTCAAGTTTGAATTTACGCCGGATAGCGCCGTTGCGTACTCAGGCGATTCATAGGTGTAAAGAGGCGAAAACTCCCAGTTTCCTATACCGTTCTTCAAAAAGTAATTTGAATGCTTGAAATAAGGCACATCGTACACAGCAGCGACTGTAATCCGATTGGTGCGATCCAGTGCAGAGCGACTGTAATCTCCCCTGACATCCTGCGAGTTTTGGGGTCTGCGTGGTGTGAGTACCGTTGAGAAAACCTCTGCTGTAGCATCGTCCATCGTTTTGCTCCAGGTGTAAGCAAGGTTCAGCAGGAAGCCGTTTTGAAAACGCCGCTGCAAGCTTGTTTGGAGCGCGTTGTAATTGGATGACGAGTAAGGTTGGTAAGAAGTAACTTTGCTTGTAAAGCCGGCAGCCGCATATTGCGGGAGGATGTTAGACAGACCCTGAAGCTGTAATAGGGTGTTCGCGGTTGGAGAAGTTTCGATGGTGGTTGGGCCTGTCAGCTCCGTAAAGAGCTGATTTGCTTCTGTAACTCTCGGAGTGATATTACGCTGTGTCTGCGTGGCCAGGTGGATACCACGGTCGCCGAGATACCGCACCTCAAACGTGTAATTTGAAGCAAACTCTTGTTGCACACCCAATGACCAGGTTTCCGCGTACGGTAGTTGCTGATTCGGCAGGTACGCGGCAGTAGCGGCTGCCTGCGCAGCCGGGGATGAGAAGACTGCAAGAGTACCGCTGCCAGGAGCCAAACCTCCGTTTGTTAAAAAGTTTGCGTCTCCAGGAGCCGGTTTACCTGTCGTACCAACATCTTCAGTAGAGGAGTATTGGGGGGGGAACGAAAGGGTACCAAGATTGTCAAATAGCACGTCGTAAGCGATACCGAAACCGGCGCGCACATTGGTTTTTGAATTCGGAGAGTAGCTGATACCGACACGCGGCGCAAAATTTGTGTATTGAGGCTGCGGCGCGCTGAAAGTAATCAGCCCCGGAACGCTCGCTCCACTGTTGAGTTGTTGAGCGCGTTCGCCGACCGGTACTGAGGTGAACTCATAACGCAGCCCATAATTAAAAGTAAGAGTAGGGCGCACACGCCATGTATCGTTGGCATAGCCGTAGAGCGCTGTCTGATCGCCATAGTAGGTGAAATTACCCGTGGAACGCTCGCCGAAACTGGTGGGAGCCAGATCATGAAGATACTCGGTTAGATAGTCGTACTCATAATCTCCACGTGAGCGTTGTGTAAAGGTTTGAGGCGAGATATACTTGCGACCATCGAAGCCAACAGTGATCGTGTGATTGCCTTTAGTCCAGCTGACATTATCCAGGAACTGGTAGAGGTTCTGGATGGTGCTTTGCGGGGCGTTCGGATCGGGGCCATAGTTCACTCCACCCAGACCCTGGTCTGTAAATGTAAAGTTTGGAAACTGGTCCAGGCCGGGAAAGTTGAAGTTACCGGACGGCGTCACGTTCGCATAACGATTGAATCCGACGCGTACCTCGTTTACCAGGTGAGGAGTAAATGTGTGATATTCGCTCAACGCGACTAGGTGAAATTTGGACGGGGTTGGCTGATAGAAAGCGGGAAGGGTGGCGGCAATATCCTGTTGTGCGATGTTGTTGTAGATATAACGAAGACGGAAGCTGTCAGTTGGTGAGATCGTCCAGTCGCCGCTGGTTGTCAGCACACCCTCATTGATAAAGTTAGGTGCATTGATAACGTAGTTGCCAAGCGGAATAGCTGTAGGTGTACCAGAACCGAAGACAGGACCGGCGTTATTGCCGTTGTACGGGGAAGTCGTACTGCCCGTTCCATTCGGGTATACATTCAGAAATTGCGGACCGGTGGTCTCATTAAAACATGCCACATCGTTCGCACTCGTTACTTGACTTGGCGCAACAGGCGTGTACTGCACGTATTGAGCGACGTTCGTCGCATTGAGTCCTAGCCCCGGTGTTTGAAGCGCCGCGATACCTGCCGCTGTCGGCGAGCAAATTTGCGTTTGCGTGCTTTGCCCGGTTGTTTGACGCTCATAACCCCCGAAGAAGAACAGCTTGTTTCTTACAATAGGACCGCCCAGCTCGCCGCCGTAGCGGTTAAAGTCAAAGCGTGGATTTGGGATGTGTTGGCCTGCAGGTAGATTTTCTGCATTCAAGTTACGATTCTGAAAGTACTCGTACAAAAGACCATGAAAGCTGTTTGTACCGCTTAGAATATTGGTATTGAACTGACCGCCTGAAGAGTGCCCAAACTCCGGTGAGAACTGGTTAGTAATTAAAGAGAACTGGCCGACGGCATCATTGGGGATGTACACCAAAGGACCAGTTACGCTTTTATTATTGTTGTCAACACCTTCAATGGTGAAATTATTATTCTGTGGACGTTGTCCGCCGACCGATGGTCCCGTGCCTGCTCCGACGCCACCTCCGGAGGCAACACCGGGACTGAGAAGCGAAAGGTTCAGCACGCCTAAGCCAATAGTCGCGCTTGGTAACACCTGGATCTCTGCTGCCTGAAAATTCTGCGTAAGATTCGTTGAGGTGGTGTCTAGCTCAGCTCCCGCATTTGCAGAAACTGCCACATTCTGTACATCGTTAGCCGCAGGCAAGGTTAGAACGCCTGTTGATACCTTGTTCAAGTCGATTGATACACCGTTCAAGGTAAATGGGCTGAAACCAGAAGCTGTTGCCGTAACAGTATAATTTCCGGGCGGTAGGTTTGATATGCGAACCTCTCCCGAACCCGAAGTTACGCCTTTTGAAGCTACAGAAGTAGCTACATTCGTCATGGTCACTTGGGCATTCGGAACCAACGCACCGGATGTATCCCTGACTGTTCCGGCAAAGTCGCCACTCGTCTGCTGGCCAAATCCGATGCCAGTTACAAGGGCGCTCAAGGCAAGAACTGGGACCACAGAACGGGAGAAGTATGTAAAACGCATGAAGCCTCCTAAGTGTTTGCTACAGGTCATCGCACGGGCTTGCTCCGGCTGCGCTTTAAGTCCTGGAAGAAGTTTGTCGGTCCAGTCGCAATGCTGCACATCGGTGCACATTCCGGTTCAACTCATATGAAAATGAGCATTGGGGCAAGCGTACCACGCAGATACTGATTTACGGAGGCCTACGCTAAATCCTGATAGGTAGCATAAGTTTCTTTTATAGAGCTTGAGTTTCTGCTTTGCCATACAAGTGCTAGAGCTCGATATTGACCAGTCCCTCGGCAGAGCCGGGCGTAACGCGGCCGGTTTGCGGGGCGCGCCAGTGATCGATGTACGAGATCTGGTGGACGCAGGAAACTGTGCAGTGCGGTGCACAGCTTTTGGCATGGGTGAACTCGCGGCGCAGGTCAGCCTTGCCATATTGCGCGACAGGCACGCCAGGGTTGCCTCGCTTTTGCGAGCAGTAATGCACCAAGCCTTCTTCACATACATAGAGGTAACGAGCACCCGCGCGGCAGCGCCAGTCGTTGGGCTCGGCGTTAGCAATGGCTTCCTGGAACTTGTTGAACTTGGAATAATTCGTTTTGCGCCAGCTACGCATCTCGGCCCACACGCGCCGCTCTTCGCCGCCAAGCGGCTTCAGCTGCCCTCCCCCGTCATGGATGATGCCGATGGTCGAGGTGAAGCCGAGCTCGATAGCCCGGCGGCCGACCGTGATCGCATCCTGCGGGTTCGCAATGCCGCCGCCGACCACGGAGTTGATGTTGACGTGGAAGTCAGCGTATTCGCGCAGCATTTCAAGCTTACGATCGAGGACTTTCAGGCTCTTTTTGCTGGTCTCGTCGGGCATTACGTTGTCGATCGAAATCTGCATGTGGTCCAACCCGACGCGGTTGAGGCGCTCGATGCGGTCAGGCATTAGCAGGTAGCCGTTGGTGATGATGCCGGCTATGCGGCCATGGTAGCGGATGCGAGCAATGACCTGGTCAAGGTCAGGATGGGTGAGCGGCTCGCCGCCCGAAATGGTGATGATGGAAGTACCGAGGCGAGCCAGATGGTCGATGCGACGCAGAATCTCGGCAACCGGTACCGGCTCGGAGACTTTGTCGTACTCATTGCAGTAGGTGCAGCTCAGGTTGCAGAAGCGCGCGGGTACGATCTGCGCCATAACCGGGTGGCGGGTGGAGAGCAAGGCATAGCTGACCGTCCATAGCTCGCGCACGCGGCGGGTGACCAGCTTCCAGCGGCGTCTTAGGGGGTGGCGCGGGCGCGGAACACCGCCTGTGCGAAAGCCCATGCCGGGTTCCATTACTGCCAGTGTAGCCATCCTTTCTATTTCAACACAGACCGGTCCCGCTTTGATTGCACCGGAGATGGTATATGCAAAGTTGCTCGTTCCTGGTTTCGCGCTCAAAGTCGAGATCATTCTTAAGGAGCGAAGTATTTGCTATTCGTGACGATAGAGAGCAAAGCAGATCCTTCGCTGCGCTCAGGATGGCCCGTTTTTATAGGAGTGTGGACTTTGCACATACCCTCTGAGGTTTTCTCGCACCCAGTGCTCGACCCCAACAACCGGAATTTCTTGAGCGGCATTGAAGGTTTGGTCTATCGGCCATGCCACGCCTTTGCCTTCTGGAAAAAACGACCCTGTCCTTCCTGAGCGAATCTTCCGGGGCGCGTGCCAGCTCCTCACGCAAAGCGGGAACCGTCCACTCTTCTCTATGCATTCGTCGTTGGAGAACCCGATCCAGAATATCGGCCACCTCCGCGTAAGTCACGGTATCTCCAGTCCTCTTCGGAGCCGGAAGCGAGATCGCT
>CAXSHS010000073.1:0-5486 GCA_964237325.1 uncultured Acidobacteriaceae bacterium | reverse complement strand
CTCCGCGTAAGTCACGGTATCTCCAGTCCTCTTCGGAGCCGGAAGCGAGATCGCTGAAGACCATGCCTACGCCGAGAGCATGCAGTTCGTCGGTTATTTGGTGTTTATTCGGGTTTAAGCTGTCTTCGGTTTGGGGGCGGAGAAGAACAGAGAGTGCCAAGTGCGGCAGCGAAGCAGCCTGCCCGGCAAAGCTACGTAGAACGGCCATGCCCAGCTCGCCTGCGCCCCAGCACGAGAATAGAAGTTAACCGGGGAAGGGACTGTTCAGTGCTCATTGAACCCTCCAAAGGTACAGCCTCTGAGCCGCAATCAAGACGTATGCCTGAACACATCTTCAAAGCGAGTCAGAACTGGTTCAAAAATCTCGTGCAGCAGCCAGTCACTTGCTTTTTTCCAATGTCGCCGTGCGCTGCTTCGAAAATCCGCGAAACTCAAAAGGGACCCACCGCCGCGCGTAACGGGCCGCACATGCATGTACCCGATGGAATTTAAGGTAAGGTCGATGCCTGCAAATGTATGGAAGCTGAGGCGCATCTCGGAATCGGAAAGTTCCAGCATCCGTTCCCTCACTATCGCGCCGTTATGGGCTTTCATGGTGCGCTCCGCACCGACCATTCCCGGCGTGTCGCTCTCATTCAGACGGCTGGAGGCGATGAATGGAAACCATTGAGAAAGCGCATTGAAGTCCCTGACCACTGCCCAGACTTTTTCCGGTGCTGCTGCTACAACTGTGCTGATATCTGCCTATGCCCTACATTTCTCCAATATGCGCCGCGAAGTCAGCGGCTTAAGTCCACGACAATTTTTCCGAAAGCTCCGCGCGCAAGGTGGTTATAAGCGGCAGGTAGTTCCTTGAATCCGTAGACTGCATCCACGATGGGATGAATCCGCCATGTTTCAAACGCGCCGAGCATAGCTTCAAATGAAGCTCTAGAGCCTACAGAGCTTCCGTGTACGGTCAGCTGCTTCACTACAAAGGGAAACAGTGGAATGGAGGAAGTCATACCCTCGAGGAAACCGAGCAGGGCTATATGCCCACCTATCTTCAAGGCTTCCAGCGAGTGCCGGAGGTTTTCTCCTCCCGCAACCTCCACGATGACATCAGCGCCCTTGCCCTTTGTAATCTCCAGAACGGTCTTTTCCCAGTCGGGCTGCCATGCGTAGTTGATGCCGTGGGCAGCGCCCATCTCCTTGGCCCGTGTGATCTTTGCATCGCTGCTTGAAGTCACGATGACTTGGGCGCCGAGTGCGGCGGCTATCTGTAGCGCGAACAGCGAGACGCCTCCCGTACCCTGCACCACAACAGTTTGCCCGGCGGCAAGCCCGGCCTTCTCCACCATGGCATGCCAGGCAGTAACGGCAGCGCACGGAAGGGTTGCCGCTTCGATGTCGGACAGGTACTGAGGCGCATGCACTGCAATGTCCTCATCAAGAACGATCCACTCGGCAAGAGCGCCCGAGATGAGATTGCCCAACGTGTAATTCGATTCAGCCAGCAGAGGCGGACCGCTGAGCCAGCGTGTCGCGAAGTTGGTAAGAATGCGATCCCCTCGTCTAACCCGGGTCACCGCTTTTCCCGTTTCCACCACAACGCCCACCGCGTCGCTTCCCTGGATCATGGGGAAGCGCAGGTCAGGGTTGTAAGTTCCATCGCGGAGAAGCTTGTCTCGAAAGTTCAGCGAGACCGCGTTCACCTGAACCAGAATCTCGTGATCTCCCGGCGAGGGTGCTTCTTTCTCTGCCATGCACAGGTTATTACTACCGAAACCGACCAGTTCCCAAGCCTTCATGCGCTTCTCTCATGCATCTGCCCACCGTTCCACAAACCGGCTCAGACAAGCAATGTTCTATAAAAATCGAACAAGCTGACAATATGCCCGACCGGCTACCATGTCAATATGAAGGCCGTGCAGCATCCACGAACCGAGGAACTGGAGTTGGCGCGCGTGCTCCATGCGCTTAGCGATTCGGTACGGCTACAGCTGGTGCGCATGCTCTTCTCGGAGGGGGACTTGCCCTGCGGTGTCTTGTATCTGGGGCGGCCGAAGTCTAGCATGTCGCACCACTTCAAAGTGCTGATCGAGGCAGGGCTGCTCCGGGTGCGGATTGTCGGCAACAGCCATCGAAATACTCTGCGGTTCGACGATCTCCAGAGTCGCTTTCCAGGGCTGATGCCGGCGATCCTAGCCGCTGCAGGCGAAATAGGACTTGAGGCGGAGCTATCGGCTCAGTAGGCTCGGATTTCCAATACCGCGATTCCTTTCCGATTCGTGGTAGATGCTAGCTTGACTTGCGCGTACTGCTTAGAGTAGTTCTTCCGCTGGTACAAAGTCGAGAATTGAGGTGACACGTGGCTCTTTGAGGAAAGTCGCTTTCCTTTCGCAATTTCCCACACCTTTAGGAGCATTGCTCCCCTGAATGGTTTCAACAATTACAGTTTCCTGCGCTTCCTCGGTAGCAAGTTGATTGTCAGCTCCTGGTGATTGCGGAGCACGGCCAACGGCACGGCACCTTCCTTGACTTCGCGGAGAGAGTGGGCCAAATCACCCCGGGAAGATACAGGGGTACTTCGAGCGCGCACAATAACATCACCGGCGGTAAGGCCGGCTTCAGCGGCGGGCGAGTTCGCGCTGACTGCCGTGACCAGCAAGCCTCCGCGAGTATGCATGCCGAAGAAAGACGCCAGCTGCGGTGACAGCGGATCGACTTCAAGGCCGGTGTAGGTGCCGCCTGGGATCAATGCATCAAGCAGGGTAGAGGCAACGCCGCGTGAAGCGGTGATCGGTGCGGATGACGGGGGAGGCTGCGTGCTAACAAAGCTATTGGCCGTATCTCGCGTACTGAGTGAAGGTTCCGGAGCAAAGGTACTGCTTCGCAGATGGCGGCTCAGAGCGTCCTGAGCAATCGCGTCCTGATCGCCCAAGGTCACGGAGAAACTCATTTCATCCTTGCCGCGCTGGATGCGCAGGGTGATGGACTCCCCGGCGGAGCACTCGCGGAGTCGCTTGCGCAGCATATCCAGGCCGTCTACCGGCTGTCCATTGAACTCGACGACGATATCACGCGGTCGCAGCCCGGCTGTCCAGGCGGGGGCATCGCGGTCTACTGTCACAATCATGGCTCCGGTGGCATTGCGCCGGCTTAGGCGGGTTGACTCAGCCGCATCGAGGTCACGCAGGCTTACGCCAAGGTAGCCAAGCCGCTGGCCGGGGCGCGCCGGGGCGGGCAGGCGGTCGCCCTCCTGTCCTAACTGGCTGACCAGAAAGCCGGAGCGGTGCGGTCCGGCAGCATGGGCAGGTCCGGTCCAAAGCAACATTGTCAGCACACCGGCGGCACCGGCTCGCCGGCCCCCGCTCAGGAAGCGAGCGGTGGCCGGTAAAAGTGCGACGGTTGGGACCATGCCGGTGGAGGTGGTCAAAGTTGTAATCTCCAGGTTTATGACTGCCTGACAGGGTGGCTCGACGCATCGTGCGTCTGACGGTAAGACGGATGGAAGCGTGGCTTGAAAGCGGCCCAAGTTCTTGCAGCAGGTACGCTTACCTTGTTTTTGCAACTTTCCTGCAAGCCTACTGTATCTGGGGAACAGACTTCAGTGCTGCTAAAGAGGCCGAGCGGATCGTTGGATCACCGTCGCGCAGAGCCACTGCATGTAGCACCTGCCGAACACTGGAATCAATCCCGACGGGCTGCAGCAGCCGCACGGCCTCGATGCGAACTGAGCCGCTGGAATCATTCATCAGTGCCCCCAGTACGGCATCGCGCACCTGTAGATCGTCCGCAATAAAGGGTTGCAGGCCGGCCATGGCTTCGCGCCGCACTTCAGGCGTCCCGTCGGTGTTAAGTGCATGCAGCAGGGCATTACGTACGGGGTCGCCGCCGCAAGCCGTAGAGCCGTAACAACCGCCGCCTAAAAGGGTGACCGATGTATTGCGGACTTGTGGGGTCGTCCCATTTCCTGTCGCGGCCATCAGCAGCTCGCGGATGGATGGGTCGCTCGGCGGAGCAGCCAGCATATCGGGAACCAGCCGGTCATAGCGTATCTCTACCATGCCGGTTGCATCGTCGCGGGTAATGGAGCTGACGTCTGCTACAACGGAGGGCGCTTCCGGCGCAGGCGGTGCCAGTAATAGCGTTGTTTGCTCTGCCGTATGCACGGAGTGGCCGGCCCGGTAGCCGCCATAACCGCCTGCAAACAGCCCCACGATCAATAGAGCTGAAGATAGTAGCGGGGCCGCACGCAGCCGTCCTCCAGTAAAGGCAAGCTGCTGCATCAATCGGGTCCAAAGGCCGGCCTGCTCGCTTGAATCGAGTGTGGCATCAAGCCGCATGCGTGCTCGTGCCAGCAGTGTGGGTGAAGGCTCAGGACCTGCGTCCTGGCTTAAAGCCCGGAAGAACGCTGTGGTTGCCGCCATTTCTGCCTGGCAGGACCGGCACGCCGTCAAGTGCTCGGCCAATGCGCTTCCTTCAGGCTGTAAAGAGGTTTCAAGAGGAGTATGTAAGGTAATGTCATGCGGCTCGGAGGGCTCGTGCACTTGCCGCAAAGGCTCCCAGGCTTCTTGAACTCCTGCAGGAGGTAGAGACGAAAGCCAGGATGGCTCCGCCTCTTTATCCGTAAATCCGAGGTCAGAGGAGCAAATGGCCGCCAGCGCAATAGCCCGCTGGGCTCGTTCGCAGGTCATGCCTACGGTGATGGGTTGCTGCTTCACTCTTGCTCTCCAAAAAGTTTGCTGCTATGCGCCGCCGTTGTACCACGGCTGGCGCTTGCCGTACATGGTGCGAAGAAGTTCAGCCGTGCACTTCGGCAAGGCGCAGTCGCAACTTGCGCGTTGCCCGAAACAGGGTATTTTTAGCAGTTTCCTCAGTGGTTTGTAGCATTTCACCGATGGCTCGCAGCTTCAAGCCCTGGTAGTGCTTCAATTCAAACACCATACGCTCGCGAGGAGTCAGCCGGCTCAATGCTTCCTGGATTTTTCCACCCAGAAGTTTGCGCTCCAGTTCCCGCGCGGGGTTGGCCCCGGAGCGATCATCGGAGACATTGCCAAGCAAATCCAGCTCCTCACCGCGTCCGTCAATTACCACGGCCTGTTCCTCGCGACGTGACTTACGACGGCGCAGGTGATCCAGACACAGGTTGGTCGCAATGCGGTAGATCCATGTGTAGAAGGAGCACTCAAAACGAAAATTGTCCAGATAACGGTAGGCTTTCAAAAAAGCCTCCTGATGAATATCCTGCGCGTCCTGCTCAGAACCGGTGAGGCGTAGTGCCAAGCGCAAAACCGCTTGATCATACTGACGCACCAGTGCATCGAAGGCAGCGCGGGAGCCGGCCTGTGCTTCACGGATCAACAACATCTCGGCTGCCCGGCTGGCTTCATCGGCGAGCGCCTCGGCGGGCGTTCTGGTGTTGGTACGGGCCGCTGCGCGCGGTTGTGGAACCGCAACCGTACCGAGATTCAGGGTGTTTGCAGCGGACATAGAAAGACCTC
>CAXSHS010000072.1:13341-16832 GCA_964237325.1 uncultured Acidobacteriaceae bacterium | reverse complement strand
ACAGGACTGGAACCGTCACAGGCTCAGCACGATCGACCTGGAAGGCATAGATGTTCTCGGCATTGTTGCTCCAGCCAAACGCGCCACCGGTCGCGGGCCCTAGCCAGTGGTCGCTTTTGCCGAAGGAGATCTCATGGCCGAGGCCGCGAAACGAGACGTTTGCCTCCTCGATCCGAAACAGATTGGCCGTGGCGATCGGACCGAGCGGAATGGTGCTCTGGCTGGGATTAGAGGCCACCGGGATGAGATCCACATCCTCGCTGAGCGTGTTGAAGAGCGCCTGCGAGTAGCCGGGTGCGGAAGGTGCATGCTGGTACTCACCGCGAACATAGAGTGCAAAGCGTCCTGCCTCGGCGCGCGCTCCGGCACCGGTGTACTCGTTAAAGCCGGCCTCGTAGGGACGGCCATAGTCGTAGGTCAGCGTCTGACCCAGGTGGTAGCTGTCGCGCAGGGGTGTGTCGGTGATGCCGCGTGAGATGGAGTAGACCGAGTCAAGCTCGGCATGGACGCCGCAGGTGTTCAGGTCGGGGGCAAACTCCCGGCTCAGCACTTGCAGGATTTCCTTGGCTTCAAGCCGCCCGGCACCACCCGGCTCCGTGTTCTCCTGTTGGGTCAGCAGGAGCCACTCCTGGTCTTCCTCTGTCATCTGCAAGGTGCTCGCCTGCAGCATGCGGGCAATCGTCAGCCGGGTCCACGGGCGGATGCCGGTAAAACCATCGTCTACATACCCCAGGGCGCGAAGGCGGTCCAGCTGGGGGTAAGCCCAGTTGTCGATGGGCACATAGGTCGAGTCACGCGTCCAGGAGGCTTGGCGCAGCTCCTCGGGAGTAGCCGAGGCGGCAAAACAGGGCTGTTCGGCGTGTAGACTTCGTGCGCCTGCGGCGGTGAGTACGAGCAGGATCGCCGTGTCAGGGAAAAAGCGTTTGGATGGATAAGGATGGCGGGGGACGTTACGGGTCAGCAACACTGTCAAATCATAGCGCTATCCTAATGCTGGTTCCGTATATCCGGAAAAGATGAGGCTGTTTTCGCTTGGTGCGGAATTGAAGATATGGTTTCGCCGGGCGCTTGCAACCACAGAGTCGGAGTGGTCTATCACATCTTCCGGCCTTCCATCTCTGCCAGAACACGGCCGTAAGAAATGGGGTATGCCCGTTGTATACGCGCGACCACCTTTGCGTCCTCGCCGACTAGAATGCGCTTCTCTCGTCGCTTGAGTCCTTAAAGGATGCGGGCTGCCGCATCCCGCGGGTCCATTCGCAGCGACTGCTCAGCAGGGCCTCGAACCGCTCCGATCTGCTTCTCGTTCAGTCCGGCTAGGATCAGCGCGGACAGGGCGATGTTGGTCCGCACCCCGCCGGGATGGATACTGCTTACACCAATGTCGGTAGTTTCAAGCTCAGCACGCAGGGACTCTGAAAAGCCGCGAATCGCAAACTTGCTTGCACTATAAGCCACTTGCCCCGCTGATCCGATGATGCCGAACACGCTCGACATATTCATGATCTGCGCGGGGTGGTGTTGCCGTAGTTGCGGCAAAAAGGCACAGGTCATGGCAACCGCCGCGAAAAAGTTGACTGCAAATAGATGATCGAACTGCGCGGCCGAAACTTGCTCAAATGCACCGGCGAGCGCCATGCCCGCATTGTTGATCAAGATAGATGCCGCACCGACATCGGCGCTTACCGCATCCGGCAGCCGAGCGATGGCAGTTTGGTCCGCGAGATCAACCGTGTACGTGTAGACCCGACCTCCACTCTTTCGCGCCGCCTCGGCTACAGTGTTAAGGCCCGGACCGTCTCGATCGATCAGCGCGAGGTCGGTGCCTTCCGTCGCCAGTTCCAAAGCCAGTGCTGAGCCGATTCCACTGGCGGCGCCTGTCAGGACCGCAACACGGCCTTGCAGAGGAAAGAGTGTTGCTGATGGTTCCAAGCTTTTTGTAGGCGTTTCCATTCGGCTCACTCCTGAAAAGTGGTTATTAGTGCAAAATTCATGGGAATCCGAGTATGGCAGCCGGAAACTCTTAGAAGCTCAGCGTCAGGATGCGCCCCCAGCAAGGATGCAAAAGCAGCGTGCATCGCCCTCCGAAAACAGGGAACAAATCGCCTTGATTGAGCAGATCGGTGAGATAGCCTTCACCAATTCCAGGCATGGTGATTGCAATTTGTTTCGCGGCAGCGGCAGAATTTACGGCGACTACAACAGCGCCGGCACCCTTACCCCGCATGAACGCGAGTTGTTCATGGTCGATGTGAAGAGACGTGTACTCGCCCGCACGCAGTGCCGCGTGCCGACGGCGGATCGCCAACAGCCGCTTGATGGTTTCGTAAAGATGAGGGTGAGGCGCGTCGGCGCGCATCGTTGCGGGGCTCAAGGCAGGCCGCAGCTCCGCATCCGAGCTTGACGTCCGCTGCCCCCTCGCGCCCCATTCGCTACCGTAGTAGATCGAAGGGATGCCCGGCATCGTCATCAGCAGGATATAAAGCGGGTAGAGGTGCGCAGAATTCTTCAACGTGCTCGCAACCCGGTCGACATCATGGTTATCTACAAACGAATATAGTTGGAGGCCGCGATAGATGCCGCCCTGTCCGAACTGTCGGTTCAGCGAGTAGCCGAGTTCGAAATAGTTTGTATCGTTGTGGCCTGACCAGAGGCTTTTGTAGGCTTCATAATTCGTAACTGAGCAAAGCCCGCCGGGATGCGCCCACTGCCGGTAGTCGCCGTGCACCACCTCGCTCATGAGCCAGAAGTCCTCCTTCAAGCTCCGGCAGTGTGAAGCCAGGTTGCGCTGGAAGTCGGGGTCGAGCCGAGCCGCTGCGTCTAGTCGCAGACCGTCTATGTCGAACTGCTCAACCCAGGAACGAACCGCCGCGAACAGGTGCTCCCTGGCTGCCGGGTTGCGAAGGTTCAGCTTCACCAGATCGTAGTGTCCCGCCCAACCTTTGTAGTGAAAGGAATCATCGAAGGGGCTGCGGCGGGAGAAATCCAGGTGATACCAGTCGCGGTATGCCGAGGCTTCGCCGTACTTCTGAACGTCCTGGAATGCCCAAAAATCCCGGCCCGTATGGTGAAACACAGCGTCGAAAACAAGCCGCATACCCCGGCGATGCAGCTCACTGCTGAAGGCGCTAAGAGCCTCATTACTGCCGAGCCGGCGGTCCACATGGAAGTAATCGGCGACGTCATAGCCATGGGCCGATGACTGTTGCAAGGGACCGAGCAGCAGGGTGTCAATGCCGAAATCCTGGAGGTAGTCGAGCCATGTATACAACTGACCGATGCGGTCAGCTGTTTCTGCGGTGAATGGGTTTCGGGCCGAGGCACCGAGACACCCTAAGGGGTACAAGTGATAGATGGCGGTATCTTGTGTCCAGGTAGTTCCTTACATACTGGTAGGTACATAAATGTGACAGGCTCTTCCCTGCTGTTTATTTCTATGGCGATCACGAGTAAATGCCGTGGCTAAATTGGTGCACAATATCCCGGCGCAG
>CAXSHS010000072.1:0-13241 GCA_964237325.1 uncultured Acidobacteriaceae bacterium | reverse complement strand
ATGGCGATCACGAGTAAATGCCGTGGCTAAATTGGTGCACAATATCCCGGCGCAGTCGGTCCGTAATGGTGATTTCACCGTCAAGTTGCAGAACGATATAGCTATTCAGCACGCCCACGAGAGAAAACGCGTACCGCCGATGCCTGCCGCGGAGATTGCCGTGGTCCCGTGCCGCCTCAAGAAACACCTTCTCCAGGACAGCCTGACGGCGCGAATAATGACCGAGTGCAACGGCTCGCGCAGGGTTCTCACGCGCCGCGAAGTAAAGCGCAAGCTCAAGCTGATACGCTATCGGCTCATTTGTACTGAACTCAATGTAGGCTGCCGCGATGCGGTCCAGGGTCTTCGGTAAATCGCCATCGTACACGGAAGCTTGGGCAACTAGCAGGTCCAGCTTGGCGGCATATTCTACGAACAGTGCTTCCAGAAGGCCGTTTTTGCTGCCGAAGAAGTGGTAGAGCGTCGGCTTGGTAACGCCCGTATGAGCGACGATCTCTTGCACACCGACTATGTCGTAGCCTCTGGCGGCGAAAAGCACCAGAGCGGAGCGGAGAAGAGCAGCGCGCGAATCCATGTACAGAATGTATACCGGTAGGTATATTTAGGCAAGATGATCTTAATCGAAGCAGAAATCGGCTTTTATCTCCGCTTAGAAGCCGCGGAAACCAGGGTAGCGGCAAGCAGAGGGAGCAGGAATGAAGCGGGTAGGAAACGACCGAGCGGCGCAGCCAGGAAACAAGCTGCGAGGGCACCCGCGAAAAAACCGATAATGACGGCTAGCAGGACGGTGATTCCAACATCCGGAGCGGGCTGGGCTTGGGGATGCTTGACCAACTTGGAAAGCAAGGTGGTAAAGTTCCCCATGATGTAGGTTCCATGGAGGTTGACATGCGAAACGGACGTAAAGACGCCATTCTGGAGACCAAGCGCGAGGCAAAGGGAAAGATAAGCCATATCGCAAAGTGACTGGACTGGCGGGCGACCGGCATACACATGGCTAGGAGCAATACGGCTTGCAAGACAAATATGAGCGCCGCGGCGCGCGAGCCTTGTTCCAGCTCACCATGAGGAAGCCGAATGCGGTGGCCGCGAGAAAAGCGGTAATAGCCACGCAGCGAGGTGCGATCTGCGCCCAGTGACCTTCTGGCAGTGCAAGTGCGAGCAGGACGAGGTTGCCGGTGACGTGGCCGGTAAAGGTTTGAGCGAACACGTAGCCGGATGCATCACCGTAGCCACCCGAAAAGGCGTAGAGTATGGCCGCGGCAAGTTGCCATCGCGGCACGGATAACGTCGATGCGGTACGTGAAGTCATGTGAGTCTAAAGACGCACGGCGTTTTTTGGGAACGCCGTGTGCCCGGCAGATTAGTTTACGGTTGGATACTTGAGGTTATAGAGGATCGAGCCGATGAGGTGGTCGATCGAATTTGGGCGCGGAATGCGTGCCAGATTCAGGTGAAAAATGCGCTCTGCACTAGCGACAGCAGTGATGACTGAGGTAGCCTGGATGTTGCTTTGCGGCGGGAAGAGTATGCCGCGCTCAAGTTCCGCTGACGTAATTTGGTTAGCGAGGGCGAGAGCAGCGGCGATAAAGATTTCATCGGGTACGCGGCTGGCTTCGGTCGCGTAAACAGCCATGCCGACGGCTGGAAAGATGTAAAAGTTGTTAGCCTGGCTGGGCTCGTAGGTTTTGCCGGCGATCTCGACATTGTCGAACTGGACGCCGGCAGCATAGACGGCTTTGCCTTTCGAGAACTTGTAGGCCTGCTCGGCGGTGCACTCGGCCTTCTCCGTGGGGTTGGACAGGGCAAAGATGATGGGACGCGGGTTCAGCGTGCTCATTGCTTCAATTACCTGTTGAGTGAAGGTGCCACCCACGGTACTGACGCCGATAAGGATAGTGGGCTTTAGGTCGTTGATGGCCGCAACCAAATCTTTTTCGGGAGCGTGGTCGTGCGCGTACTTTGTCTGCTCAGGGGAAAGATCTTTGCGAGAGGGTTCGAGAAGACCATTGACGTCGAAAAGGGAAATCTGCTTTTGTGCCTGCTCTTCCGTGATGCCTTCGAGCTTCATGGCCGAAGCGATCATATTTGCAATGCCGATACCTGCGGAGCCTGCGCCGAAGAAGAGGATGCGCTGGTCTTTAAGATCGCCCTTGGTGATCTTGAGCGCGTTGTAGAGGCCGGCGACTGTAACTGAGCCGGTGCCCTGGATGTCGTCGTTATAACAGCTGATCGTATCGACGTAGCGTGCCAGAAGGCGGATGGCGTCAGTACCCTTCCACTCCTCTAAATGGATGCAGCACTTGGGATAGAGGTCCTGCACGGCATCGACAAACTCCTGAACGAAAGCGTCGAGCTCATCGGTGGAAGGACGCTTCTGCTTGAGGCCTAGATAGAGCGGGTCATCAAGGAGACTCTGGGTATCGGTGCCGCAATCCAGCAGGACGGGCAGCAGCTTCTCGGGCGGAACCTGGGCGCATGCGGTATAGAGCTGGAGCTTGCCGATAGGGATACCCATGCCGTTAGCACCAAGGTCACCCAGGATGCGGCCGCCGGTGCTGACGCAGATAAAGCAGACATCTTCGACGGGCCAACTTTTCAGGACTTCCTTGACCTTGCCCGTTGATCGATGGAGATGTACATGCCGTTGGGTTTGCGGTAGATGTGGCCGAACTCCGTGCAAGCTTGGCCGACTGTGGGGTCATAGACGATTTTGAGAAAGCGCGCGGGATCGGTTGAAAGGACTTTGTAGAACAGGGTTTAGTTGTCATCACTAAGCTGGGCCAGGTAGATGTACTGTTCGAGATCGTTAGGCTTTTTGCTAAGCTGGAGCAGGCAGCGCTGCACTTGCTGATCCAGCGACTCCTCACGCGGCGGGAGAAGGCCTGTGAGTTTGTTCTCCGCGCGGGCCGATGCTGGAAAAGCAGTGGACTGGTTATGTTCAGCGTCGTGTAGAAGGGCATATCCGGAGAGAGTTTCAGTTGACATTGGTGGCTCCTTCTTCGGTGTAGGTACTAACACTCAACTTTGGAACGGAAACCGAAGACGGTGGTGGACCGATTTAGAACGCCGCCAATGGTTTACTGGTAAATATCCGGACCAGATAGGGTTTCCTCCTGTAATGGCTCTGTTTGGCCCTGGAAATTTGAAGCGAGTGAAACACAACGAGGGCCAGCAGGAGCAGAGCGCGCACACTATGCGCTGTGATTCGAAATCATTCTGCGTGGATCGACGACCTCGTCGAACTTTTTCTCGTCAATTAAGCCGCTTTTGAGTGCGGCTTCCTTGAGGGTGGAGCCGCTGTGCTGGGCTTCATGGGCGATTTTGGCGGCCTTGTCATAGCCGATAACTGGAGATAATGCGGTGACAAGCATGAGCGAACTCCCGAGAAACTCGGCCACTTTTTTCTCGTTCACCTCGGTACCCTCAACCGAAAAGAGTCGAAACTTCTCGCAACCATCGGCGAGGATGCGCGCCGAGTGGAGGAAGTTGTTGATGATGATGGGGCGCATGGCATTGAGCTCGAAGTTGCCCTGGGACCCGGCGAAAGCGACAGCAGAATCGTCGCCAATGACCTGGATCGCGATCATGACAATAGCCTCACACTGGGTTGGGTTTACCTTGCCGGGCATAATGGAGGAGCCGGGCTCGTTGTCGGGCAAGATAAGCTCGCCCAGACCGCAGCGCGGGCCGGAGGCAAGCCAGCGCATGTCATTGGCAATCTTCATCAGCGGTACGGCGAGGTTCTTAAGCGCGCTGTGGGCAGCGGTCATAGCATCGAGCGAACCTTGCGCCTCAAACTTATTGGGCGCGGTG
The DNA here is from genome assembly GCA_964237325.1 of uncultured Acidobacteriaceae bacterium. Classification (GTDB taxonomy): domain Bacteria; phylum Acidobacteriota; class Terriglobia; order Terriglobales; family Acidobacteriaceae; genus EB88. Next base: position 9,425 of record CAXSHS010000072.1, on the reverse strand, counting down.
ATAAACGGGTAGCCCGTAAGAGTGGCGACTTCCTTTGCGACCGCAACATCGAAGCCGGCCGGGGCGTTGAGGCCGGTACCGACCGCAGTGCCGCCGGCGGCAAGCTCATAGAGACCGCTGAGGGATTGTTCAATGCGAGCCAGAGCGTTGCGGATTTGCACGGCATAGCCGGACCACTCCTGTCCGACGGTGAGAGGAACCGCGTCCTGCAGGTGGGTGCGGCCAATCTTGATGATGTTCTTCCAATCATCGGCCTTGCGTTCGATAGTGGCAGCAAGAAGAGTCACTTTGGGAATCAGTGTCTCCCGAATCTCCTTGACGGCGGCAATGTGCATTGCCGCCGGAAAAGAGTCATTGGAGGACTGCGACATATTGACGTGATCGTTCGGGTGGACCGGTGCCTGCGTACCAAGCTTACCGTTGACCAGCTGGATAGCGCGGTTTGACAGCACCTCATTGATGTTCATGTTGGACTGAGTGCCTGAGCCGGTCTGCCAGACGTAGAGCGGGAAATTCTCGTCCAGTTTGCCGGCGATGACTTCGTCAGCGGCTTGAACAATCAGCTTGGCTTTATCGTCAGGCAAGTGGCCCATGCTTTGATTTACCAGTGCTGCGGCCTTTTTGAAGAGGCCATAGGCACGATATACCTCGATAGGCATGTGGTCGTTGCCGATGGAAAAGTGGAAGAGCGAGCGCTGTGTTTGCGCGCCCCAGAGCTTATCTACGGGCACCTTGACTTGGCCCATAGAATCAAATTCAACACGGAATTTTCCATCATCGAGCAGGGTGCCGGGTTCGTAATAACCATTGTGGATTTGCGGATTTTGTGTGTCAGGCATATCGCTTTCCTGCGAAGATGGTACCCGTAAAAAGCTATGTCAGGTACACTCCTAACATATTAGGAGTTATAATCACATATTTTAATACAATCGAGACTTTATTTAACAGTGAGTCCACATGATCCATATCAGAAACTGATGTGACAGCCGCTGAAAAGGTTGTTCCAAAGAAAACCGGCCTCTTTATCTATGCTCATTTAAAAGGGCTGATGTTACGGGAGCGTCTCGGACTATCATGAATGGTTGAGTTTCATCACGGTATATCTTTCTATCTAGTTTATATCTTGCAATAGTGCGATCACCTTCGTAGGCTTTTAACCTCCAGATGAGTTTAGATGCTTATAAGTTCCTCCTGAATATACGAAAGCCAAATGCACTTAGCGAAACTGCCGGCAGTGCAGCTTGCACCTTTTCCAAAGACAAATCGTTTACTTCCTCCCATAAGCTGGAACTAACTTCGACAGTGCCTCGAAAAGGCGTGTTCGACAAGTTGATAACTATCAGAAACTCTTCATTTTCTGAGCGTCTTGTATAACTTAGGATGTGCTGCTCATCGGAATTGTGCACCCAGCTGAGATCTCCCTTCCATAATGCCGGGTGCTGCGCACGAAACGGAATCATAAATTTATAAAATTTTGCAAACTCCGGGTGCATGTGCGACGATGGCCAATAGATTTTAAGCGTTTCAAACAGAGCAGGTCCTGTTGAAGGCGACGCATCACCTGCTTCCATGCCGTTGTATAACAGCGGCACTCCCGGAAGAGTAAACATCAGGGCAGATGCGGCAATAGCCCCGGGGTCACCGTACCGTACCACAGCTCGATCTGTGTCGTGATCGTCTGAAATGAGCATATGCACGGCCCCTTTCGGGAACCGGCTCTCCTGTGTTTCAAAGGTGGTACGTATTTCACTTGCAGGCGCACCCTTCATGATGACTTCATCTAGCTTGAACAAGAGGGGCCAAGCATAATCTACTGAAAAGGCGCTGCGCTCAAGCTCCGGCTTTGCAGCCTCGGCAAGCATAAGCAGCTGTGGGTTGAGTTGGTCCAACGCGACACGGGCCTGTTCCCAGAAGTCAGTCGGAACTTCACCCGCCGCGTCACAGCGGTAACCGTCCACGCCGAAGTTCTTTACCCAGTAAAGGAGGACGCCGGTCATGTACTGGCGCAACGCAGAATTGGCATAATTGAGCGCCGCAACATCGTTCCAGCCATGCGGCGAGATAAGATGGCCATCCTTGTCATGCTTGTAGAAGTCAGGGTGCGCCAGCATAACACTGTCGTATGAGGTATGGTCGAAGACCATGTCCAGAATCACCTTCATACCCCGGCGATGTGCCTCATCAACCAGGTGTTGTAAGTCTGCCTTGGTGCCGTAACTTAGGTCAATCGCATAGAAGTCACGCGCGGCGTAGGGGCTGCCGTTGGTGCCGATCCGCTTGAGCACGCCCGTAGGATGAATGGGCATCAGCCAGATAACCGTGACTCCTAGAGCTTTCAACCGGTCCAAGCCGGCAGTGACACCATCCAAATTGCCGGCAGACGAGAAATCGTGTGGAAACACTTCATAAATCAGGCCCGGCTGCAGCCAGGTCGGGACACTGCGAGCTGGAGCAGAACTTAGAATACGATCCGATACATTGAATTCTTGTGCCGGTACACTTAGAGCGGTAATCACCATACATACTACAATTATGAGAGTACTACGCTGGTGCATTTTCAGCATACCTATGACTTTCCGTGAGTTTCTCAGGTATCTATGTGGGAAAAGAAACAGCGGCGGCTGAAAGCCGCCGCTGTTAAATTTTGAAGAAGTTAAAAGGCTAAACGAGCCGCCAATTGAAACACGCGTAAGTTTCCGTTAATGCTAGTGATTTGGCCGAATGTTCCTGCATTACCTTGCGCATTGTTTGGATTCTCAAAGTTTGGTGTATTAAACACGTTAAAAGCGTCTAAGTGAAATTCCACGACCTTACCTTCAGATATATGCAGATTCTTTTGTATGCTGAAGTTATCGACACGAAAGCCGGGACCGTAAACCTGATTTCGTCCAAGCGTACCTTCACGAACAGGTACAGTCGTTGAAGGGCGATCAGTAGCCTGGATGGTAGGAATACTGGTTGACGAAAAAGATGCCGGATCAAACCAGCGACCACTAATGCTTTTTGGATAGCGAATGGGCGCAACTAAATCCGGACGAATCGAGTATACGTCATTCCCTGCAGCAACTAGATCGACGGGTTGGCCACTCTGAAGCTGCACTATGTTATTTAATTGCCATCCCCCGATCAACAAGTCGGTGAGATGATTTGTGTTCGAGCCAAACTCTTGACCTCGACCAAACGGTAGGAACCACACGATGGAAGAACTGAAAACGTGGCGTTGATCTTGAATAGAGTTGCCGTAATTTAAGCCCTGATTGAAGTAAAGCAAGGTTGTGGTCGGTGTTCCACCATATGCGCTAGCAGTATCATCAAGGGTGTGCGAGAAGGCGTAGGAACCCGTGGCAAGAATACTCTTACCCCTATGTTCATAATGCACCTGCAGTCCATTGTAATTAGCGTGACCATTGTAGTCGTTCAACGTAATGCCACTCTGGTTAGCAAAGGGCTGTGTCGGTGAGTCTAGCTGATAGGAGTAGTAGTAATATGTAGACAGCCGATCACCGTAGTTGCCTGCATACGCAATAGAAACCACATCCTTGGAGCTAAACTGCTGCTGAATTTGCAGGTTCCATTCTTGCTCACGGCTGCGTTTGTCATTTGGATTTACAGCTAAACCGCTATAATTTGTTGGCGCAGCCGGGTTGAAACTGGGGTTGCCGGGAGCAGGCAATGGTGTTGTAACTGCCGCAGCATTGGTATAGCCAGGGCATTTATAGCCTCCCGGTGCAGTACTTGGCAAAGGCGTTTGTCCAGTGAAAGTAATGCAGTAACCTTGGTAGGCGTTATACTGCGTTTGACCGCCAAATGGAGGCTGCTGACCCAGCTGGTTACTGATGCCACCATAATCGGGAAAGTAGAAGATGCCGTAACCACCGTGGATGGAGCTCTTACCATCGCCGTGCAGATCATAGGCAAAGCCAACACGAGGCGCGAAATCCTTGTAGTCCTGGTTGATGATGCTTCTTGAAACACCATTTTTACCAGCCTCAAGAACTGTGCCGGTACTAACATCGAAAGCGGCCTGATTATCGTGTTCTTCAAAGGGGAAGGTCAATAAATCCCAGCGTACGCCCAGGTTCAGAGTTAGACGATTACTAACGCGCCAGTCATCCTGGGCAAAGACGGCATCTTCCTGGCTGACGTTTCCAAAAAATCCACTCTGCGCACCGATCTGGTAGTTATTCACGCCTCCAACTAGTAACTCGGTATCCTCAAAGCCAGTAAATCCAGCTCCATTACCGCTGATAGAAAAAATGCCTTTGCCAGCAATAGGGCGAAAGAAGTTAACTTGGCGACGAAGGACTGTTCCTCCAACGTTAAAGGAGTGTTTGCCACGGTTGAAATTGAGTGTGTCAGTGACTTCATACGTGTTTTGCGGAACAGCAAACGTGCCGTAATCACCTGTATACTCAAGCTGATTGCCATAGCCGCCAATAAGCGCTCCACCACCGAGAAGGGGGCTGCGGTTTGCATTCACGATCCCGAGATTAGCAGAAATCGTCTGACCATTGTAAGTTGGCAAATATCCATAATTATCTCGGTTGTAGGCAATACGTGCTTCGTTCACCACATGAGGGGAAAAAGTATGCGTGTATCCAAGGTCATAGCCACGTGCGTGGATGTAAGTGCCTCCGCCATTAGCTGGCAAAAGTGGAAACTCGGACCCGTTTAGGCTGGCAGTATTATCGTACGATGTTCTAAAAAAGAATAAATCGCTAGAGGATGGATTCCAATCCGTTCGCGTGTCAAAAGTGTTGGACTTGAAAGCTGAATTCTGCACAACAAGGTAATTTTGCAGAATACGATCGCTTCGTGTGGGAAGCGGAAAAGCGCTTAGATAATTCACTGCAGCGGGATTGAGCCGACTTGTAGGAATTATATTCCCTGGAAACACTTGGCAGTTGGTTTGAGGATCATAGATTTGTCCATGACTGGTCGCTGCAACATTATTATTTAAGGTTGCATAGTTAGGGACACAAACAGGATAAGTCGTGTTGAACGATCCATATGTCAGATTAGGGTTGAGCAACTCTGAAAAATTTCCCATGCGCATAAGTGCAGTTGGAACTGTGACATAATGAGCGCCGCCAGGCTGATTTCTACGCTCTCCCTGATAATCTCCGAATAGAAAAAGTTTATTTTTGACGATGGGCAAGCCAGCCGAGCCCCCAAATTGGTTTTGACTATAAGGTGATATAGGTGTTTCAGGCGCTCCCTGAAAGCGATAGTTAGGATTCGCTTGAAGTTCAGTGCCGCGATTAAAGTAAAAAGCTGATCCGTGGAGCTGGTTGGTCCCCGATTTAAGTGAGGTAATAATGAGTGCGCCACCTCCTCGCCCGAACTGCGCGGGAGCGACGCTGGTATCAATCTTGAACTGCTGCGTCGCATCGACATTTGGAAAAAATAGGATTACGTTCTGCAACCCATCATTATTGTCCACGCCATCTAGTATGAAGTTGTTCGCCTGGGCACGTACTCCATTCACTGAAATCTGAGCGCCTCCGCTATCAGCAAAGCGACCCGCTGTGTCCTGACCGTATTCAACATGAGCCCCATTAGTGACACCGGGAGAAAGCAGCGCCAAGCTTATCGTGTTGCGGCCATCCAGCGGCAGCTCTGTGATCTGCGTTCCCTCGATGGTCTCCCCTAATGTCGGATCGGACGTGTTCACCAGCGAAGCCGCGCCTGTGACCTCAACCGTACTGGTCACTGCACCCGGTGCCAGCTGAAACACCACCGTTTGCGACTGCGTTACGTTGACTGTCACAGATTCCGTCTGGGACTGGAAGCCGGGTGCCTCGATCTTTGCGGTGTACATGCCGCGCGGTACTGCGGGGACCAGCAGCTCGCCGCTACCGTTTGACTTGCCGCTGAGCACCAGACCATTTTCTTGGTTGGTAAGTGTGAGTGTGGCTCCAGGGATGCTGGCACCGGCAGCATCCTTAACAGTGCCGACAACCTGGCCCGAGTCAGATTGTGCCCACATCCGATGGGTGGGCCCGGCCGCCGCAAGGAGCACGAGCGTCGCTGCGCGAAGTGCATGGTTACTTGCCCTTGTTGAAAGACCTCGAATAGTTTTCATGATTGCCTGATCTCCTAAATATTTACCACTATGTGAACCAGCCTCGATTGAACTTGTATTGGATTGAGGAGGAGCCTGCCGCTCAGGACAGTAACGTCAATATGTCTAGGGCTGTAGGACGTGGATGACATTGGCCTCTTACAATAAGGATGCGCAATATCTTATCTATAAATTTTTTCTTCACTGCCCATCAACTGCTAAACATTTTATTATGAATGGTTTGCAGGCTACCATATACGTTCAACTCGTGTGGAAGCGAACGTTGAGGTATCGTTGGATAGGAATTTGAAAGCGGTTTGAGGAAGGGCATTGTCGTGGCGACTCTAGAAAAATCTGGGCGCATTGCCTTTGGTCAATTTGAGGTTGATCTTCTCAGCGGAGAAATCTGGAAGTCCGGTTTTCGGGTGCGGCTTCAGGAGCAGCCCTTTAGGGTTCTGGTAGCACTACTCGCACGGCCTGGCGAGGTTGTTACGCGCGGCGAGTTGCAGGTGAGCGTCTGGGGACCCGATACTAACGTCGATTTTGAACGCTCTCTGGCAGTTGCCGTCAAAAAAGTTCGAGAAGCGCTCGGCGACTCTGCCGAAAACCCTCGCTTTGTAGAAACACTTGCCAAGCGAGGCTACCGTTTCATAGCGCCTGTAACCGTGACACATCCTCTTCAACATGCTCCTCAAGGAGAGAGCCAAGCAGCGGAGTTGAACTTTGCCGGCCGGCAGGTGGTAACTCTCCCGACTCTCTCTTCAGCTTTACATCCTGCGCCGTTTTCCTCCAGTCCTTCTTCGTATCTCGATGTGACAGCATCTCCTATATCGGCTCCTTCGCTCACTTCTCGGACCGCAGGATCGTGGAGCAGACGCGAACTAACCCTCGCACTGGCAGCCCTTGTGCTGCTTGGGTCGACTCTGACACTCTGGCTTAGTGCACGGCCAATGCAGCCGCCTGTACGGATTGCTCAAGTTACACGCAACAGCCTCATCTCCTCCGGTACCCCAAATATGGAAAGCCTTCTAACCCTGGTTGCAGATGGAGATCGTATTCTCACATCCATGCTGATCGCCGGGAACCCTCAGCTAGCCTCACTCGACCTGAGCACTTCTGAAATCAAGCTGCTTACCATACCTGCAGAGCTGGTACCGGCCACGCTTTGCGACATATCACGAGATGGTGCGCGTTTGCTGTTGCGTGGCCACCTGACTGCTGAGTCTGAGCAGCCTCTCTGGGTGGTACCAACCGCCGGTGGCAGTGCAATGCGGGTTGGTGGGGTGCTGGCGCAAGCGGCTACCTGGATGCCGGACAATATCAATGTTCTTGCCGCCAGCGGCAATGAACTGAACATCGTTCAGTCTGATACCGGCAGTGTGACGCCATACCTCAAGTTACCGGGGCGGGCATTCTGGCTGCGCTGGTCGCCAAATGGCAAACTACTTCGGTTTACCCTTATGGACCCTTCAACACACACATCCTCCATCTGGGAGATTGCTAGTGGTAGCCGCACAGCGCATCCTCTGCTTCCTCCAAAGGCAGATCGCTCCTTTGAGTGTTGCGGAACATGGGCTATGGACGGCAAGGCGTATGTTTTTCAGGCGAGCAATAACTTCAGCAGCGACCTGTGGGAACTTGACGGTGACAGCGCAAAACCTGTGCCTTTTCAACTAACCAATGGACCGCTGCACTACTCCTCACCCGTAGCGGCACGCTCGGGGCGTGAAGTTTTCTTCTATGGTGCGGACCCGCCTTTTGGTTTGCAGCAGTATGGAGGCACTCCAGAAGGTTTTCGTCCAGCTCCGGCGTTCCTCGCTGAAGCGAATCGTGTGGTCTATTCACAAGACAGAAAGTGGGTCGCATGGACAGATCCGGTTGGTAAGCTATGGCGGGCGCAGGCTCTGGATGGTTCCGACAGAATTCAGCTGACTCCAAACTCTCTGGATGTCTTTCTGGCACAATGGTCACCAGATGGAAGTAGCCTGGCAATCATGGCGCGGGCTCCGGGAGAAGCATGGCAAATCTATCTTGTGAATCAGGCTGGAGGAAGTCCCCGCAAGCTGTTTCAGGATGCGCGTAATGCTGCAGATCCAAGCTGGTCTGCGGACGGACAGAATCTCGTCTATGGGCGGGAACCGGACATGATGGGTAAGGATAGCGGATCTCATGCCATTGCCGTTTTCAACATCCATAACCGAAAAACAGAAATTTTGCCTTTTTCACAGGGCTTTTTCAGTCCACGATGGTCGCCGGACGGCAAATGGATTGCTGCGCTTTCCCTGGATCAGAAGCAGGTGATGCTATTTGATGTGGCCCGGCAGTCATGGACGGCGCTCGCGTCAACCAGCGCCGCAGACCCGGTATGGAGCAGCGACAGTAGAGCCATCTATGTCCATGCTTTTATGGCGGACAAGCAGCCGATCCTCCGGATCGCAGTGCCGGGAGGTCAACTACAGGCAGTTGCAAGCACCGACGACTTCCACGCGGGAAAACCTGCAAATTATTTTTTCGGTGGCATGACTCCAGACAATATACCCTTAGTCCAGCCCCGCGTCGGTACCGGCAACCTGTACCGGCTTGACCTAAACGGGCAGTGACAGCGAAGATCGCAGTTACTGAATTCAAGCCAAGCCATCGGTACCCGGTTGCGGCTACTCCCTATCGGCAACAAATACTACCGTTGTCAACGCCGGAATTGTCGCCGTTCCCCCCTTACTATTAAAGGTAGCTTCCCTTAGGGTTGTGTCGGTCGATTCCGCCTGCACTGGGTGAAGGTGCAACTGCATGCCCGCAAGTGTTGCATCGGTAAAGACGACCTTTGCACTACTTGCATTGAAGAAGACAACAATATGGTGCGCTCCGCCATAGTTCTGGCCATGATCGTCCAGCTTCATGACGATCAGCCCAGGTATTTGACTCTGCCCCGTATTCAGGAAGCTGAGGTTTGCCTGCACCTCAGCCAGCGTAGCCATGCGGAACAAACCGCTGCTGGAACGAATCTGTAGAAAGTCCTGAAAAGCCTGCGTGGTTGCGGCTATCGTGCTCGGCGCAGGCTTCAGGGCTGGGTTGGCCAGTAACGGCTGCATCACCGGCCACTCGGCTGCATTTACGTTGCTAAGCGGTAGTCCGATACCCCAGTTGTTGCCCTGGCCGCTCCAGTCGATCTTGTTGAACCAGTCGCCGGAGTTATAGCTGCCGTCATCCATGTCCTTGGAGCGGAGCAGATCGTCCGCGGCATGGAAGAATGGAACGCCTTCTGCCAGCGTGAGCAGGCTCATCCCGAGGACTTGCCGACGAGCACGCGCGGCAATCGTGTCTGTCGCCGCACTCTTGATCTGGATCGCATCGAACAGCGTCT
>CAXSHS010000071.1:0-16908 GCA_964237325.1 uncultured Acidobacteriaceae bacterium | reverse complement strand
GGGCACGCCGGATGGCTCCCGGCCCGGCACGATCTACATCAATACGTATGACTTTACGCATCGCTCGCTTGCCAACGTGGAATCCATTGCCTACCACGAGGGCATCCCCGGCCACCATCTGCAGATCTCCGTCGCGCAGGAGTTGACGGGACTTCCAGAGTTTCGCAAGTACGGCCGTTACACCGCCTACACCGAAGGTTGGGGCTTGTACTCGGAGCGGCTCGGCAAGGACATGGGCTTCTACCGAGATCCTTATTCCGACTACGGGCGGCTTGAAACCGACATCTTCCGCGCCGTGCGGCTGGTGGTCGATACCGGAGTACACGCAAAACATTGGACCCGCGAGCAGATGGTGGACTACTTCCACGCGCACACCGGCCTTGATGAAGCCACTGTGCAGTCGGAAACAGATCGCTACATCGCATGGCCCGCACAGGCACTGGGCTACAAAATCGGACAGATCGAGATTCTGAAGCTGCGAGCCAAGGCACAAGCGGCGCTTGGCAGCCGCTTTGACTACAAGAGCTTCCACGACGAGGTACTGGACGCAGGGCCGCTGCCGATGGACGTGCTCGAAACCCGCATCACGCAGTGGATGCAACAGACAGCTCGGCAGGGAACAGGAGCGGCAAAGTGAACGAGGAAGGAAAGCGCATCGCGGTGCTGGGTGCAGGCAAGATGGGCGGCATTCTGCTGCAGGCGTTCCTGAAGCAGCAGCTGTTCGCGCCCGATGAGATCACGGCCACGGTTGCCCATACCGAGCGAGCGACTGTGTTATCAACGCAGTGGGGCGTTGAGGTCACCACTGACAATCTGCGCGCGGCACAGGGGGCCGATATTGTGCTGCTGGCCGTCAAGCCGTTCCAGATGGAAGAGCTGGTACGACGCATTCGCCCGGCGTTGACGCCCGACAAGCTGCTAATTTCTGTTGCCGCCTCCACCCGCACGGAAACGATTGAAGAGGCTGCGGGCATGAAGATTGGGGTGATCCGGGCCATGCCGAACACGCCCTCCATGCTGGGTGCGGGCATCGCCGGGTTGTGCCGAGGGCGCTATGTTGCCGACGCGCAGATGGAGCTTGCTTCGCGCATCTTTGCCACTGTCGGGCGTACTGTCATTGTCGATGAAAAGCACATGGACGCAGTTACCGGGCTTTCAGCCAGCGGGCCTGCGTTTATTTACATTATTTTGGAATCGCTGGCGGAGGCAGGGGTCAAGGTTGGATTGCCGCGTGATGTGGCGACGCTGCTGGCTGCTCAAACCACCTTCGGCGCGGCACGCATGGTGCTCGACACCGGCTACCATCCGGCGCTATTGAAAGACGCCGTGACCACACCTGCAGGTTGCACTATCGACGGCATCCTGGAGCTTGAAGAAGGCGGTTTGCGCGTAACGCTCATAAAGGCCGTGATGCGCGCCACGGAACGGGCGCGCGAGCTGGCAAAGGGTTAGGTGCGTGAAGCACATCGTTCTGACAACGATCTGCTCGAAGTTCCAGTTGCACACGGAGCAGACTGGATCAGTAGCGCGTAAAGAGAACCCGTTAACCTGTGCCTGTGACGTGGTAGAAATAAATACTTGGGCAGAGCAAGCTGGTATCACCAGTCATAATCAAGGAACTGTCCTAATGAATACGATCCCCAAGCAAGTGATCTGCAACACGGATGGCATTTGCAATGATTGTGAGAGAAGGGTTGACCGCGCTGGCTGAAACAAAGCATGCTGCGTCAACAACATAAAGGTTATCCAGGTTGTGAGCCTTGCACTGGGGGTCGAGTACGCTTGTCGCCGGGTCATTCCCCATGCGGCAGGTACCGTTCTGGTGACCGACTCCTTCCAACGGAATCCTCTTTTTGAAATAAGCATGCAGCGGAACGGTGCCGGTGGCGTGGCCGGCCTTTTTCAAGGTGTCCACCCAGCGCTCGCGAAGCCTGTTGTAAGACTCCACATTGTTTGGCGTATAGGAAAGCTGAATGCGCCCAGGTGCGGCTTGTGTGACAGGCTCCGATTCATTGGTCCACTTGGTATCGCCCGACGGGTGAGCGCCATCGACACCAGGCTGCTCACTTGCAGCTGAGAGCGGCGTCGTGTTGTGGAGAGTGACACGATTTTCCGGGACAGGAAGGTCCTCCGTCGTAAGCCACCATGGCACGGAGTGCTGCTTCATGCCTTCAAGGATAAATTCAGGAGTTAGTGGAGGTGCGTCGGACTTCATCATTTCATAGTGGAAGCTGCCGACCGGTTGCACCTGGCCAAGCGGGTAGGGGTAATTAGAATCTGGATCCTTGAGGTAGAAATCATTCGTACCCCAGGTTTTTGTATAACTGTCGTTGTTGCGATCTGTTGAAATCGCCAGAAGCGCATCCGCCTGGTGATACATAAAGTTGCGGCCTACCTGGTCGGATCGATTCGCCAATCCACTCGGGTATTTGTCATTTGCCGAGGCAAGCAGTAAAACCGCGGAGTTGATTGCACCCGCGCAAACGGCAAACAGGTCTGCTTCATATGTAGCCGTGCTGCCGTTCTTCGATGATGGCGGTGCATTGGTATCTTCAGGCATCGAAGGGGAACCATACTGTTTGCCTGCGCCGGAATGCACGACCTCTACGGAAATTACAGCGGTACCGGTAGCATTGGTCATTAGCCGAACGGCTCGTGAGTTCGTCATCAGCGTGACATTGGGTAAGTGCATGATTTGCCGGATGCAGTTGATATCGGAGTCTGACTTTGCATGCACAAGGCATGGATATCCGTCGCAAGTATCGCAGCGGATGCATTTCGAGGCGAGCGGGTCGGCTTCGTTCCGCTTTAAGCCAAGCGGGATGGGAAACGTGTTGATGCCAAGCTTACGCACATCGTCTTCAATCGATTGCATGCGCGGTTCGTTGCTGAACGCAGGGAACGGATACGCTTTGGAATGGAAGGGCTCCGTAGGGTCGAATGAGGAACCGAAGCCACCTGTGACCGACGGTGCGCTCCCTAGATCGCCATGCACATGGAACAGCTCTTCGGCGCGGGTGTAGAAAGGCTCAAGGTCAGCGTAGCTGATAGGCCAGGCAGGTGAAATACCGCCCTTGTGCCGGATGACGCCAAAGTCTTCCGCTCGCATGCGGAACATGGCTGCGCCGTAGACCTTGGTTTGGCCGCCTACAAAGTAGGCCTGCTGCGGGTGCAGGTCTTTGCCGTCCTTGTCGTGCCAAGTTTCTTTTGTGTGGTAGCGATTGTCGAGGAAGACCGCGGAAGTATCCCAGTTGAGTTTTTCCTGCGGCATGAAAGGACCGCGCTCGAGAATCAGGATTTTCTTGCCCGCCTGGGCTAGATGGAGGGCCAGTGTTCCGCCCCCTGCTCCGGTACCGATCACAATGACATCGTAGCGCTCAGCCATGGGCGGTGAGATGCGGCTCGATGCCTTGTAACTTCTCTTTCGAAGTGGATTTCTGCTACGAATCTCCCGGACTTGACCGCGAGATTCAGGCAGGCCGCATCCCAAACCGTGTGGAGAGCAACGTATGAAATTGCAAGGGAAAACGGCTATTGTTACAGGATCAGGGACCGGTATCGGCGCGGCCATCGCAATCGCGCTTGCGAAGGAAGGCGCCGCGGTTGTCGTAGACTATGTCGGCGACGCATCCGTTTCACAAGATACGCTGAATGCAATTCAGGGTATGGGCGGTAAGTCACTGGGGATTGATGCAGATATCTCGAAGCCGAACGATGTACAGGACCTGGTAAAAAAGACGGTAGATGCGTTTGGCTCACTTGACATTTTTGTGAATAATGCGGGCATCGAAAAGAAGTTCGCTTTCGTGGACTATCCACTAGAAGAATGGCAGAAGATTATTGCTGTAAATCTCACCGGGCCATTTCTGTGTTCGCAGGCCGCTGCCAGACAGATGATTCAGCAAGGGAAGGGCGGACGGATCATTAATATTTCATCGATCCATGAAGACCTTCCGCTACTGACCAATGCTCCCTACTGTGCCTCTAAAGGAGGACTTCGCATGTTGATGCGGACGATAGCAGTGGAGTTAGCCCCTCATCAGATCACCGTCAATAATATAGGTCCGGGAGCGGTTTACACACCGATCGATAAGGATGTCGAAAGCGATCCCAAATTAGACGAGCAGATACTCGCGCAAATACCTCTGAAACGCTGGGGTAAGCCTGAGGAGATAGCACAAATGGCAGTGTATCTTGCTTCGGATGACGCCTCTTATGTTACCGGCAGTACTTACTTCATCGATGGCGGCATGCTGAGGAATGCCGGAGGGCTGTAGCTGCAAACTTGCGAGTAGGCAGTATGTCGCCGTTAAACGTAACGGCGACATAGCTTGTTACTCACTGCGCCACAATTACATCGTGCAGGTTATCCTCCGGTACCCTGTCTACCAGCAGAAGCAATGGATCGATCCCTGCTTTTTCAGGCTGCTTGCTTGTAACAAAACTGTACGTGCCCGCACCGCTGGCCATGTGCACACGCTGCCGCGCCAGTACCTCGCCGTTCTTCTGCCCTTTGGCAGGTGCCGCGAGCGCGCCCACCTCGATCCAGTCGTTCACCGGCACCTCGCGCTCTTCGCCCTGCGCGTCTGCCTTGAACTTGCGTGCCTCCACATGCACCGTTACGTCATAGCGTCCGTCGGCCCGCTTACGGGCGCTTGCGTTTGTGGCCCGGTTTGAGAACACGGTGATGTCGTCGAACAGGTCTGTGATCAGGTATTGCAGTTCAGGCGGCGTCTGCTCGCGCAGCGCATCGGTCAGCGCATGCGAGGTCGGATAGGGCGGCACCTTGTAGGCGTACTCCGCGATGACCTTACGCAGCGCGCGGTTTACCGCATCTTCGCCGATCATCTCGCGTAGGTAGTACATCACGACCGCACCCTTGTTGTAGTGGATGTAGCCCTGGCTCGCCTCGACCCGCAGCAACGGCCTTTCTTTGATGAGCTCGCGGCCGCGTGCGCGCAGGTAGCCGTCCATGTTGTAGGCCAGAAACTTGCGCATCTGGTCTTGCCCGTAGCGCTTCTCCATCACCATCATGGTCGAGTATTGAGACAGTGTTTCCGATAGTGACGTCGCGCCTTCCATGTCGGCGCCGATCACCTGATAGGCCCACCATTGATGGCCCATCTCATGGCCGACCACGAAGAAGACTTTGTCGATGTCATCCGGATGCTCAAGGTTAGCGATAAAGCCGATCGATTCCGAGTACGGCATGGTGCCGGGGAACGCCTGCGCGAAGCTGGCTACACGCGGAAACTCGATGATGCGCGCCTCACGCTGCGTATAGGGCGAAAAATTAGCAGAGTAGTAGCTAAGCGACTGCTGCACCGCATCGAGCATTTTGGGCACATTCCATGGGTGCTCGCGCAGGTAGTAGACCTCGATCTTGACGCCGTTCCAATCGCGCCGCGCTACCTGGTAGTTCGCAGAGAGAAATGCGTAATAGTTGTACTCCGTATGGTCAAGCTTGTAGTTGAAGTAGCTGCGGCCGTTCGCGCTCCACGTACGCAGGAGGGAGCCGGGCGCAATGGCGATCTGGTCGGGCGCGGTGCTGATGATTGTCTCTACACTGAGCAGGTCGGAGCTGTTGGTGAGGTAGCTGTTGCGGCAGTCCGCCGTGCAATTTGTCTCAAGCACGGGCATCAGCTGGGTTGGTGGCAGCTTGTAGGTGCGGCGTTTGTTGGTGTCACTCAGCTCGCGGTTTTGCTGGTAGCCGATGTGCGGCACTACATCGTTGTCGAAGAATGTGCCGTTGCCGTTCACACGCGGGTTAGTAATCGCATTTTGAAAGCCGTGGCGTACCGTCTGTACGGTGTAGCGCAGCGTGCGCGTCTCTCCCGGCTGCATGGGCGCGGTCAGCTTGTATACGCGGTATGAAAGTCGCGCGTCATCCTTCACCAGCTGGGTGCCGGGCAGGTCAATGTCGGTGCGATAGTCGTCGTTATTACTGGTTGTAAAGTGGATCGCCTGCATGGGCGCTACGGTTTCGTTTTTGATCTGTGCGGTGCCATGCAACGTCATGCTGCTTGTTTCCGGCTGAAGGTCGATCGCGTATTTTACATCCGTAATGCGCGGGAACATCTGCTTCTCATAGCGTTTGTAGGTCTTCTCGTAGTCGGACTGCACCAGTTCGTTGTCGTGTTCGCTGTGCGTGTGGTTCAGCACCTCAGTGTTCCAGTAAATCCAGCCGCCAAGTGCAACCCACACGATTCCAGATACGGCAAGCGCCGCCGGCAACGGTCCATGCAGGCGCTGCCGCGCAAGCGAGAAGCGCGCCTTCCATGCCGTATCGCGCCCGCGCTGCCACAGCAGGATGCTGAGCACCGCGAGGATCGCGCAGAATGCCGTCCAGTACAACGTATACGCAGTCCACGAGCGAATGTAGGGCGAGTATCCGAAGAAGTCGGAATACGTCATGGAAGGGCGGCTGCCGAACTGCACCAGGTTTGTCGCGACGTGCAGCGGGTTCCAGATGAAAAGATTGAGGATGGTAAACACGATGTACAGGAAGTAGCCGATGAACTTGTTCGGCGACACGACATGAAAGAAGAATGCCAGCACAGCGAAAAATAGAAACGTCGTGAAGTCAATGCCGAACAGTGTCTCCAGGTAGAGCCCCGGTTGCAGCCGATGGTAGCCATGGGCAAGCTGCACCGTGATGCCGGTGAGCATGGCCACAAGTTGTAGCACGGCAATGCTGCCGAGTAGCGCCAGCAGCTTTGAAAAGTAGCTCGGCCACACCGGTTGCGGCATGGCGTCGTAAAACTCGTCCACACGTGCGTCGCGCTCCTCCCAGATCAGCACTCCGGCGAAGTAGGTGATCATGGCGAACAGGAAGATGTAGAGCGTGCCCGTGATCAGGTTGACCAGGTTGTAGGTCACGGGTAGCGAGGTGTCGCCGAAGCCTTCTGTCGCATTGAAAATAATGGCCGAGAGGCAGTTGAGCAGTGCGGCCAGTGCGATCACGATAAAGATGGTGGAACGCACCAATGCATTGAACTCAAGCCGGGTGCCGCTGAGGAATTGCTGCAGGTGCGCTGCGAAGCCAAAGGCAAGCACTTGAGGGACGACTGTAACCATGGCAGGTACGGTCCGTTCCACCGGAGCGGCCTTGCCTGCATGCGTACGCTGCGCAAAGCGGAAGCGCCAACAAGCAAAGCCAAAGATCAGCGCACCGATACCGAGCCATAACAGGCGGTTCCAAAGCATGGGTCCCGAGAAGCCGACAGCTAGATGATTTTTGTCGGCAACGGTCCAATACTTGGTTGTGAGCGCGTAGGTGCGGATTGCGAACGGGTCGATGAGGCCGCCGACTGTTTCATTCTTTAGGTCGGAGGTAAGCGCCTGGGCGACGCTGTAGGCCGTGATCAGGATCAAGCTGCCGACAAATGAAGCGACCGTGCTGCGCGTGAGCACCGCGATGGCGAAGATGACCGCGGCGCATAGCAGCGTGTTGGGGATGGCGAAGACGAGGATGCCGTGCAAATGCGCGGTCCAGTAGATCGCGCCCCATCGCTCGGGCGTGACCCAGGGCATGTACTTAGCTAGCAGGATGCCGACCGACACACCGAGCAGCGGCAGCACAGAGACAGCCGCCGCACCCAGAAAGCGCCCGGCAAGGTACGGTAATTTGCGGATGGGCGTGGCGAAGAGCAGCTGGTCGGTGTTGTAGGCAAACTCGCGCGAGGCAGCCGAGCTGACAAACGCAGTCGTCATCAGCAGCGTAAGCAGGCAGATGAAAGAGTAGAAATTTTCGATGACAAACGGTGCATTCTGGTGTGTGTTGCCCAGCGCGCCCCCTACTACAATCTGGTCGGGCGCGGAGACCGCACCGAAAATCATCAGCGAGATGACGAGTAGAAAAATCCAGAGCATCCAGGAGCGGAGCCAGTAGCGTAGCTCGAAGAAAAAGAAGAGCTGGAACATGCGGGTGCCCTCTTACAGCTTGGCTGTTGACGCGCCTGGAGCAAGACCCTGAATGTGCGAAAAGAAGACGTCTTCAAGGTCGGCAGGTATGGGCTCAAAGCCGGGTTCGGGAGCCTCCGGCGAGAAGATGTGTACCAACGGTCGGCCTCCGATCAGCTTGGTCGAGATCACTTTGTAGCGGGCTTCGTACTCCTTGAGTTCCTGCTTAGGGATGAACCGCTGCCAGATGCGGCCCTGGAGGCTATGCACCGCAGCATCGGGTGCACCGGCGTAGAGTACACGGCCATTGTGGATGATAGCCATGTTGGTGCAGAGCTCCATCACATCCTGCACGATGTGCGTGGAGAGAATGACCGTGACGTTTTCGCCGATTTCCGCCAGCAGGTTATAGAAGCGGTTGCGTTCGCCCGGGTCGAGTCCCGCTGTCGGTTCGTCAACAATTAGCAGCCGCGGCGAGCCGAGCAGCGCCTGCGCAATGCCGAAGCGTTGGCGCATACCGCCGGA
The DNA here is from genome assembly GCA_964237325.1 of uncultured Acidobacteriaceae bacterium. GTDB lineage: Bacteria > Acidobacteriota > Terriglobia > Terriglobales > Acidobacteriaceae > EB88. The sequence goes on along the minus strand of CAXSHS010000071.1, from coordinate 8,481 downwards.
GAAGCCTGTAAGCGCCTTTTTGCGCTGGTCGTACAGATTCACGCGCATTAGCAGCGCGGCTACAGCCTCCTTGCGCTGCCCGGCATGCGTCATACCTTTCAGCAATGCCAAGTGGTCCAGCATGTCTTGCGCGCTGGTGCGCGGGTACACGCCGAAATCCTGCGGCAGGTAACCCAGCACACGCCGTAGCTCGTCTTTCTGCCGCAGCACGTCGATCGTGCCCAGGTGGATGCTGCCGCTGTCCGGCTCCTGCAAGGTAGCGATGGTGCGCATCAGGCTCGACTTGCCCGCGCCGTTTGGGCCCAGCAGCCCGTACATGCCGCTCGGGATGTCGAGCGAGATGTTGTCGAGTGCCTTGACGCCGTTGCCGTAGGTCTTTGAGAGACCCTCAATCCGTAAGTTCATCCGCACGCCCTCGCTGCTTGTACGCGATTGTGCGGTTTTTTGTTCCCCAAGGAAAGAGAAAACGCTTATACCACCCGCATTCTGACCGGGTCCCACTTGACGATGGCGTCCCGCTGCAAGCTCAGGTTGCTGAGCAGCGCGGCCCCGGCGGCCTGGTAGCCGAACACGGCGTCTTCGGTCACCGGGGTGCGTGCGCGTACTGCCTCGAAAAAGGTACGGAAGTGGTCGTAGCTGTCGCTGTAGTGCGGGGGTGCGGCGAAGCGCTCGTAGCCCAGTGCCGGGGTGTTCTCAGGGCGTTTCGCAGGGTACTTGGTTCGGTAGGCGGCGAGTGTCGCTTTCTGCGTGGCTTCGGCAAAGGTGTCTACGGTGGTGCCGGGGTCGCGTTCACGCGGCGTACGACTCACGCTTACCGTGTTGCCGGCAATCTCCATGGTTCCTTCTGAGCCGGTAAAAATCAGCCCTTCGCTCTCTTCACCGCCGTCTACAAAGTTCACGCGCAGGCTCAGGTTGAAGCCTTCCGCGTAGTCGAAGAGCGCCAGCAGCACATCCGGTGTGTCTCGGCCGTCTTTCCAGTAACGCAGGCCGCCGGTCGCCATGGCGCGAGTCGGCCCCAGTGCGCCGGTCACAAAGTGCGTCCCGCTGAATAGGTGTACGAAAAGATCGCCCGCCACGCCGCTGCCATAGGCGTTCCACTTGCGCCACTGAAAGAACCGCTCCGCGTTGAAGGGCAGCTGCGGCGCGGTGCCGAGGAAGCGCTCCCAGTCGCAGGTCTCCGGGCTTGCATCGACGGGCACTGTGTAGTTCCACGCTCCCAGCGATGAGTTGCGGTCCCAGCGTGCCGTGACCATGTTGAGCTGCCCGATGGAGCCCGCAGCCAGCAGCTCTTTCGCCTTGGCGTATACCACCGAGCTCACGCGCTGGCTGCCGATTTGCAGAATCCGTTGCGTACTGCGTGCGGCCTCGATCATTGCCGGGCCATCGGCGTACTCGTGGATCATGGGCTTTTCGCAGTACACGTCTTTGCCGGCCTGCATGGCGTCTAACGTGGCCTGCTTGTGCCAATGATCGGGTGTGGCGATGATGACGGCATCTACGTCCTTGCGCGCAAGGACTTCACGGTAGTCGCGCGATGTGAAAACGTCCGCACCCCACAACTCCTTACAGTGCTCCAGGCGACCATTGTAGCAGTCCGCAGCGGCCACCAGCTTGACGCCGGGCACCTGCAAGGCAAACTTGGTATCGGACTGCCCCTGGCCGCCTGCGCCGATCAGCGCAATCTGTAGCTGGTCGTTCTTGGCGGATTTGTGCGGCGGATCACCCGGCAGCGCGGCCGCAAGCAGGCTTGGTGCAACGAACTCTGCCGACACCATGCCGGCTGTTTTCAAGAATCCTCTGCGATTGAACATATGCAATCCTCTACTGTTTCGGTGGTCCGTCCTGCTGCTGTACTACGCTGCCTTCTCCGGGAAAGGGCCAGTTTTTGTTTAACAGCAACTGTTGCTCGCGTGTTCCTTTCGGAACCTTGTTTATCTTCAGATTTTCAAAGAAAAACACGCCGGTCTTGCCTGCGGTTGCGATGTCGATGTCGCCGTCCCCATCCAGATCCTGCGCGATGAACTGCGTGCCTGCGCCGCCCGGTCCGCCTACCGTGACCGGGTACCTGGTAAACCTCGCGGTTTTGCGATCCATTTTGTAGTAGTAGATAACCAGCGGATCGTACGAGCCTGGATCGTTGCCGTTGTGGCCGCGATAGCGCTTGCCTGCCAGCAGTTCCGGCTCGCCGTCGCCGTCCAGATCCACCAGCTTTAGGGCGTGGATTTGCGAGTACGATTCATCGATGGTGTGTTTCGTCCAGGTGCCGCCGGAACCCTGCTCCAGCCAGTACAAGCCGTAGCTATGGCCCTCGCCGTAAATAATGTCGAGCTTGCCGTCACCATTCACGTCGTAGCCCAGGATGGGAAAGCCCGCGTCACCCAGATGCCAGTCCCCGTGCCACTCCCATTTGTCATGGTCTGCGTCAAGATTTCTGAACCAGCCGAAAGGCGTCAGGATATCCGGCTTGCCGTCGCCGTCCACGTCGGCGACACCGGTGCCGTGCCCGTCCTGGGTTGTGTCGCCTACATGGTGGACTTTCGGCTGCGGACCGGAGAAGTCAACCCACAGGATACCCGAACGGTTGTAGTGCGCGAGGATGATGTCGGGCTTGCCGTCTCCGTTGATGTCGGCCATGGCACCGCCTTCGGTGTCATAGCTGTCGGTAATCTTGTGCGGCTGCCACATAGTGTCCGGCTTGCCAGGATTCTCATACCAGAACAGGCCGTTAACCATCCACCCGGTTGTTACGACATCGGGCAGGCCGTCGTGGTTTACGTCCACCACCCACTCACCGCTATCTGAGACGAACTCGTTCAGCGTACCTACAGTGCGGTACTGATGCTGTTTCCACTCGCCGCCGTCGGGTCCCGGATTTTCGTACCAGTACGCACCGCTCAGCAGGTCCATGCGCCCATCGCCGTTCATGTCGAGTGTCGTGATGGCTTCGGCATGGTCGGTGCCAAGCTGGTGCGGTAGAAAGCTGGTCTCCGGCACGTTCTCGGGGCCATTGCCGGGTGTTGTCTTGCGCCCCTCCTGTGTGTGGGCCGGTGCCCCGGCAAGTAGCAGGGCAAATGCAGTGATGGCGAAGCGTGTAGGCCGCATGGTTTCCTCAGCGTCTGTTACGGTACACGCACACCGTAGGAGCAGGCTACCGCGTCTACTCCGACGCCCTCCGCACCGGCTTCGAACTCAGGACCTGCTGCGTTGCGGGCTCTTCAATCTCCCGCTTTGCCGCACGTTTGCCGTTCTCCACTACGGCGCGCATCCAGTACTTGCCCTCAGCATCGAGTTCAATGCCGTGCGTCTCCCGCTCGAAACCGGGGAAGCGTTGACCGAACTTTTCCATAGCTAGGATCAGCTTGACCACCGGACTGCTTGCATCACCTAGCCGCTCGCCCGGCATGCTCATCGGGATACCCGGCGGGTAGGGAACCAGCATGACGGCTGCAATACGCCCGGCCATCTCCGCAAATGGAACCTTTTCCGTCTCGCCGCGCAGCAGGCTCTGATAGGCTTGCCCCGGCGTCAATACCGGGTCAAAGTCTTCATCGCAGGATGCATTTACCAAGCCAGGCAGGTTCATCTCGATCATCGCGGCATGCATTTCATCACTCAGCTCACGGAGCGTCACTTTGCGGTAGCGCGCCGGGTACTTGGTGACAAGCTCCGGCATGGCTTCAGTCAGTTCCGCGTCTGAGTCGTACAGGCGCTTGAATTCAAACAAATTTTCAAGCAGCGCGCCCCACTTGCCCTTGCTGGTGCCGACGGAAAATAACACCAGCACTGTGTAGTCGCCGGTACGCGCAATCTCCACACGTCGCCCATCCAGGAACTCTGTGAGGATGGCCGCGGGGATGCCCCACTCCTCGTTCAAGCCCTGCGCGTTTGCACCCGGCATCAGCAGCGTTACCTTGGTCGGGTCCAGCATGCAGTAGCCGTCGGCAACGTCTTCATCCTGGTAGCCGTGCCAGGTTTCCCCCGGCTTCAGCGTCCAGCAGCCGGGCTCGGTAATCAGCAGCTTGTCGGGAGCTTCCTCCAGCAGGCATACTTCACCGGTCTTGGGGTCGGTGACCTGCTCCGGCTGGAACAATCGGAAGAACCAGCCGTCGCCGTTTTCTTCAGCCGCGCGTAGCCTGTGCGCTACAGAGGACATGGCCTTACGGAACGTCACGGCATCCTGGATGGTCTCGTACATCAGCGTGTGCCCGGCAGGCTCGTCCATCATGGCTGCCGCTACGTCGAGCGAGGCAATCAGCGGGTAGAACGGCGAGGTCGTCCCGTGCATCATGAACGACTCATTGAACTGGTCGAAGTCCATCGGCGCGCGGTCGCTCAGCTTTACGTGCACCATCGACCCCATGGAAAATGCGGCCAGCATCTTATGCGTGGATTGCACGGCGAAGATTACCGGGCGATCGGGCATCTCGTCCGGTACGCCCATGGCATAGCGCCCTTCGTACAACTCGTGAAACTTGGCATAGGCATACCAGGCCTCGTCAAAGTGCACGCGCGGTACGCTCTGTGCAAGCTCGCTTACTACCTTGTTCACGTCGTAACACAGGCCGTCGTAGGTCGAGTTGGTCACCACCGCATATGTGGGTTGTTTGCTGGGCGCGCCTGCGCTGAATGGGCTTTTGGAGATCAGCTCCTGCACTGACTCCGGGCTGAAGCGCCGCAGCGGCACCAGGCCTATCATGCCGTAACCGTTGCGGGTAGGCTTGAAGTAAACCGGGCGCGCGCCGGTAATAGTCAGCACATGCGCGATGGACTTATGGCAGTTCGCATCCGCCAGCACAATGTCGTCCTGAGCGATGACGCCATGGCCCACGATCTGGTTCGAGGTCGAGGACCCGCCCAGCACGAAGAACGTCCAGTCCGCACCGAAGATACGCGCAGCATTGCGCTCGGAGTCTCCCGGAGGCCCGATGTGGTCGAGCCACGAGCCGAGCGGCGCGGTGGAGATGCCGAGGTCGGCGCGCAGCAGGTTCTCGCCGAAAAAGCGATGGAACTCCATGCCGACCGGGTGTTTCAGGAACGCAACGCCGCCCATGTGGCCCGGTGCGTCCCAGGAATAGGCGCCCTGGTCGGTGTACTTCTTCAACTCGCGGAAGTACGGGGGCAGCAGCTGCTCATGGTAGCGCTCCACCGCAAAATCGACGCGGTTGGCGATAAAGGCTGGTGTATCGCCGAACAGGTGGATGTACTCATGCACCTGCCTCACCACTTCAAGGGGCAGCTCGCTGACCAGGGTACGGTCGGCGATTAAGAAGATCGGTATCTTCTTGTTGCGGCGGCGCACGGCGCGCAAGATTTGTAAAGCAGCGCGCTCGTCAAACTGGTTGTCGCCTTCCAGGTCCCAATCCAGCAGGATCGCGCTGTGCGACGGGTCCGACATCACCAGGGACAACCCATCTTCGGGCGTCGAGGTCCGGACGACTTCGTAGCCTTCTTCCTTAATTGCATTGACCAACCGCTCCATGGCCCGGTCTGAGACTGAATCCGTACCGCCAAGCTCACTGGCGATCAACAACACCCAACGCCCTTCGTTCATATCTCCATGCTATCGCCGATGGATGCATGGGGCGTTACAAGCTGCTATTGGGACTCGACTGTGTAAAGATCACGCCTGTCAGCCACCATCTCAGGTGCAATCCCGGCAGAGGTTTCGGGCAGCCGCACCGTCACCAGCGTGCCGCAGCCCGGTTTACTGCCGATGGCGATGGTTCCACCTGCTTTGTCACAAAGAGCTTTACAGATGGCCAGTCCCAGCCCGGTTCCGCCGTGATCGCGGTCGCGTGCGTCGTCTCCGCGGTAGAACGGTTCAAAGACATGCGCCAGAGCCTCGGGCGCAATGCCCTCACCCTCATCCTGGATTGCCATGACAGCATGTCCGTCTTCTACGCTCATGGTTGCCGCGACAACGCTCCCCGATCTACTGTGCTGCACTGCGTTGCGCAGCAGGTTGGTGCAAAGAATCCCGCAGTCGCCGGGAGTGAGGGGCACGTACGCGGCGTCTCCGTTAAGGTGTTCCAGTTGAAGGCGCACGCCTCGCAGCTCTGCCATGGCCCCGAGTGTGCGCACCGCCTCAGTGACATGTGCAATCAAATTTGTGCTGCTTTGGACAGCAGATGACGCATGCTCCACCCGTGCCAAGGTAAGCATTTCGAGTATCGCTGCCTCCAGCCGCTCGCAGTCTTCCAGACTTACGGCGAGACCCTGCCGGTACTCGCGCGGCGAACGGGGCCGCATGGTCAGCAGCTGCAACGAGGATTTAATAATCGCGATGTCCGTTTTAAGCTCATGCGCGGCATCACTGGTAAATCGGCGCTGCTGCTCGAAACTCTGCTGCAGTCGCTCCACGGAGGCCTCAATGGCTGCCGCCAATGGGGTCAATTCGCAGGTTTGCCGCGCGCTTAGGGGAGCGGCAAAGTGCCAGGCTTGCGCGGAGACTTTGCCTGCGGCCAGCGTCAGGTCATGCAGTGGAGACAATGCCCGGCGCAGCATCCGCGCCAGCAGGAGCGTGGTAGCCAGCAGAACCAGCGCAAAGGCAGCCGTGTAAAAGCGGACAGCTTCAAGCACCTCATGGCGAAGCTGGCCTGTGGGTGCTCCATAGACAACCATGACAGGATGCACCGTGCCGCCGCCGTGCTCGGAGTCCACAACCCGGATGCCTCGCTGCGCGATAAAGCGGTATCCTTTGCCGCCAACTGCAACGGCTGACGCATCGAGCCCCAGCTGTGCACCCAGACCTTGAGCGGGCCAGCCGGGAGAGCGGCCTAATACGCGGTTGCTGTCGGCCGTTACCTGGAACATGTCGCCTTGGGGTATCTCAAGCCCTTTGGTATTGAGTGCTACATTGTCTCCGGGGTCCTCTGCATCCTCCACTGCGCCCATCAGGGCATCGGCACGCCCGTGCAGCATCATGTCAAAGGCGTGGTAGCGCACATGCTGCTCATAAACTGCGGTCACGCCGATCAGCAGCAGGGCGGCAGCTGTTTCGGTAAGCAGCACTGCGGCAATGGACTGCCGCAGGATGGAGCGTCGAGGCTGCTTGTTCACAGGGGCTCCGCCCCTGCCGGTACGCTGAGCCGGTAACCGCGATTTCGAAGTGTTTCAATCAGGGGAAAAGCACTATCGCGGTCCAACTTGCGGCGCAGGTTGGAAATATGCGCCTCGATAACATTGGAGTGGTGTTGCCAGTTGAAGTCGTAAAGGTGCTCAAGCAACTCTTGTTTCGAGATGACTGCACGCGGTCGATGCGCCAGATACTCAAGGATGCGGTACTCAGTGGGCGAAACCTCAATGGGGCGGCCATCGCGGTTTACCGTTTGCTCGAGCGTGTTGACCTCGACGTCGCCCACGCGGAGCAGCGGGTGAGCGTTGCCTTTGCCCCGGCGGATGAGCGCCTTGGCACGTGCCAACAGCTCGCCCAGGTCAAACGGCTTGCTCAGGTAGTCATCCGCGCCAGCGTTCAGCAGCTCGATGATCGACTCGGCACCTTCGCGGGCGGTCAGGATCAGTACCGGGGTGCCATTGCCTTTGGCGCGGATACGGCGCAGCACAGCCAAACCGCTTTGACCGGGCAGCATAAGGTCCAGCAGAACTAGATCATAGCAGCCCTGCATGGCCAGCTGCTCCCCCTCCAGGCCGTTCGGGGCATGGTCCACAGCCATGCCGGAGCTTTCTCGCAGAGCAGTGGCCAGGTTTTCCGCCAGCCGTATTTCATCCTCGACAATCAGCACACGCATGGCTACCTACCACATCGGCATGGAACTGTATGGGTCATCATACCGAGGTTGGGTGCGCATCGGGAGTGGGCTGGGTGTAGGCTGGGGCTGCAACTTTCTGGGTAGGTTGTGAGTTTCGTCCCAAATAAAAGTTTGAAAAGGTAAAAAAAATGGCGTCCATTGTTCCATGGGGTGCGTTAGGTGGATAGAGAGCTGACAAGGCAGGGCACGGCGGAAAACGACGGCAGCCTGCTGGACCGCGTACGCGGAGGAGATCAGCAAGCGATGGTGGCGCTGTTTGACCGGCATTCCTCCGTGGTGTACGCGGTGGCATTGCGGGTGCTCAGTGACCCCTCAGGTGCTGAGGATGTTATGCAGGAGATCTTCCTGCGCATCTGGCACAAACCTCCGGTAATGGAAGCGCTCTCAGGGAATTTGTCAGGGTGGTTTGCCGTGCTGGCACGCAACCGCTCGATCGATACCCTGCGCCGTCGACGGCCTACAGATTCGACGGATGACGTGGTGCTGCTGTCTCCGGTCGATGTTGCGGCGGAGGGGGAGCGAAACCTGTTGCTGGCGCGAGCCCGCACCATGATGCAAGATTTGCCGGAAGAGCAGCAGACCGTGCTGAACCTGGCATTTTTCGAGGGCCTGAGCCACTCCGAAATTGCGGAGCGGCTTAAAAGCCCACTTGGCACCATCAAAACGCGGCTCAGGCGAGCAGTCCTGACGCTGAGAAAGGCAGCCCGGGCAT
>CAXSHS010000070.1:0-17576 GCA_964237325.1 uncultured Acidobacteriaceae bacterium | reverse complement strand
TTTCTCAAGACCGTGCTGGCACCGGCGTTTAAGGCGCGCATGCTTGGCGTGGCGGGCTGGTACTCGACCAACATTCTGGGCAACCGGGACGGCGAGGTTCTGGACGACCCGGAGTCGTTCAAGACCAAGGAAGAGTCAAAGCTGGGCGCGCTTGAGTACATCCTGCAGCCGGAGCTCTATCCGGATTTGTACTCGGATATGTACCACAAGGTGCGCATCAACTATTACCCGCCTCGCGGCGACAACAAAGAAGGTTGGGATAACATCGATATCTTCGGCTGGCTCGGCTACCCGATGCAGATCAAGGTCGATTTCTTATGCCGCGACTCGATTCTGGCCGCTCCGCTGGCACTCGATTTGATCCTGTTCATGGATCTGGCCAAGCGCACCCCGGAGCTGGCCGCAGCCGGGATTCAGGAGTGGTTGAGCTTTTACTTCAAAGCCCCGCAAACTGCTGAAGGCCTCTACCCTGAGCACGATCTATTTATTCAACTGATGAAGCTCAAGAACACGCTACGGCATGTCATGGGTGAGGAATTGATTACGCACTTAGGGCTTGAGTACTACGAGGAGTAGTTAGCCTTTACTGTGAGCATATGCGGCGAGCTATCGGCTCGCCGCTTTGTTTTTGTTCGTATCAGTTTGTGTCCGGAGGAACCATGCAAAAGTTGTTTCTTGCTGCATCCCTGCTCATCGCCGGAGCTGAAGTCTGCCCGGCGCAGACTCCTGCTGCGCCTGCCGCAAGCGAGGTCATCGCCAAGATTGTCGCTGCCAATGGTGCCGCGCCTGTCGCCGACACGGTAGATACGATCAAGGCCGGTGATCCGGCAACACCCGTGACCGGCATCGCGACTACTTTCATGGACACCATGGATGTGCTGCGAGAAGCGGTTGCGAAGGGTGACAACCTCGTCATCACACATGAGCCGACCTTCTACAATCACCTGGACGACCGGACCGTACTGCCCGGCGACCCGGTCATTGCCGAGAAGCTGAAGTACATTCAGGACCATCATCTGGTGGTATGGCGCTTCCACGACGGCTGGCACCGGCACATACCGGACGGTATCCTGACCGGCATGGTTGCGGAGCTTGGGCTGGGTGCGGCGCAGCAGGGCGGTACCAACTCGTCGTTATTTGTACTGCCGCAACCCACAACTGTGCGCGCCCTGGCGGCTATGCTGCAAGCTCGGACGGATGCCGCAGCGGTAAGGGTAGTCGGCAACCCGGAGTTGCCTGTAACCAAGGTAGGCGTCCTGCTTGGAGCCGCCGGAGGACCCCGGCAGATTGCCATGCTTGAAAACCCCGCGGTGCAGGTGCTTATCGTCGGTGAAGCAACAGAGTGGGAGACGATTCCCTATGCCCGCGATGCCGCCGCGCAAGGCCGCGCAAAGGCACTTATTTTGCTCGGGCACGATGCATCGGAGGAAGCCGGCATGCGCTACTGTGCGGAGTGGCTACACGGCGTGCTGCCGGGCATGCGGGCCGACTTTATCCCGGCAGGTGAGGCGTTCTCAGCTGTTGCGGTACCGACACAAACCAAATAGGTTTCACTTACAGCCACCCTTTTGTCCGTGCGATTCGCGCTGCCTCCACCCGGTTGGCTGCGCCCAATTTACTTGAGGCTTCCGACAGGTAATTGCGCACCGTGCCCTCGGATAGTCGAAACTCCAAGGCGATTTCAGCAGAAGACCGGCCCTCCCCTGCCAAGCGCAGGATTTGTCGCTCACGCTCGCTCAGCGGGTCGGCTTCCGCCCATGCTTCGGCAGCCAGCTCCGGGTCGAACATGCGTTTGCCGGCATGGACCTGCCGCACGGCGTTAGCGAGTTCGGCTGAGGGGCGGTCTTTGAGCAAGTAGCCGCGGGCACCGGCATCGAGGGCGCGGCGCAGGTAGCCGGGTCGGGCAAAGGTAGTCAGCACAATGGTGCGGGTCAGGGGGTAGCGATCACGCACTTCAGCGGCCAGCGACAAACCGCTGAGCTCCGGCATTTCAATGTCGGTTACCAGGACGTCAGGCCTCAGCGTGTCGATCGCTTTCAATGCTTCACGCCCATTCCCAGCCCTGCCGCAGACAGTGATATCCGGTTCAAGCTCCAGCAGCGCGGCAAGCGCGCCCAGCAGCATGGCTTGGTCTTCAGCCACCAGCACACGAATAGACGGCATTGCGCTCAGTCCTGGTCTCCCCATAGCTTGATGCCGCCCAGCAGGCCGTCTTGGTTTGAGACGAGGCTGACGTTCTTGGGCAGAGTAAAACTGACCAGCTTCGCGTTGCCGCCGCCGATGTAGAGGTGGTCCCAGTTGAAGGTGTGCGCGGTCTGGTCAATAGCCTTGGTAAGCAGTTTGTTCCACTTTTCATGGCCGATCCGCTTCAAGCCTGGGCGCCCCAGATAGTCCTCATAGGTTTTGCCCTTGCGGAAGGGATGGTGCCCCAGCTCAAGGCCGGGGCAAAGCCGACCGCGCGTGAATAGGGCGGAACCCATGCCGGTGCCGAGTGTGAGTACCAGCTCCACGCCATCATTGGAGATGGCACCGTAGCCTTGCACTGCTGCGTCATTGGCGACGCGGACCGGCTTACCCCAGCGCTTTTCAAGATCACCTTGTAAATCAAACCCTACCCACTCAGGGGTCAGGTTAGCAGCAGTCAACGTATGGCCGCCCTTGATAACGCCGGGGAAACCTACAGACACGCGATCAAATGCGGGAGCCTGGGCTCGCAATTTCTCCAGTACCTCCAGCACTCGTACCGGGGTGGGCTTCACAGGGGTTTCACTGCGAAAGCGCTCTGTTAAGGGCTTAGCATCGTTGTCGAGCACCATGATTTTGAGACCGGTGCCGCCGATATCGATGGCAAGGGTTACAGGGTGAGTCGGGTTTGCCTGCCTAGTGGTTCCGGGGTGTGCTTCCGCCATAAAATCCATACGCGTTCAGTGTAGATGGTGAAAGCGAACTTCTGCTGCCTCATCTGCAGCGACGGCGAGGCCGCCGGAATGGAAGCTCGCGCGAAACTTACCGGATGAAGCGGGGTTCCAGCATTTACAGGCTGAAAAGCACACAACTTCTGCGGCTTGGAGGTCCATACTGCGTCTAAGAGAGATGTAGGCCTGCAAGCAGCCTGCGGACTGAGGTGCGCCCTATGGCAAGCGTGATAAAGATGAACAAATTCATTCGCTTAACCCGATCAAACCGACAGCTTCTCTCCACTGCCGGCATGCTGCTCGTTTTTTCCAGTACGGGCTTGGCCCAGACGAATGTACCGGGATCGACGACACCGGGAACAACCCAGACCGCCCCGGCACCGGTTCCGCAGACTACTCCGGGTACAGTCCCGAGTACCACTCCCGGCACAACTCCGCCAACCACAACTCCAACTACGGTACCCATAGGAAAAGATCAGGCAAAAAAGCCTGCTCCTGCGCCTGCTGTGGACGAGAAGCCAGTGCCGCTTCAGGCAAAAGTGGGCACTAACGGCGTTGTACAAGGCGTCAAACCCGGTAGTGAGAATGACGTAAGCGCTGTGGGCACGCGCAATATCGGTGGCCGCGGTCTAGGCAACTGGTACTCGGTGAACACTGAAATCGGTGAGGGCAAGCAGTACTCGGTCGAGCTGGAAAAAAGCACCAAGTTCATCAATGACCCGGTAGTTACCGAATATGTGAACCGGATTGCTCAGAATCTAGTCAAGAATTCCGATGCAAAGGTTCCATTTACAGTCAAGGTCGTCGACTCCGATGAAGTAAATGCTTTTGCACTGCCAGGAGGCTTCTTCTTTGTAAATTCCGGCCTGATTTTGAACGCGGATACGGAAGCCGAGATGGCAGGCGTGATGGCGCATGAAATTTCGCATGTGGTAGCGCACCATGCCGTACGCGAACAAACCCGCCAGAATTATGCGCAGTTTGGGACTATCCCGCTAATCTTTGTGGGCGGCGGTCTCGGCTACGGCTTGTATGAGGCAGCTAATATCGGCGTGCCGCTAACTTTTCTACAGTTCTCGCGCGAGTTTGAGGCTCAGGCTGACTTTCTAGGAACGCAGTACTTGTACCGGGCAGGCTATGATCCCCAGGCGCTTGTGACTTTCTTTGAAAAAATCCAAAACCTGGAGAAGCAGAAGCCCGGCCTGGTAGCACGAGCGTTTGAAACCCATCCTGCCACACCGGACCGCATCGGCAAGACACAAGACGAAATTGCTACGCTTCTGCCTGCGCGTAGCGAGTACCTTGAAACCACTTCAGAGTTTGACGACGTCAAGGCACGGCTTGCGCGTATTGAGAATAAGCGCAAGCTTGACGATAAAAAGACCGGTAACAAGCCGACACTGCGCAAGGCAAGCACACAAGATCCGAACGCAACCCCAAGTGCGAACGATCCAAATGCTGCCCCAGGTGATGACCGGCCCACATTGCATAAGCGCGATGACGGCAGCTAGACTATCTGGCGTAAGCAAAAGGCCCGCTTGTAGCGGGCCTTTCTAGTAGGTGCTAAGAGCGTCGAGTCCTGCTAACCATACGCAAGATGACCACTAATACTAATCCCGCTAATATCAGCCTCAGCATTTTTTGCATTTCGCCAAGATAGCTTCCTGCAGGCGGTTGCGTAGTGCGTCGGGCAAGTCATAGAGCATGTTGGAGCGATACACTTCAATTGTCTTGCGAGTGGTTGTCACTGTGATGGTGCAGTGTTCGCATGTAACCAGATGCGCCTCAAGAGCAACACGCAAAGTTGGGTCCGCAGAGCTGTCAAGCAAGTCATCGAGATGCAGCATAAATTCAGAACAGATCACTTTGCGTCACCATCCCCTATCTTTTCGGCCCCGTTCTTTTTGCCAAAGTACCGGTTTAACCGTTCTCGCAGTTGCAGGCGAGCCCGCAGCAATCTCGACTTCACTGCCGGTACGCTCAACCCAAGCGTTTCCGCTGTTTCCTCGGTCGACAAACCTTCTACATCGCGCAACACAAACACCACTCGAAACCCGGGCGGCAAGCCATTCACCGTCTTCTTGAGGATCTCTGCCAGCTCGGATTGCCCATACTGCTGTTCCGGACTTGGACCCCAATCAGCCAGCTCCCGCGGCATGGAGCCTTCTTCTGTTTCAACATCTTCATCAATCGATACCATGCGCCCGGTACGGCGCTTACGCAACCGCATCAAGCTTTCATTTACTGCAATTCGTACCAGCCAAGTATAAAACTTCGAATTTCCTTGAAACTGGTTCAGCTTTTCGTACGCTTTGAGAAATGCATCCTGCACTACATCTTCAGCGTCCTCACGGTTCTGAGTGATGTGCTGTGCAATTCGGAATACCTGCCGGTCGTACTGCTTTACCAGCTTCTCAAACGCCTGAACATCGCCGCCTTTCGCCAAATTGACCAATCGGACGTCAGGATGCTCCTCAATCGGAAGTCCGTCCTTACCGACTGCGGCGATCCCTAATGGCGGGGCAGTTTCGCCTGGACCTTGTTTCTGTTCATTCTCACTGGATTGGATGGAAGGCATGGTTTGGGGTTTCAGGTTTCTGCGCCTTTCGTGAAATGAGATGCCGATCCGGTTTGGTCCGGGAGCCGCATCTGCTGTCAGCTCTCATGCTACCGCGTTCCCAAGGCCGCAACTGCCTGGTGGGCAGGGCGTGTTGCGCACCGCACATGTACACGGGGGTACCTTCGGGAACTCTTTTTCGCAGTGATGGCACCTCCTGTCGCTTACTCTCATAATCAGGTCTTACCGAGAGGCGCATCCTGTGAACTCCCGCTTGTTTCTGCCTGCTTCTCTGCTCCACTTGTCACGCCGGTACGCAGCGGCCCTTGTAATGGCTGCCTCCCTGCTGTCGCCGAGCTCCCTGGCTGCGGCGCGCAAGCCGGTGAAGCACGTTCCAATAGTCAGTCACGCTACGGCACACGGCAAGACGGTAGCCCGCCATGGACATAAAGCCGCAGCTACGCACGGCCACCTGCACCGAGTCGTAATCCTGAAGCGTCGAGACCGGCACCACGCACTCTCAGCCCGGCAAACCGCCAAAACGCAGCAGCTGCAACATGCTTTTGTGGCTTCATCGCAGCTGCGGCCCATGGCTCAGCAGCTTGGCAACTATCGCAGCCCGATAGCATATGCCGGGGTTGAAAGCTATGCGCATACGCATACCGGAGCGGCGGCCTCGGCGGCATACCTGGCATTGGGCCACGCCTACTTACTCGATCATCGCTACCCGGATGCCCTGGTCGCCTTGCGCAGCGCGAACGCGGGAGGCAACTCGCTCGACGACTACGCGGACTACTTTGCCGCGCAGGCCAATCTGCAATCGAACCAGTTGCCGGCAGCCGATGCGATCCTGAGCGGCTTTGCAGCGAAGTACCCCGACAGCATCTTTACACCGCAAGTGCCGGTGCTTGAGGCCAACCTGCTGCTCCAGCAGAACCAGCCCGACCAGGCGCTGCGTACCCTGCGCGCCCACGCCGGCGAAGCCCTAGCGGGCAAACCGGACTACCTGCTGGCTCTGGCAAAAGCCGAGACGGCGCTAAATCAAAATGCGGACTCGCTGGTGTTCTACCGGCGCATCCTGGCTGAAGCTCCGCTAAGCCCTGAAGCAGCAGCCGCGCAGACACGGCTGCAGAGCAGCGGGCAGTGGCCGGCATTGTCACTGGGCGAGCGAAGGCACCATGCGGATGCGGTGTTTAATGGAGGCCGCTTCAACGAAGCAGCGCTTGAATACCGCGCGCTGGCCGCCGATACCACTTTGAGCGGGAGTGAACGAGACAGCATACTGCTGGCGGCCGCCACCTGTGACTTAAAACTTAAGCGGCTCTCGGCCAATTCGCTTGCATCAATCCCCGACTCGAATGATGAAAACGGCGCCCATCGGCTGTACCTGATGATGGAGGTCGCCCGCACCAACACCGATCTCACGGCGCAGGAGGAGTTGGTCAACCAGCTGCGAACGCGCTTTGCCGCAAGCCCATGGCTGGCTGAGGCACTGTTTTCAAGCGGTAACTTGTACATGCTTAAGCATGACTACCCATCGGCCATCCCGTACTATGCGGAACTGGCGCACCGCTTCCCCGACTCGAAAAATGCCGACAATGCCCACTGGCGCGCGGCCTGGCTCAATTACAGGCAGCGCAACTATCCTGAAGCCGAGCGGATGATGGATGAGCATTTGCGGCTATTCCGCGACGGCAAAAATGTACCGGCTGCCTTGTACTGGCGGGGCCGCTTGTACCTGGACCAGGAGCATGACCCGGCAATTGCCGCAGCTTATTTTGGAACCGTGCAGCGCGTTTTTCAGCACTACTACTACGCGGCCATCTCGCAGCAGCGTTTGCAGGGAATCGGCTCGGCTGTAACGCCGGCCACGATACCTATGCTCGACAGCTTCCAACCCGAGCAAATTCCGACTCTGACCGAAGACGTGCCCGAAGAGGACCCGCATCTCGCCAAGGCCAGGCTGCTTGCCAATGCCGGGCTCAACGACTACCTGGCGCAGGAGATCCACGCGGCGGAAGGCTCGGACGGCTGGGGTTCGTTGGCGGAGGCCAAATTATACGCGAGCTACGGTGAGGCATATCGAGCCATGCGCTCACTTAAAAAGGCAATTCCCTTCTATACTTCAGCGCCCATTGACGAGCTGCCGGTCGATTACTGGCGCATCCTGTTTCCGGAGGAGTACTGGGCGATGATTCAGGAAGAGTCCGCGCGCAATGGCCTGGACCCCTACATGGTCGCCTCGCTCATACGGCAGGAGTCCGAGTTCAACCCGCGCGTAGTGTCATATGCAAATGCCTGGGGACTGATGCAGCTTGAGCCGTTTACAGGTCGCCAGATGGCACAGAAAACCGGCTACAGCAGTCATCTGGATACTGCCGCGTTGCTCGACCCGGCCGTCAATATCAAGCTGGGCTGCGCTTACCTGAAGCAAACTTTAGACCGCTATAGCGGTCAGCAGGAGTACACCTTCGCCTCTTACAATGCCGGTGAATCTCGCGTGGACGCCTGGAAAGCGGCAGGCGACTACACCGGCATCGACGAGTGGGTCGAGTCAATCCCTTTCACGGAGACGCGCGACTACGTGCAGGCCATCATGCGTAATGAGCAGATTTACCGGGAGCTGGATAAAACGGCAAAGACGCGAGCGCAGCTCGAGGCAGTCACCCCACTTAAACCTGCGCAGTAGCTGGAGTTCAGGCCGCTGAAATTCTTTTCAAGGGCCTTTCCTGTCTCTGCGAAGCAAGCCATAAATCCCGCTTTAACTGCGCATTGGCGAAGAAATCTTCCGATAAACCCAAAGCCTGGCCGAGCCGTATGCTCATCTCCGCACTAACAGTGGTGTGTCCGTTGACAAGCCTGGAGATTGTCGCGCGAGTCACTCCTACATGCGCAGCAATCTCACTAAGAGTATAGTCACTCAAATACTCTTTCAATAGCTCACCCGGTGTTGCAGGATCGAACATTCCTGTATGCGCCATATTCACCTTTAGTGGTAATCCTGATAGCTCACCAGAACGGCATCTTCGCCTTGGAACATGAAGGTCAATCGCCAATTTCCATTTACTGACACCGCATAGTATCCACCCAGTTCACCCTTGAGTCGGTGCCATTGCCAGCCTGTTGCGTTCATGTCCTCCGGCTGACGGGCAAGATCAAGTGCGGAGAGTTGCAGGCGAGATCGCGCAGCATGTTTAGGCTGAATATAGCCTTTGAACCTGTCCGGAAAAACTTCTCAAGGCCTGCATGCTGAAAAGACCGGATCACGCATTAGCGTAACACGAGCTGTTACGCTAAAACTGCTTCTCCGGTGTACGAGTAAAGCGCCACTCCGCTAGCATGAAAGGAATGGCTGCCCCTCATCCAACCGTACTTGCCGGTTCTCAAAAACGCACTGCAATGGACAAATCCAAGCCAACCAAGATACCCACACGTAAGACAGTTGCTATCGCCACAGGAGTTGAAAAGCTGGACCCGCCCAGCCCCAGGCCGCGCCGCGATCTGGCTCCAGCCCGCATCGCGGACCTGCTTGATCGGCTGGCGAAGGCGCAGCCTAACGCCGAGTGCGCGCTGGTGCATCGCAGCCCGTGGGAGCTGCTGGTGGCCACTATCCTGTCGGCACAGTGTACGGACAAGCGCGTGAACCTGGTGACGCCCGATCTGTTCCGCACCTTTCCGACACCGGTCGCCATGGGGCAGGCATCCCTGCCGGAGCTTGAAGAGCTGGTACGCAGCGCAGGGTTTTTCCGCAGCAAGGCCAAGTCGATCCAGGGTGCGGGTAGGGCGATCACGGAGCGGTTCGGCGGCGAGGTGCCGCGTACACTTGCGGAGCTCATCACAGTACCCGGAGCCGCGCGCAAAACGGCAAACGTGGTATTAGGCGTGGCCTATGGACTGGCAGAGGGCGTAGTAGTGGACACGCATGTCCATCGGATTTCGCGGCGGTTTGGGCTTACCCGCCATGAGGACCCGAAGAAGATTGAAAAAGATCTGGTGCGCATTGTGCCCCGCGAGCGCTGGATTGCGTTTTCGCATGAGCTGATCCTGCATGGACGCGCCATTTGCATCGCGCGCAAACCGCGCTGCGCGGAGTGCCCGATCGAGACTACCTGCTGGGCACCGGACAAGACCTGGCGCAGCCACTAACCTACTATGAGCCTCCCGGCAGGCAAGGCACGGCGCAGCTCATTGAGCGCCATGTGAGGCACGGTAAGGGCACTGAGAACGATGAAGATTTCTGCCTCATAGGCGAGTGCCAGATGCCGCCCGAATGCAAATGCCGTTCCAAGCAAAGCAAGTGACAGCAGCCACGGTATGAAACCCGCGCGCAAGTTGTGCTCGGCGCGGCTGCGAAGGCTCTCACCCGGCTCCACAGGCAGGCTGGTTGCCAGCAGGTGCTCCGGTGTGTGCCAGCAGCAGAAATACACGGCAAAAGCTAGCAGCGGGTCGCAGAAGCGGAACAGCGCGAGCTCAAGCATGACGATGCCTCCAAGCTCCATGCGCTGCCGCCAGGGGCGTCCAAGTAAGCCGAAGGCTATGCCGATGGCAGCTGCCGCGCTTACAGGGAGAAAGAGCCGGCCAAGAGCCTGTGTCAGATTGCCTGCCTCGCGAGCCGGCGCGGTAGCCCCCCGCAGCATCTCCGCAAAAATCGGCTCCACGGTGGAAGCATGCCATACGCACGCAGCCACGATAGGCACCGCGCCAAAAGAAACTGCCGTGACCGCTGGAATAAGCCGGGGTGTTGCCTCCTCTGGCTCTGTGCCGAAGTGCCATGATGAATACGCGAGAAAAAGCCAAAGCGACAGCTGCGGAAGCAAGTACCAGCCAAGCAGCGTAACGCTCCCAAGCACGGCATATCCTACCAGAAACACCGGAAGCCAGCGCCTGCCAAGCGCCGGGGCGAGTACCTGTTGCGCCTGCACCTGGTCGTAGGCGCCATGCCACATGGCAATAGCAATCGCGCCCAACACAATGGGTAGCAGGGCGGGTCCGCGCAGCAGGCCATGCGCCGAAGCTATGCAACAGGCAATCGCGACGGCGGCAAACAGGAGGAACCGCTCTCGTAGCAGTACGCCCCGAGTTGAATCCGAAAGGGCTGCCGTCGTGCTCAGGGTGGGGGCGATGCTAGGCAAAGGCGGCTCGGATCATGGGCGGCAGCGGCAGCGATAGGGCGACTCGCGCCATCTCCGCCGGGCTGCTTTGCTCACTCAAAAAGCGGACCAGCACGTCCGGGTCGGTGCGCGCAAACATCCTGAGGAACAGCTCGCTGGCATCCACGCCGGGCCGCTGCAACGCACGCAGAAAAATTGCATCAAGTGAGCCGTATAGCCGCGGCTCGGCGCGCGTGGGTACCGGTTGACCATGCAGTAGCGCATGGGCAATCACACGGCTGTGACGCTGAATGCGCAGAAAGCCGTAGCCCGAGGAAGGCTTGAGCCTGCCTGCGGGAATGCCGATGGCGTGCAGGTTTTGAGGTTGCGACGGAGCTTCACGCGTAGGCTCCATCGGCAGCGAGCCGCGTTCTGTGTACAGCACCTCCCAATTAGCGGTGCGCCCGCTAAGCCATGCATCGAGGTCGCGCTCGTACTCGGGCGGGGGTAGCAGGGGGTCGTCGAGATATGTCATCTCCACCAGCGCCTCCGTAGATGAAAACGGCAGCACATACACAAAACGAGTTCGACGGGCAGCGTCGGAAGGAAGAAACGACATCAACTCAGCTACACCCGCGTCAAAGCAGGGTAAGGAAGCGCGCACATGCCGGCCTACAAAGCGCTGTAGTAGCACAGGCCTTCCGGTCTTCCGTGGACGACTGTCGAAAACATGCCTGGCCAGCAACCTGCCGGCGCTGGTCTCAACCGCAAGCAGTCCACTATCGTGCGGCTCGACCGAATGTACAGTCACGCCTCGGCACAGCTCCTGCTCGGGCTCACCTTCCAAATTGCGAAGCGCCGCGTAATAGAAGTCATCACCGGCGATATGGCAGTAGCTGTACCTTTCGCTGCCTCGCAAAGCTGCCTGCAAACCACGGCTTACGCGCCAGCGGCTCCACCGGTGCGAAATCGCGGCGCTGAACGGGTGCTCTTCCGTGTCCCAGAAGCACCAGGTGCGGTCGCGTTTGTAATCTGTGCGCGGCTCCAGCACAAGCACGTGGCCGGGCACGCGGGCCATCCCAAGTGCCGCAGCCAGGCTCAGACCAGCACAGCCGCCGCCCACGATCGCAACTTCTGTGTCAGGCCTCACGGTTCACTCCGGAGTTCATTTCAGAGACCTGCTGCGACGATTTAGCATAACCGCGAGCAGCCGCACAGGCCTGGGCCACAAGCACCGCTTTGCGGCTACCGGAAACTGTTGCGCGGCGGCTCCAGGAAAGTGGGATATTACGCCCGACAACTACTCCGATTTCTCGGTAGCAGGCAGCGGCAGCAAGGATGGCGACTCGCGCACGCAGGGGCAGGAAGTGCATGCCCGCGTCCGCGCTAGCATAGAAATCTTCAGCACGCGCCAGCAAGCGCCGGGTGGCAGCTACCAGTGGCAACGGATCACCGCCATCAAGCGCAGCTTGCAGAGCTGCCGGAGCGATCCATTCCGCAGGCAGGTAGTAGCGTTCGCGTTCACGATCTTCACGCACATCGCGGGCAATGTTGGTAAGCTGCATGGCAATGCCGAGGTGCGAGGCAGCCTGCGCACCCTCGGGTGGTGCGCCCAGAATCCGGCACATCATCAGCCCCACCGTTCCGGCCACGCCGAAGGCATACTGCAGCAACTCAGGCTCAGTTGCAATCTGCCGTGGGTCGGTATCGGCGGCAAGCGCGCGGGTCAGCGTGACGGCAATCCTGCTAATACCGGGGTACTCTGCTTCCAGCTGCACCGGCCAGCCAAGCATCGCTGCTTCATCGCCGAGCGGGTCGGCTTCCATGGCAGCAATCACTGCGGCCAGTTGTTCACCCTTCCCTGCCTCATCTTCATCAGCAACATCATCCGCAAAGCGGCAGTAGGCATAAAGCTCTGCGGCATGGAGACGCATGCGCGCGGGCAGCAGGCGCGAGGCCAGGTGGAAGGTGCGGCCCCCGCGCGCCATGATCTGTTCAGCGTCGCTCAAGCTCATGCCTCCAGCCGGCGCATCTCGTCAAAGTAGTGCTCTAGCACCTTGGCCGAGCACAGTACGCCCGGAAGTCCGGCCCCAGGGTGCGTGCCCGCGCCCACCAGGTACAAGCCGCGCACGTCCTCTGACCGGTTATGGAACCGGAACCATGCCGATTGCATCAGCGTGGGCTGAATGGAAAAACCGGTGCCGTGTTCAGTTCGCAAGTTATCTCTGAAATGCTCAGGAGTCACATGAAACTGTGTTTCGATGTTCTCGCGCAAATCCGGGCACAGCGCCTCCTGAAGCACCTCGATGGTATGGGCAGCAAGCTTCGGCCCGGCGATGCTCCAGTCAATCGCGCGGTCGCGTCGCAGCACCTCAAGGTTAGGCACCGGCACCAGCGCGTACAGACTTTCGCAGCCGGGAGGTGCCAGTGAGGGATCAGTGCGTGTCGGCGCGTGAAGATACAGACTGATGTCGTCTGACAGCAGCTTGTGGTGGAAGATCTCTTCGAGCAGCTCCTTGTAGCGGTGACCCAGTAGAATGGTGTGGTGCGCCAGGTGTGGGTATTGCCTTCGAACGCCCAGGTACAACACAAACAGCCCCATTGAAAACTTTTGCCGTCGAATGCGCGCATCGGTCCACTTACGGCGGTGCTGGGGCGCAATCAGCCTGCGGTACACGGCGGGCGCGTCGGCATTGGCAACGATGCAATTTGTGGAAACGTTCTCGCCGTTATCGAGTATGACACCTGTAGCGCGCGGACTCTTGCCGCCTTCGACCAGAATTTGCTGTACGCCGCAGCGCAGATGCAAACGGATGCCCTGCCGTTCCATTAGCTGCACCATGGCTTGCACCAACGCGGCAGTACCGCCCATGGCAAAACTGACGCCGTCTTTTCGCTCAAGATGCTGGATCAGCGAGTAGATGGAAGTTGTGTGGAACGGATTGCCGCCCACCAGCAGCGGCTGGAACGAGAAAACCCGGCGTAGTGCTTCATCGTGGATGTACCGACTCACAAAGCTGTACACTGAGCGATCACTACGTAGCGAGATCATTTGGGGCAGCACGGCCAGCATCTTACCTGCGGAGTGAAACGGTAATGTGCCAAGCTGCTCGAAACCGACTTCATAGATTTTTGCGACTTGTTGGAGCAGCCGTATATAACCGGGCACATCGTCCGGCGAGAACTCCTGCACATTGCGAATCAGCTCCGCATCCGTACCGCCGTAGTTGAAGCTGCGTCCATCGGCAAAGCGGATGCGGTACCAGGGAGTAAGCTCACGGAACTCGATTGCATCGCGACGGTCTTCGCTGAACAAGCTCCATAGCTCATTGAAGAGAAATGGCGCAGTAATTACAGTAGGACCGGCGTCGAAGGTGTAGCCGTTACGGCGATATACCCCGGCGCGGCCGCCGGCCTGTGTCTGGTTGTCGAATACATCTACGGAAAAGCCGGCCGCGCGAAGCCTGAGAGCTGCAGCCATGCCTCCAAATCCCGCGCCGATTACGACTGCTTTCGCCATATGAGGTGTGACTCCAAATGGAAGTGCGCTGGAGGCTAACCTCTTTGCTGCCGGTAGTTACCGTACCGCGGTGCGTGCAACGGAGCCGTAGTCCGCAGGAAACTTGCTCTCGGACTTCTTTTCCAAGCTAACAGCCCAGAGGCCGTAGGCGACCTTAGCCGTTACGTCCAGGATCATGTAAAGAGCCGCGTCTGTCTTACCGCTCCAGATGCCAAACCCCTCCTGGCCGATAATGAAAACGATTGGATATGCGAGCCAAAGCAGGGACAACACACTAGCCTTCTTCATGTAATCTGCGCCATTAGGACCGGCAGCAGTCAGCTTCCGGAAGGGGCCGAATAATAAAGCATAAATAGCCAGGAATGAAATGCAGCTGCTGATGTAAAAGCTCCATTTGATGTTCGGATTGTCTGAAAGCCCGGCCACAAACCCGGTAGCGATCATGTAAACATCGGCACCAAGCAAACCGAACAGTAGTGCGGGACGACGAATATTTGTTCCCTGAAGGCCGGAACTTACCAGGCTCCAGAGGAGCAACGGTGTGGTAAAGCTCCAGTCAATGTAGCGGCCGTAGTAGAAGGAGCGTCCGGTACTGGTCGCCATGACACCGCCACCCAGGGCCATCAGCAGATAGAGTGTGAACGCAATGAGCGGCACATAAAAATGCGTCACCAAACCGCCCTCTTCACGCTCTACCTTGTTAGCACGCAAGGGAAGGTACAAAAGTCCCGCACCGATCAGCATGCCGATCGTTCCAATCCATAGCCAGTTCCGAATGTCCATCATTCACGTCCCAGGAAAATTTATGCCACTGGGGAGTGGGATGCTATTCCATCGACAATGAAGAAAAAATCTGGCTTTCGCAGATTTAAAATGCTTATTGCTTCGTTCCGGCAATTGGACTTGGCGGAATAGGACCGATACGTACGGGCGGTTCTGGAATGTTCGTAATGATACGCGTGGCGGGTACGGGCGGATTGGTAACTGGGCGGGGCACGATGCGCATTGTCGTGTTCTTTGTCTCAAGTATTCGCCCGCGTCGTGAAACATGCTCATCCCAGATCACGAAGCGGCTATCGCTTACCCGATCGGTAAATACCACCTTACGATCACCGTTCAGCAGCAGGCGTAGCTGCGGTGATGGTGCGGTAAAAATGTCTTCACTCAGGTAAGGCTCATTGGGAATGCTGGGGGATGCGCCGCTAAATGCGGCCAGACAGGCTGATGTGGAAATCCATCCCTGCTCCGGTTGTAAATCGCCATAGAGCGCTTGTGGCGGAATTGCTCCATTGACAGCACGGCGATCTGTTTTGGCCCGCAGCAGTTCATGTTTCTTCTGCTTTGTATTTGGACTGCGTTTTGCAACTGTGACCACCTGCACCGGCTGGCCGGCTGCGCGAGGCACAATCGCGGTAAAAGCGGAGGTACGGTCACTCTCTGCACGACGAAAGTGCAGCAGCAGCGAGCCCTCACCAACCGGCACATCACCCAGCCGATCTGCATTCAGTTGTGTGGCTGGACACACATCCTGCGCATAACTCCAGCCCGGCTGCTTCAGGTCGAAGCCCTGCTTGGCGGCAACCTGGAGCAGCTCCGGTTGGCGGGCAGTAATCGTCGCTGCATCTTCAGAGGCCAGTTCCCCTTCAAGATGGTGCGGTAAAGAGTAAAACACCGCATGCGGGTTGTCAGTATCACTGCGCGAAAGCATGCCGGCTGGAGTGGAAGGCACAATGTCATGGCCCAAGTCGATCTCGGCATTCGCGCCCAGCCCCAGGTCGGGCGGCTCAGGCGATGAGTCCACGGAACTGTCGATGTCCGTGTGCGGTTTGGAGTCAAGCCGCACATCCGGAGCCTGTACAGGCTTGGATGCCTTATTAGCAGGGCTGATCTGTGAGCCGGCAGTGCCTGGTTCTGTAGGTCTCGTGGTTTGCGTAGTCCCCGGTGCAGCCTGCCACGCATAGGCATGCGCTCCTGAGGCTAACGAGCATAAACAGATAGCGGCTTTAAGGCAGATTCTCACTCGATCTCCACTTTACACCGCAGCGACACAAAAAAGACGGCCCTCAAAGGGCCGCCTTTTCGTTCTTTCCCGTAGTGGGAATACCAGCATAGCTATCTGTGAGTTGTGTGTGTTGTGGTTGTGCGGCGCGCCGGGGCGGCAGCAGCAGCCTTAGGCGCTCCATCCTTCAGAACGATCTGTGCCGGGTTTTGCGTATACGAATCAAAAGTGGCCGTGTAGGTCACTGACGCACCTGTCGTCGGTACCGTCTTCAAAGGTTCCTTCATGTTGATCGTGAAATCAGCCTTGTTTGACTCCTGTGCATCCTGCGAAACCGACATCTGCACGGAATCGGCTGTTGCAGTCACAACCTTACCCGGGATGCCAAAGGTCTGGTCCTTCAGCGTCGCCCAAACCTTTTCCGCGTCTTCAGTCGAACCATTGGCCAGCACAAATTCCTTATCTGTTAGCGACAGCGTCTTCAGGTTAGGCGTGCTGGTTACGGCCGTATGTGCTAAATCCGCCGGGGAGGGCGGCGGCGGTGCCGGTACCGGCTTATAGTCGGCGGTCGGCATCAGGTTGGCCTGTGCCAGTGTCTTGATCCCGTCCAGCCCATCTAGGCCGCCATGGTACTTGGTGTACCAGTACTCAGCAGTCTTCTCGATCTGGTCTTTGGATTGCGCCGGTGCAAACTGGGCTGCGCGTACGAGATACCAGATAGCGTTCGGAAGGTCTTTCGGATCTTCCTGCAGATAGGCCTGTGCCAGCTGGTAGGTGTCCTGCAAGCCCACGCCGGTTTGAGTCTGCGCAGGGTCTGTGTAAGCTTTCAGCTCTGCCTGATAGGCATCGACTGAGCTCTTGTAGTCCTTTTTGGCAGTGTCATCTGCAGCAATAGCGCTCTCGAAGATCGGCGTCGCCAAGCTCTTCAGCTTGGTGTAGTCGGCATCGCTCATGGTTGCGGGTTTGGTAGCTACCAACCCTTTTTGCGCCAGTGCTGCCGCATCGTCCAGCTTGGTTACATCCCCCTGAGCCTGCTGCTTTTCGACGTACACGATAAAAGTCAGCGCACGTAGGTTTGAGGGGTCTACTACCAGCAAGCGCCGGGCGGCATCCACAGTTTTCGGGGTATCGTTGGCCTGCTGGTAGGCACCTACCAGCTGCTCCAGCAACTCCTGTTTCACTACCGAGTTTGGGTATTGAGTCAGGAAGGCTTCAATAGCCTGCGCCTTGGCAGCCGGAGAGCTTTGGCCAACCGCATTGGTATAGGCGTTGTACTCGGCCGGGTCCTTGATAGTGATCTGGCCGCCTGCTGTGCCGCTCGGAGTGCCGGTGGCCGGTGCGCCGGTCTGAGTCGGCGAAGTGACAGCATTTGGCGTCGTTGTTTGCGCAGGGGGTGCAGTGGTGGTGCTCTGGCTCAAGGCTTGGGGAAGTCCAACAAGGGTACTGGTGGCAAATGCCAGCAGCGAGGCAACAACAACCTTCTTCATGCAACGCT